>DASZAD010000117.1:0-3839 GCA_035945415.1 Streptosporangiaceae bacterium
TGCCGGTAGCGGCCCTGATGCAGGTCGGCCATTGACAGGTGATGCAGCGCCCCCGCCTCAGCCACCTGGTCGGCCGCCTCCCTGGCGGCCCAGCGGGCGTGGCCACAGATGACGCGGATCTCCGGATAGTGGCCGGCCACCTCCAGGTAGCGAAACACGGTGGCCGACAGCCGGATGGCGTGCTCCGGCCAGCCGTCCCCTGCCGTGTGCGCGACCACGGCGGCCAGGTTCTCCCGTTCGGCGTCCAGCCAGGCACCTGCCGCGGCCACATCAGCCAGCGGCGGGACCGCGGTCGTCGCCCCGGGAGGGCTGGGCCGACGGTGGTGCTCGGCCGGGAAGACTACGTCCATCGCGACATGGGCGGCTCGCAGATAGAAGTCGAACAGCCGGGTGAGGGCAGCCCGGCGCTCCTTCTCGCCACCCTCGGCGGCGGCTTGCTCGGCCGCATAGGCCCGCAGCAGGTCATGCAGGCTGTAGCGGCCCGGCCCGGTGGCCTGGATCAGATGTGCGCGCGCCAACTGGTCCAGGGTCCGCGTCGCCTGCTCCACTGTCGCACCGGTGAGCGCGGCGACGGTATAGACATCGAGTCCGGGGCCGGGGTGCAGGCCCGCCAGCCGGAACGCACGCGCGGCGGCAGCGTTCAGATGCCGGCACGACCAGGAAAACACCGCTCTGATCGCGGTGCGCGGATCCCCGCCAGCATCCAGCAGATCCAGCCGCCTCCGCGCGCCGGCCAGTTCAGCCACGAGATCGCTGAGCGCAGCGGCGGGACGGGCGACGGCCAGCTCAGCGGCTATCCGCAGGGCCAGTGGTAGCCGGCAGCAGTAGCTGGCCAGCGCGGCCGCCGCCTGTGGATCCTCGGCCACCCGGTCGCCGACCAGCGTCCGCAGCAAGGCGAGGGCGTCGGCTGCCGGCAGCATGTCAAGCTCCAGGCGCCTGGCTCCGTCGCGGGCCACCAGCCCGGCCAGCGAGTCACGGCTAGTGACCACCGTCACGCAGGCTGGGCTGCCGGGTAGCAGTGGCCGGAGCTGCTCGGTCTCGCGGGCGTTGTCCAGCACGACGAGCATGCGCCGCGACGCGAGCAGGCTGCGGTACAGCGCGATCCGCTCGGCGACCTCAGCCGGGATTTCCTGGCCCGGGACGCCGAGCGCGCGGAGCGACCCGGCCAGCGCGTCCGCGGCCGTCACTGGTTGTTCCGGGTCGTAGCCACGCAGGTTCACATAGAGCTGCCCATCGGGGAAGCGCCGGGCGATCCGGTGCGCCCAGTGCACCGCCAGCTCGGTCTTGCCTGCCCCTGCCGTCCCGCATATCGCCGCGATCACCGCCCCGCCGGGCACGCCCGCCCGGTGCGGGTCCACCAGCCCGTCCAACGCCGCTAGCTCGCCCTCGCGGCCAGTGAAATGCGCCACCGGCGCCGGTAGCTGCCTGGGTACCGCGGGCCGGGCTTCGCCCGGCGGCCTCCCGCGCCCGCAGGCCGCCACCACTTCACCGGTGAGGATCTGCTGGTGCAGCTCCCGCAGTTCGGCGCCCGGCTCGATCCCGAGTTCACTGACCAGAGCGCGGCGGGTGTGCCGGTAGGCGGCCAGCGCTTCCGCCCGCTGACCGTCGCGGTAAAGCGCCAGCATCAACAGAGCGTGCACGTGCTCCCGGAACGGCTGAGCCTGGGCCAGCCGCCGCAACTCGGGAACCACATCGACGCGGCCAACATGCAGATCCGCCTCGATCCGCGTCTCCAGCGCCCGCAGCCGCATCTCCGTCATCCGCGGAATCTCGCGCTGCGCCAGCACTTGCGACTGCACATCCGCGAGCGGCTCGCCTCGCCACAAAGACAGCGCCTCGCGTGCCTGGACGGCTGCCCTGTCCCATCCGCCCTCCGCTGCCGCGGCGTGAGCGGCAGTCAACAGTCCCTCGAACCGGGTGACGTCCAGCTCACCCCGGTCGACACTGATCGAATAACCACGGGCGCGGGTGGCGATCCGGTCCCACCCCGCGTCTCCCAGCGACTGGCGCAGCCGCTTCACGTAGTTCCTCAGGGTCACGGGTGCCGACGGCGGCGGTTGCGCTCCCCACAGGATCTCGGCCAGGTCATCGGCAGGCACCACGTCGTTGGCGCTCAGCAGCAGCGCGGCGAGCACGGCACGCTGTTTGCCGGGCCGCACCGGAACCGCCGCCCGGCCGACGTAGACCGCTAACGGTCCCAGCAGCAAGAACTGCATCTCTCTACGGTGCGTGATCATCCTCGCTGGCTCCTAGACCGCCGCTACCCGCATGCTACCCGGGTGCTACAGGCCGTTGAAAGAATGCGAAAGCACGTTCAGCACGCCCGTGCTGCCTGGTATGCGCACGTTGGATAGATGGACAACAGACATGCGGCGATGACCACGGTTTCAGATCCTGTCCTCGCGCTCACCGAGCCTGCCGCACTGCGGGATCCTGGTCCCGTCTACGCGTGGCTGCTCGAGCACCGGCCTGTCTTCTGGCATGAGAGCCTGGAAACGCTGCTGGTAAGCCGGCATGAGGATGGCTCGGCCGTGCTGCGAGACCGGGAGCGTTTCGCATCAGATTTCCGCCGGGCTGGTGAGGAACTGCCGCCTGCTGCTATCAGCGTCCAGACACTCGATCCGCCCGGCCACACCGCGATCCGTCATCTCCTGGTCGATGCCCTGCGGCGGCTGAACTACCGGGCACGGGAAGAGGCCATCACCAGAGCGGTCCGGGACCGGCTGGCCACGCTGGCCGGCCGGCCCAGCTTCGACTTCGTCTCGGAGTTCGCCGAGCCGCTCGCGTTCTCGACGATCCTGGGCGTGCTGGGGGTGACCGGCTCGAACGAGCCGGATCTCGCCTGGTTCAGGCCGGTCGCAGACGCCATCGTGGACGGCATGGACGCGGGGCTATGGCCGCACCTGGCCGGGCCTGCCATGTCCGCCAGGGCGGAGTTGTCCGCCCTCACCGAGAACTGGCTCATGAAGCCGCCGGGCGACGGGGTGGTTGCCTTCGCGGCGGCCCACGCCGCCAGCCGGGGCGTCAGCAGAACCGTGTTGGACAACACCCTCCGGGTGCTGCTGCATGCCGGCTACACCTCAGCGAGCAAGATCCTCTCGCTGGGCGTGGCGGCGCTGTTGAGCCGGCCAGCGAGACTGAACGAGCTGGCAGCCGGCGATCCGGTCCCGGCTGTGGAAGAGCTGGTGCGGTACGAGTCACCGGTACGGGCCTTAACACGCCTGTGTGTCGCCGGAACCGTGGTGGGCGGCCATGTGGTGCGGGCAGGAGACGCGGTGACCGTGCTGGTGGGCGCGGCGAACCGCGACCCTGCCCGGTTTGCTGATCCCGGCGAGCTACGGCTCGGCCGCTCCCCCAATCCGCACCTGGGGTTCGGCCGCGGCGTGCACTCGTGCCTGGGCGCCTCCCTGGCGGCGTTGCAGGCCCGGGTGGTGTTCACCACGCTGGCCCGGCATTACCCGCACGCCCAGCTCACCGCGGCCCCGGTTTTCCGCCGGAACCTCACGCTACGCGGCGTGCAAGCGGTGCACGTCGCGCTGCGGTCCCCCGGAGCCCCGAGATGACGGGAGGTATGGCATGCGTTACTGGCACTGATCGGATCTGAGATGTGACCGGTATCGCCGTGTCCTACTACAGCGGGACGCGGCGATACCGCCCTGACCGCAGTCAAGCGAATCGCCGTGTGGGTGATGCACGAAATACCAGCGGGCTTTACCACCCTGCCCGATCCGTATCCCATCCTGGACGCCATCAGGAAGGACGGCCCGGTCCAGCAGGTGCTGCTGCGCGGCAGGAAAATCTGGCTCATCACCGGGTACGACGAGGTGATGTCAGGACTC
>DASZAD010000118.1:0-12814 GCA_035945415.1 Streptosporangiaceae bacterium
GGGTTCTTCTGGGGCGACTGCTCGCTGTCCAACGCGCTGTTCCGCTACGACGCGGGAACCTTCCAGGCCTACCTGGTCGACGCCGAGACCAGCGAGCAGCACTCGTCCCTGTCGGATGGCCAGCGCGGGTGGGACATCAGCCTCGCCGTCGAGAACATCTCCGGTGAGCTGCTCGACCTTCAGGCCGGCGGCCTGCTGCCGCCGGACGTGGACCCGATCCAGACCGGCGAGGATCTGCACCGCCGGTACTGCCAGCTCTGGGACGAGCTGACCAGGGAGGAGATCCTCCGCCCCGCCGAACAGCGCTACCGCATCGCCGAGCGGCTCCGCCGGCTCAACGAGCTGGGCTTTGACGCCGACGAGGTGGTGCTGACCGCCACGCCGGAAGGCACCAGGCTGGGGGTGCGGACCAGGGTGGCCGAGTCCGGCCAGCACAGCCGCGAGCTGTTCCGCCAGACCGGGATCAGCTCCGGCGAGCACCAGGCCCGGCGCCTGCTGAACGACATCGCCAGCTTCCGCGGCTACCTGGAGCAGAAGGAGGGCCACCCGGTGTCACCGTCCGTGGCCGCGCACCGCTGGCTGGAGGAGGTCTATGACCCGGTGGTGGCCGCCATACCCGACGGCCTGGCTGACCGGCTCCCGCCGCCGGAGATCTTCCACGAGATCCTGGAGCACCGCTGGTACCTGTCCGAGGCAGCCGGGCGTGACGTCGGCACCACCGCCGCCGCCGAGTCCTACTTCGCCACCGTGCTGCCCGCGGCCCCGGCACCGGTCAGCCCGGAGGAAGCATAGACACGGTCCGCCGGGCTGACGGAGCGCGCGATCTCAGCGGAAGGAGCCGGCGGTGAGGCCGGTGACGATGCGCCGCTGCGCGAACAGGACCAGTAGGGCGATCGGGATGGAGACGATGACGACGGCCGCGTCGATCAGGTTGTAGAACACCTGGAACTGGCTCTGGCCGAAGGTCACGATGGCCAGCGGCGCGGTGAAGTGCCCGGTGGTGCGCAGGAACGAGACGGCGAACGCGAAGTCGTTCCAGGCCAGGATGAACGACAGGATCGCGGCGGTGAACACCCCGGGGATGGCCACGGGGATCACCACCCGGCGCAGGGTCTGCAGCCGGGTCGCGCCGTCGACCAGGGCGGCCTCCTCCAGCTCGGCCGGAATCTGCTCGAAGAAGTTCTTCAGCAGCCAGGTGGCCAGCGGCAGCGTGTAGACCAGGTACACGATGATCAACGGGTAGATGTTGTCCAGTATGTTCAGGTCTTTGAGCAGCAGGAACAGCGGCCCGATCATGGCCAGCACGGGGAAGAACCCGGCCAGCAGGATGAAGGCCAGGATCGCGCCGGCCCCGCGGATGTGCAGCCGGGCCAGCGCGTAGCCGGCCAGCGAGCCCACGATGATCGTCACGATCGTCGTGCCCAGCGACACGATGACGCTGTTGACCAGCGGGGTCAGGAAGTGCTGCTGGCTGAACACGTTGGCGTAGGCGCTGCCCGACAGGTGCGAGGGGATGATCCCGTTCTGACCGCCCACGCCCGCGGCCGCCTGGCTGTCCGACAACAGCGAGGTCCGGAGGATCCAGTAGAACGGGAACAGCGCGATGACGATGACGATGAGAACGGCCAGGTAGAACAGCCCCTGTTTGATGGCGTTGCGGCCGCGGCGCCCCCCGCGCCGCGCGGCCGGGGCCGCCGCCGGGCGGCCGGCGATGGCGGTCATGTCGGTGCCGGTCATGTCTGGGGCCTCAGGAAGCGGACGTACCCGGCGGAGACGACCAGGGCGATCACCACGAGCCCGATCGAGATCGCCCCGCCGTAGCCGAAGTCGGTGTTGATGATGAACGTCTGGTAGTTGACGAAGGACAGGGTCTCGGTCGAGGTGCCGGGCCCGCCGCTGGTCATGATGTAGATGACGTCGAAGACGAGCAGCGCCTGCAGGGTGCGGAAGATCAGCGCCACCGACAGCGCGGGCCGCAGCATGGGCAGCGTCACCCGGCGGAAGGCCTGCCAGGCCGAGGCGCCGTCGATCCGGGCCGCCTCATAGACCTCGTTGGGGATGATCTGCAGCCCGGCCAGCAGGATGATCGCCACGAACGGGATGTTCTTCCACGAGTCGGCGATGAAGATGACCGCCCACGACCGCGACACGTTGGCGTTCACCCAGGTGAGGCTGGACCAGGCCGGGTGGAAAGCGCCCAGGAAGTAGTCCACGAAGCCCGACCGCGGGTCGAACATGGTCTTCCACAGCAAGGCGGAGACCACCGTGGGCACGGCCCAGGGGACCAGGATCGAGGCCCGCAGCACCCCCCGGCCGCGGAACTTGCGGTTCATCATCAGCGCCAGGCCCAGGCCCACCACGACGTCGAAGATGATCGTGACCGCGGTGAAGACCAGCGTGCGCACCAGGGCCGCCCGCCACTCGGCCGAGCCGAACATGGTCGCGTAGTTGTGGCCACCCACCCACTTGTGCGGCAGGCCGCCGAAGCTGAGGTTGTCGAAGTGGAACGAGTTCCACAGGTTGGCGATCAGCGGATAGGCGGTGACCGCGAGCAGCAGGATCACAGCCGGCGCCACGATCAGATAGCCGAAGCGGCGGTCGACCACCGCCTTCCCGCCAGCCCGGCGCGCCGGCCGGCCCCTGCCCGGGGCCAGCCGGTCGCGCGCGGGCGCTTCAGTCGCCATCAAGTCACCCTGTCCGGTCCTGACGGCATTGTCGCTTAACCACCTGGCGTGGCGCTAGCGGCGCTGGCGATGGCGGATGCCCCCGCCTTCAGCGCCGCCGCGGGTGCCCCTGGGCTCGAGGACGCGTACACCTGAGAGAACAGGGTCTGCAGGTCGGCGGAGACCGTCAGGTAGTTCGGGGTGACCGGCCGCGGGGCCGAGTAGTTATTGAGCGTCTTGACGTTCTGGAAGTACGGCGCCTTGGCGTACAGCGCGGAGGTGTAGGCCGACGGTAGCGACGGCGGGTCACCGGTCGCGATAGCGCGGGCGGTCTCCACCGCCGGGCTGGTCAGGTACTGGATCAGCTTCCAGGCCGCCGCGCCGTGCGCGGTCTTCGCGTTGACCGCCAGCATCTCGCCGCCGAGTGCCGAGCCCGGCGTGCCGCCCGGTCCGGCCGGGAACGGGATGTAGCCCACGTGCCCCTTGACCGGCGGCGCGGTGGCCAGCGCCTCGACGAACGGGTAGTTGATGGAGAACGCGGCCTTGCCGGAGACGAACTCCTGCTCGACGTTGCCCTCCTGCCACCCGGTGACGGCGGTCGGCGCGATGTGGTTGACGTAGATGGCGTCGTGCAGCCACTTCAGGGCGGCCACGTTACCTGGGGTGTTGATGTTCGCCGGGTCGAGCTTGCCGCCGAACGCGGAGTCCACGGTCAGGAACGAGGTGATCGCGCCCTCGTACTTGGCCGCCTCGAACGCGAGCCCCTCCTTCAGCGAGTGGTCCTTCTTCACGGCCGCCTGGGCGTCGGCCACGACCTGCGCCGGGCTGGTGGGCGGCGTCGGGACCAGGTCGGTGCGGTAGAACAGCCCCTCGGGATTGTCGAACCAGGGGACGGCGTAGGGGGCGCCATGGTAGGTGCCCGCGGCCACAATGTGCGGGAAGAACTGGCTCATGTCCGGGTTGAACTTGCTGAGGTTCAGCACCCAGCCGGCCTGGGCGAACTTCGCCGGGTAGGTGACGTCGGTCTCAAAGACGTCCGGAGTGGTCGAGCCTGCCGTGAACGACTGCTCGAGCTGGGACAGGTACGTCGTCGAGTTCGGCGACAGCACGTCCACGGTGACCTTGATGTTCTTGTTGGCCGCCTCGAACGCGTTGATCGCCTTCTGGGTCTGCTGGCCTTCGGTGCCCAGGCCGGACTCGGCGAACACGATCGTCTGCTTGGCGCTGCCTGCCACCGGCTTGCCAGACCCCGAACTGCTGCATCCGACGGCCGCCAGGCCCACCGCGGCGACGGCAGCCACCACCGCGAACATCCCCGATTTATTCGACCACCGCAAAGTGGCCACCTCCTTGCCTGTGTTGCCTCGCAGGGATACCTGCTCGATAAGCGCCGGGAGAAACGCCAAGCGTCACGGCACGGCCTCACGGGCGGTATGCCTACGTGTTATACACGTCCGCTATGTACAGGTCAACGGGCGAGGTCAGCCGGGTTGCCGGGGGATGAACGGCCTCCTCCGCCCCGCCTCCTCCGTCCCGTAAGAAACTTTTCTCCCAGCGAGGTGACACTGGCTCAGCGCCGGTCACCATGCCTGCCTTCCAGATCCCCGCGCCCGCCACGACGCCACACGACGGACTCCCAGGGGCGCAGCTCCAGGCCGGGCGGCGGGCGGAGCGGGTCGCCCGGGTAGGTGGCCAGCATCACCTCGGCGGTCGCCCAGTCGTCGTCCAGCGGCAGGCGCAGCGCCAGCGGGTCCGCGGAGAAGTTCGCCGCGACCAGCAGCTCAGCATCGCCGCCACGACGCAGGAACGACCACAGCGCCGGGTGCCCGGGCAGCAGCAGCTCGAAGTCGCCGTCGATGATGAGGGGCTCGCTGTGCCGCAGTTGGATCAGCGCCCGGTAGTGCTCGAACACCGAGCCGGGCACGCCGGTCTGGGCGGCCGCGTTGACCTCGGTGTGCTCCGGGCTGATCGCGATCCACGGCGTACCCGTGGTGAACCCGGCCCCGGGCGAGGAGTCCCACTGCATCGGGGTGCGGGCCAGATCCCGGCTCATCCGGCTCATCGCCGCGGTCAGCGCCTCCAGGTCGATGTCACCGCGCGAAGCCGCGCCGGCGTAGAAGTTCAGCGCCTGGACGTCCCGGTAGTCGGCGATCGCGCGCAGCGGGGGGTTGGCCATCCCCAGCTCGTCCCCCTGGTACACGAACGGCGTGCCGCGGTGCAGGTACAGGACCGTGGCCAGCGTCTTCGCCGACGCCACCCGGCCGGCGCCGTCGTCGCCGAAGCGGGACACCGGCCGGGGCTGGTCGTGGTTGCTCCAGTACAGCGAGTTCCAGCCCCGCCCGGCCAGCCCGGCCTGCCAGGCCGCCAGCGACGCCTTGAGCGCCGGCAGCGCGAAGTCGCGGGCCTGGAAGCGGATCACGTCGAAGTCCAGGGTCACGTGCTCGAACTGGAAGACCATGTCCAGCTCACGCCGCCGCGGGTCGGTGAACAGCACCGCCTCGGCCACGGTGACCTCCGGCATCTCCCCCACGGTCAGCACGTGATCCTTCCGGCCGTCGAAGACCTCGCGCCGCATCTCCCGGAGGAACTCGTGGTTGCGCGGGCCGCAGATGAAGTACCGGTTGCCGGGCCCGTACCGTGAGCCGGGCCTGGGCTCGACGTCGGGCAGGGCCGGGACCTTGCTGATCATGTTGATGGTGTCCATCCGGAAGCCGTCCACACCCCGCTCAAGCCACCCCCGCATCATCGCGTAGATGGCTTGGCGGACCTCGGGGTTCTCCCAGTTGAGGTCGGGCTGCTTGGGCGAGAACAGGTGCAGGTAGTACTGCCCCGTGGCAGCGTCCCAGGTCCAGGCCGGGCCGGAGAAGTGCGACTCCCAGTTGCTCGGCTCCGAACCCGGCTCCGGCGGCGTCGTGCCGGGGCGCGGGTCGCGCCACCAGTACCAGTCCCGCTTCGGGCTGTCCCGGCTGGAGCGCGCCTCGGCGAACCACGGGTGCTCGTCGGAGGTGTGGTTCACCACCAGGTCCATGACCAGCCGCAGGCCGCGGGCGTGCAGCCCGGCGATCAGCTCATCGAGATCGGCCAGCGTGCCGAACAGCGGATCCACGTCGGTGTAGTCGCTGATGTCGTAGCCGTTGTCGGCCATCGGGGAGCGGTAGACCGGCGACAGCCAGAGCACGTCCACGCCCAGCCGTTCCAGGTGGTCCAGGCGGCTGATCACCCCGCGCAGATCCCCGACGCCGTCCCCGTCGGAGTCGGCGAAGCTCCGCGGGTACACCTGGTAAACCACCCACCGCTGCCACTCTTCACTCATCAGTCCATCAGGTTAGCGAGGCGCCCGCCGCCCTGAGATCAGCCACCCGGGCAACTCGCCCCGAAATGCCCGCTGAGCCGGACACAACTGTCTGTCGAGGTCCGGACCGGAGCGCCGGCGCACTTGACGAACCGTTTTTCGCAGATCAAAAATGAACCAACCAGCTCGGAATCGCTTCCAGCTGGGAGCGGTTCCGCCCGGGAGGATGCCTGTGCGAACCGCGCCCCGGCGCACCCTGTCGGACGTCGCCACGGCCGTCAAGGCCGGGACGGGCACGGTCTCTCGCGTGCGGGGCGGCGGTCGTCACGGGCCGGCCGCAGCATCCCCTTATCCCCGTTTCGCCGGCACCGCGCGGGGCGGTGCCCAGCGTGGGCTGTGCGATCACGTTCTGGGCGATCACGTTCTGGGCGATCACGCTCTGGGCGATCACGCTCTGGAGGGACGATGAGAAACAACCGACGGAGCACTGCCGGACGCTACTCCCGCCGGGGGCCGGCCCGCCCGGCCTGGCGCCCAATCACCGGGCTGGCGGTGGCCGCGCTAGCTGCCTCCGGGCTTGCCGCCTGCGGTAGCGCGGGCGCGTCCACCGGTCCGGTCACGCTGAACTTCTACAACTTCCCTGACCCGTCCGGGGCGATCCAGCAGGCGGCGAACAACTGCAGCAACAGCCACTACAAGATCATCTACAACAAGCTGCAGAGCGCGGCTGACCAGCAACGGCTGCAGATGGCCCGGCGGCTGGCCGCCCACGACAGCTCGATGGACATCCTCGGCCTCGACGTCACCTGGGAGGCCGAGTTCGCCACGGCCGGCTGGATCCTGCCGTGGACCGGCCGGTTCAAGCAGGAGGCCGTCGCAGGCACGCTGACCGGGCCGCTGAAGACCGCGACCTGGCGGGGCCAGCTGGTCGCGGTGCCGTACAACTCCAACACCCAGCTGCTCTGGTACCGCTCTGACCTGGTGCCGCACCCGCCCACGACCTGGGCCCAGATGTTCGCCGACGCCGCGGCGCTGGCCAGGCGGGGCAAGCCGCACCTGATCGAGATCCAGGGCGCGCAGTACGAGGGCGTCGTCGTCTGGTTCAACACGCTGGTCGCCAGCGCGGGCGGCAGCATCCTGAACCCGGCCTCAACGCAGGCCCAGCTGGGCCCGCCCGCGTACAGGGCACTGTCGATCATGAAGCAGCTGGCCTCCTCGCACGCGGCCGACCCCTCGCTGGGCGTGCAGATGGAGGACCAGAACCGGCTGGCCATGGAGGCCGGCACCGCCGCGTTCGAGCTGAACTATCCGTTCGTCTATCCGTCGATGAAGACCGACAACCCGGCGCTGTTCAAGGTGTTCAAGTGGGCGCCATACCCGCGGGTGAGCCCGGCCGGGCCAGCCCGGGTGACGATCGGCGGCATCGACCTGGCGGTCAGCGCCTACTCGCCGCACCCGCAGCTCGCCTTCCAGGCGGCGCTGTGCCTGCGCAACGCGGAGAACCAGCTGACCGCGGCGGTCAAGGGAGGCCTGCCGCCCACACTGGCCAGCGTTTACGACGACGCGCAGATGCAGAGCGCATACCCGTTCAGGCACCTGATCTTGCAGCAGGTCAACAACGGAGCCGTCCGGCCCCAGACCCCGCTGTACCAGTCGGTGTCGGTGGCGATCTCGCACCAGGTCTCGCCGCCGAGCTCGATCAACCCGGAGAGCACTGAGCGGAACATGAGGACGCAGATCAACAACGCCCTGCAGGGCAAGGGGCTGACTCCGTGAGTGAGCCGCATACGCACAGAGAGGTGGACACATGACTACCACCACCCCGGTTACCACCCAGGAGCCCGCGGCCAAAGGCCGGCGCCGGGCCAGGTTGTCCGAGGGTGCGCGCGCGGAACGCAGGCTGGGCTGGCTCCTGTGCGCACCCGCGGTCATCGTCATGATCGCCGTGACCGCCTACCCGATCGGCTACGCCGTCTTCCTGTCGTTCGAGCGTTACATCATGTCCGCCCCGCAGCTCACCAAGTTCGTCGGGTTCAGCAACTACGGGGCCATCCTCACCTCACCGTTCTGGTGGCGCGCGCTGTGGGTGACCATCGTCATCACGGCGGTGTCGGTGAGCATCGAGTTCGTGCTGGGAATGCTGGTGGCGCTGCTGATGTACCGGACCATCTGGGGCCGGGGCGCGGTCCGCACCACGCTCTTGATCCCGTACGGGATCGTGACCGTGGCCGCCGCGTTCAGCTGGCTGTACGCCTGGACACCGAGCACCGGGTACCTGTCCGCGGCGTTCGGCAACGCCGCGCCGCTTGTTTCGCAGTGGCAGGCGATCGGCGTCATCATCCTGGCCGAGATCTGGAAGACCACGCCGTTCATGGCGCTGCTGCTGATGGCCGGGCTGTCGCTCGTGCCCGAGGATCTGCTCAAGGCGGCCAAGGTCGACGGGGCGAGCGCCTGGCAGCGGTTCATCCGGGTGATGCTGCCGCTGATGAAGCCCGCGATCCTGGTGGCGCTGCTGTTCCGGACGCTCGACGCGTTCCGGATCTTCGACAACATCTTCATCCTCACCTCGGGCAACAACGGCACCGGATCGGTGTCGATCCTCACCTACGACAACCTGTTCACCGCGCTGAACCTGGGCCTTGGCTCGGCCCTTTCCGTCCTGATCCTGATTTGCGTGGCGATCATCGCGGTCGTCTTCATCAAGATCTTCGGGACTGCCGCTCCAGGAACGGACCTCCGGCGATGAGAGCCGGCACACGAGTAATGGAGGTGCGACGCTGATGGCAGCCACAGCCCGGCAGCGGACCGGATGGACTACCGCGAACATTGTCGCGATCGTGCTTGCGCTGATCCCGGTGGTGTGGATCCTCTCCCTGTCGTTCAAGACGCCAGGTTCGATCACCGACCCGACCTTCTTCCCGACGCACTGGACGTGGAGCAACTACTCGGGCATCCTGACCAGCTCCACGTTCCTCCGCCCGCTGCTCAACTCGATCGGCATCGGCCTGATCTCCACGTTGATCGCGGTGGCTCTGGCCTCGATGGCGGCGTACGCGGTGGCCCGGCTGACCTTCCCGGGCAAGCAGGTGCTGATCGGGGTGTCGCTGCTGATCGCGATGTTCCCGCCGATCGCGCTGGCCACCCCGCTGTTCAACATCGAGCGGGTCCTCGGCCTGTTCAACAGCTGGCCCGGCCTGATCATCCCCTACGTGGCCACCGGCCTGCCGCTCGGCATCTACACGCTGTCCGCGTTCTTCCGGGAGATCCCGTGGGAGCTGGAGAAGGCGGCCAAGGTGGACGGGGCCACACCGGCCCAGGCGTTCCTGCGGGTCATCGCCCCGCTGGCCGCGCCGGGCATGGTCACCACCGCGATCCTGGTCTTCCTGTTCTGCTGGAACGAGTTCCTGCTCGCGATCACGCTGACCGCGACGACCACCGCCCGCACCGCGCCTGCCGCCATGGCGTTCTTCACCGGGAACTCTCAGTTCGCCGTGCCGACCGGGTCGATCTCCGCGGCGGCGGTGATCATCACCATTCCCATCATCATCTTCGTGCTGTTCTTTCAGCGCCGGATCGTCGCGGGGCTGACAGCCGGCGCGGTCAAGGGCTAGCGGACTGAAGGAGAGACCAGTGGCTGAGATCGTCCTGAACCACATCACCAAACGCTTCCCCGACGGTTCGCTGGCCGTCAACGACATCAGCCTGGACATCGCGGACGGGGAGTTCGTCATCCTCGTCGGCCCGTCCGGCTGCGGCAAGTCGACGACGCTCAACATGATCGCCGGCCTGGAGGACATCACCGATGGCGAGCTACGCATCGGCGGCCAGGTCGTCAACGACAAGACGCCGAAGGACCGCGACATCGCGATGGTGTTCCAGAGCTACGCGCTCTACCCGCACATGACGGTCAGGGAGAACATGGGCTTCGCGCTCAAACTGGCCAAGGTCCCGCAGGCCACGATCGACGAGAAGGTCAACGAAGCCGCCCGGATCCTCGACCTGACCCAGCACCTCGACCGCAAGCCCGCCAACCTGTCCGGCGGGCAGCGGCAGCGGGTCGCCATGGGGCGGGCCATCGTCCGCAGCCCGTCGGCGTTCCTGATGGACGAGCCGCTGTCCAACCTCGACGCGAAGCTTCGGGTGCAGATGCGCACCGAGGTGTCGCGGATCCAGCGGCGGCTGGGCACCACCACCGTGTATGTCACCCACGACCAGACCGAGGCCATGACCCTCGGCGACCGGGTGGCGGTCATGCGGACCGGCGTGCTGCAGCAGGTGGCCTCGCCACAGGTGCTCTACGACCGGCCGAGCAACCTGTTCGTGGCCGGCTTCATCGGCTCGCCGTCCATGAACTTCATGGCCGGCACGCTGGCCAACGGCACGCTGCACACCTGGCTCGGCGACATCACGCTCAGCCCCCAGCTGGTGCGGGCGCTGGAGCGGGCGGGCACGGGCCGGGACGTGATCGTCGGCATCCGGCCGGAGAGTTTCCAGGACGCCGCCCTGGTCCCGGCCGAGTCCCGGGCCAACGGGATCACCTTCCGGGCGAACATCGACGTGCGCGAGAACATGGGCTCCGACGTCTACGTCTACTTCACCCAGGAGCAAGAGCACATCGCGGAGGCGGCCGAGCTGGCCGAACTGGCCGCGGACTCCGGCCAGGCGGACACCGGCGGCAGCCCCGACACCGTGACCGCGCGGCTGGACCCGGCCACGACCATCCGTGAGGGCCAGGACGCGGAGTTGTGGGCGGACACCAGGGCGCTGCACGTCTTCGACCCGGCCAACGGCCGGAACATCGCCCTGGAAGCGCAAGAGGTGGCTGGCCACGATGACCTGCGGGCTGAGACCTGAGCGGCTGAGGGCCTGAGCGTCCGAGCCGGGGACGGCCGGGACGGCCGGGACACCGCCCGCAGACCACAATGTCCTGGTCCGTCGCGTTCGTGGCCCACCTGGTGGGGTAGTCGGGCCATACTGGCTCATGGACGCGGACCGGCCGCCCGGCCTGGTCGCTAGCGGGGTGGCGTAACCGGGCGTTCCGAGATCCGCGGCCAGCGCCTCCGGGCGGTAGCTTGCCCGCCGGGCGCAGCACCAGATACGTGGGAGACACCACAAATGAGAGCCCAGCCCGGCCGCGTCCCCGCCGAAGAGCGGCTGCGGGACATCCAGACGATCACTGACGCGGCGCTGTCCCAGCTTGGCGAGCAGGAGCTGCTGGCTGAGCTGCTCCAGCGCATCCGGGACATCCTCGGGGCTGACACCGCGGCGGTGCTGCTGCTGGACCGCCCGTCCGGGCAGCTGGTCGCCGCCGCGGCGGCCGGGCTGGAAGAAGAGGTGCGCCAGGGAGTGCGCATCCCGGTGGGCCGCGGGTTCGCCGGCCGGATCGCCGCCACGCGCAAGCCGGTGATCCTGGATCGCGTGGACCACACCACCGTGCTCAATCCGATCCTCTTCCACAAGGGCATCAAGTCCCTGGCCGGCGTGCCGCTCGTGGCGAGCGGCCAGGTGCTCGGCGTGCTGCACGTCGGCTCGCTCACCGACCGCCGGTTCACCGGGCACGATCTCGACCTGCTCGAGCTGACGGCCAGCCGCGCGGCGGCGGCCGTCCAGTCGATGACCGCGCGCGACGACCGGGTCGCGGTGGCCGCCCTGCAGCGCAGCCTGGTGCCCACGGCGCTGCCGCAGCTCGACCGGGCGGAGATCGCCGGCCGGTACGTGGCGGGCTGCGGCGTGCTGGGAGGTGACTGGTACGACGTGTTCATCCTCCCGGGCGGAGAGCTGGGCGTGGTGATCGGCGACGTGGCCGGATCCGGCCTGCCCGCGGCGGTGATCATGGGACGGATGCGCAGCGCGCTGCGCGCCTACGCGCTGGAGGCCGCGGATCCGGGTGAAGTGCTCGACCGGCTGGACCGCAAGATGCAGCATTTCGAGCCCGGAGCGCTGGCTACGGTGATGTACGCGGTGTTCGATCCCTCCATGGACCGGGCGCATATCGCGTCGGCCGGGCACCTCCCGCCCGTCTTCGCGTCACCCGGTCAGGCCACGGAGCTGGCCGAGGTCGCCACCGGCCTGATGATCGGCGTGGCTCCCGTAGGGCGGCGTCCGGTCAGCACCGTGAAGTTCCCGTCGGGCGCCGTGCTCTGCTTCTACACCGACGGGCTCGTCGAGCGCCGGGACGAGCCGCTCGATGACAGCCTGGGCCGGCTCTGCCGGGCGGTGGTCCCGGAGCCGGCCGATGCTACCTGTGCCGCCGTGATGACCGCCCTGGTCGGCAACGAGCCACCCCGTGACGACATCGCCCTTCTCACGGTCCGCCGCCGGCCGCCGGGGTCGCGTCCCTGACGGCCGGTCATCCCCGCGTCAGCGGGCCGCGGTCCCCCGCACGTCGAGACCGCGCTGCCGCAGCTCCGCCTCCGCCCGGTAGATCTCGGTCAGCGGCACCCGGTCACCGCCCGGCGGGGGCGGCACGTCCAGCCGCTCGCACGCCGCGGACAGCACATCGACGTACGCGCCGCGCAGCGCCTTCACCCGTACGTTCTTGAACGGCAGGTCGGAACTGGTCTCGGTGTCGTTGAGCTGGGCCCGCAGCCGGCGCAGGCGGGCGCCAAGCCGTTCGATCGGCTCGCCGGCCGCAGGCCCGGCCCCGTGCGCCAGCCGGCTGCGCCGTTCTTGCCAGCGCCGCGACGACCAGCGGTAGCCCCTGAAGCCGGCGATGATGGCGTATCCGATCGCCGTGGGCAGCAGGATGGCGATCACCAGTTCAAACACCGGGCTCACCCCTCTATTGTCAGTAACGGCTGTGGCCCGGGCAAGGCGAGGTGAGCATGGGCGGCAGGCAGGTGGAGCTGGCCCTGGTCGG
>DASZAD010000119.1:0-26157 GCA_035945415.1 Streptosporangiaceae bacterium
GAGCCGGCCGCTCCGGACGTCCCTCCGGCAGGCGTGGCGGGGCCGGGAGAGGGCTCCTGCCGCGCGCTCAGGCCGGCCGCCTCAGACGTCCCCCCGGCGGGCGCGGCCGGACCGGGAGCGACCCCCCGCCGCGCGGCCGGACCAGCCGCTCCAGACCCCCCCTCAGCGGGGGTGACCGAGCCGGGAGAGGGCCCCTGCGGCGCGGTCAGGCCGGCCGGTCCGGACGTCCCCTCGGCCGGCGTGGCGGGGGCGGGTCTGGCGGGTTCGGGAGAAGGCTCCTGCTGCCCGCTCAACGTGCCTCCGCGGGATCGGCGTCGACGACCTCGGCCGTCAGGTCCACCCCCTCTGCTTCGACGATCTTCGCGCGCACCAGGTCGCCGGGCCGCCGCCCGGCGCAGCCGTGGACCACCGTGCCCCCGTCCACCTCAGGCGCCTGATGCGCGGCCCTGCCCTCGTAACGGCCGCCGCCGAGCCCGCGTTCGAGCAGCACATCCGTTAGCTGGCCCACCCGCTCAGCCGCACGCTGAGCCATCAGCTCGTCGGCCAGCGACGTGACCTTCTCCACCCGCTGGGCCACCTCGGCCGGATCGATCTGGCCAGGCAGCGACGCGGCCTCGGTGCCGTCCTCGTCGGAGTAACCGAACACGCCGATCGCGTCCAGCCGGGCGTTCTCCAGGAAGCGCTCCAGCGTGTCCAGGTCGGCGGCTGTCTCACCGGGGAACCCGACGATGAAGTTGGACCTGACGCCCGCCTCGGGGCAGGACTGCCGGATGCGGCCGAGCAGGTCGAGAAAGCGGGGCGCGTCGCCGAACCGCCGCATCGCCCGCAGCACCGGCCCGCTGGCGTGCTGGAACGACAGGTCGAAGTAGGGGGCGACGCCGGGGGTCGCGGCCAGCACATCGATCAGCCCCGGGCGCAGCTCAGCGGGCTGCAGGTAACTCACCCGGACTACCGCGACGCCGGGAATGGCGGCCAGCGCGGGCAGCAGCTCTTCGAGCAGCCGCAGGTTGCCCAGGTCCTTGCCGTACGAGGTGGAGTTCTCGCTGACCAGCAGCAGCTCTCGCACGCCGTGATCGGCCAGCCATGCCGCTTCGGCCACCAGGTCCTCGACGGGCCGGGACAGGAACGCGCCGCGGAACGAGGGAATCGCGCAGAAGCTGCACCGCCGATCGCAGCCCGACGCGATCTTGAGCGGGGCGCTCACCCCGCGGTCGAGCCGTCTGCGCAGCACCTGGGCAGATGCCGGTCCCGACGGTGGCGCCACCCCGGCAGGCAGATCGGGAATACCGCCGGGCGGGCGGACAGTGCTGCCCGCCCGCCCGCTCGGGACGCCTGGGCGGGCGGCCGGGGCGATGGGCAGCAGGCGACGCCGGTCCCGCGGCTGGTGCGCCGTCCAGCGCGCCCCCGCGGCCACCGCCTCCAGCCTGGCGGCGATGTCCGGATAGTCATCGAATCCGATGACCTGGGCTTCGGGCAACGCCTCGGCCAGCTCAGCGCCGTAGCGCTCGGCCAGGCACCCGGCCGCCACCACCGCGCCGCCGGATGAGGCCGCGCCCAGCAGTTCGTCGATGGATTCCTGCTTGGCCGCCTGGATGAAGCCGCAGGTGTTGACCAGGGTCACATCGGCTTCGGCCCGGTCGGTCAGCCGCCATCCGCCAGACTCGAGCCGCGCCGCGAGTTCCTCGGAGTCCACCTCGTTGCGCGCGCAGCCCAGAGTCACCAGGCGGACGGTGCGGAGGTTCTGGTTCTGCGGCACACCGGCAGACTACGGTACCTGCGGGGATGCGGCGGCCTCAGCCGGAGCCAGACTGCTGCTGGGCCGGGCGGAGGTGGAGCGTCACCGGAGAGATCCCCAGCGACCCGCGGTCCTGGCCGTTCACCGTCAGCACGACCGCGCTCGGGTTGCCGAGCTGCATGAACACCGGGTGTGTGAACACCCAGGTTCTCCTGGCGCCAGGCAGCAGCGTGGTCTGGAACAGGTATCTGCCAGCGCGGCCGTTGAACTGGACCCAGCATGGCTGAGCGTTCACCGCCAGCTTGATCACCAGCTCGTTGCCGGTCGCGACCGGGCCAGTCGTAGGGGAACCGCTCGTCGCACCCTGCGGGTGCGGGTGCGCGGTGGGCCGCAGCGCCGCCGCCGGATGGATCCGCGTGGGCGATCCCGACGTCACCACGTGGAAGATCACGTAGCCGAGGATGATCGCCAGGGCCACGATCATGGCCAGGCTCCAGTTGACCCCGCGCCGTTCGCGCAGCTTGATCGGCGCGGACGGCTCGAAAACCTCGGCCGCCCGCAGCGCGCGCGGCGCGGCGTGCGCCGCGTCGTACTCCGCGATCAGCGGATCAGGGTCCGTGCCGGTGACTCGCGCGATGCTCCTGATGTGCCCGCGGGCGTAGAAGTCGCCGCCGCAGGCGGAGAAGTCGTCGTGCTCGATCTCGCGGACGATCGTCTCCCGGATCCGCGTCTGCTCGCTGACCTGGCTGGTGGTGAGACCGGCCCGGCGGCGGGCTTCCGCCAGGGTGTCACCGATGCTCACGCCGCTCCTCCACTGCGTTGTACGTCGCGCGTTGTATGTCGCGGCTGCGGGCCGCCGTCGGCCGCCACGGGCAGACCTTCAGGCAGGGACTTGGGTCAGGCCACGATCCGAGGTACATCGATAAGACACACCCTAGTCACCAACACACCCTAGTCACCAAGTGTAGACGCGCCGCAAGCAACCTGCGAGGATCGCCGGCCGTAGACTCCGCCCGGGAGCGTCAGCCATCACCTCGGAGAGGTCTCAGTGCCTCCTCCATGTCGTCCGGCCTGACCAGCACGTCCCGGGCCTTGGAACCCTCGCTGGGACCGACGATGCCGCGGCTCTCCAGCAGGTCCATCAGCCGGCCCGCCTTGGCGAAGCCGACCCGCAGCTTGCGCTGGAGCATCGAGGTGGAGCCGAACTGCGTGCTGATCACGAGCTCGGCCGCTTGCAGCAGCAGGTCGAGATCGTCGCCGATGTCCGCGTCGATCTCGCGCTGCTTGCCCTCGGCCGGCATGACGTCGTCCCGGTAGGCGGGCTCGGCCTGCTTCTTGCAGTGCGCGACGACCTCGCGGATCTCCTTCTCGGTGACGTAGGCGTTCTGCAGCCGGACCGGCTTGCTGGCCCCCATCGGCAGGAACAGGCAGTCGCCTTGGCCGATCAGCTTCTCCGCGCCCGGCTGGTCCAGGATGACCCGGCTGTCGGCCAGGCTGGAGGTCTCGAACGCCAGCCGGGACGGCACGTTGGCCTTGATCAGGCCGGTCACCACGTCCACGCTCGGCCGCTGGGTGGCCAGCACCAGGTGGATCCCGGCCGCCCGGGCGAGCTGGGTGATCCGGACCACCGAGTCCTCGACGTCACGCGGGGCGACGATCATCAGATCGGCCAGCTCGTCCACGATGACCAGCAGGTACGGATAGGGCAGGTACTCCCGCTCGCTGCCGGGCGGCGAGGCCAGCTTGCCCGCCCGGACCGCCTTGTTGAAGTCGTCCAGGTGCCGGAAGCCGGAGGCGGCCAGGTCGTCGTAGCGCCGCTCCATCTCGCCGACCACCCAGTCCAGCGCCTCGGCCGCCCTCTTCGGGCTGGTGATGATCGGCGTGATCAGATGCGGGACGCCCTGGTAGTGGGTCAGCTCCACCCGCTTCGGGTCGATGAGGACCATCCGCACCTCATCCGGCGTGGCCCGCAGCAAGATCGATGTGATCAGCCCGTTGAGGCACGTGCTTTTGCCGGCGCCGGTCGCGCCGGCGATGAGGATATGCGGCATCTTCGCGAGGTTGGCCACCACGGTGTGGCCCTCGACGTCCTTGCCCAGGCCGACCACCATCGGATGGTGGTCGGCCACCGCGACCGGTGACCGCAGCACGTCGCCCAGGCTGACGATCTCCCGGTCGGCGTTGGGGATCTCCACCCCGATCGCGGACTTGCCGGGGATCGGCGACAGGATTCGCACGTCGGCGCTCTTCACCGCGTAGGCGATGTTCCTGGACAGGGCGGTGACCCGCTCCACCTTGACCGCCGGGCCGAGCTCGATCTCGTACCGGGTGACCGTCGGTCCCCGGGTGAACCCGGTCACCTGGGCGTCCACCTCGAACTGTTCGAGCACGCCGGCCAGCGCCTCGACCATGTAGTCGTTGGCCTTGGTCCGCGCCTTCGGCGCCGTGCCCGGCCGCAGCAGCGCCGCGGGCGGCAGGGTATAGCTGCCGTCGGTCGCCCCGGTCAGCGTGAGCTGCTCGGGGTGGCTGCGCAGCCGGTCAGGTGCCGCGCCTGTAGCACCGTCAAGCGCAGCGGGCGGGGCGGACGGCCCGAAGCCGAGCGCCCCCAGCAGCTCGTCCTCACCGCCCCCGCCCGGAGCAGGCACGGCGCCGGACCCTTGCCCGGCAGGCGGCGGCTCGGCGGTACGCGGTCTCGGGCGGGTGTCCCGCTCGGGAAGCAGCGGGGAATCGTACGGGCGGTCGTGCTCCCCCGCCTCGATCGCCTGCTGACGACGGGCCGCCCGGGTCAGCCGGCCGACCCCGGCGCGTACGGGAGAATCGGCGGTACCGTCGCCAGCGGTGGCCGGGTCGCAGTGGTCAGCCTCCGGATGCCGGCCGAAAAGCCTGGCCACGCGGGCCGGGATCGTGTGCACCGGGGTCGCGGTGATCACCAGAATCCCGAAGCCGGCCACCAGCGCGAGCAGCGGCGCGGCCACCCACGGAGTGAGCGCGGCGACCAGCGGGGCCGAGGCGACGAAGCCGATCAGGCCGCCGGCGTGCCGCATCGCGGTCGCGCCGTTGGCCGGGGCCGGGGTCCCGTTCGCGATGTGGATCAGGCCGAGCGTGCCGGCCAGCAGCGCCGCCCAGCCGATGACCATGCGGCCGATCTCCGCGTTGCGGTCGGGATGGCGCAGAAACCGCCAGCCGAGCAGGGCGAGCAGCAGCGGGATCGTCCACGCGGCCCAGCCGAACGCGCCTGCCGTGAACGCTGTCATCAGCCGGCCGGCGATGTTGTTCATCGGCCACCAGGTGGTAGCGGCCACGACGAACGCGGCGCCCAGCGCGGTCAGGCCGAGCCCGTCCCTGCGGTGAGCGGGGTCCAGGCCGCGGGCGCTGTGGCCGGCCCCCCGGGCCAGCGCCCCGGCACCGTGCGCGACCAGCATCCACAGACCGGCCACGGCGTTCGCGGCCCAGCCGAACAGGATCAGCAGCGGATGGGCTGCGATGGAAGGCGGCGCGTTCCGGCGGCTGGCGGGCCGGCGGCCGCGCTTGGCCGCGCTCTTACGCCCGGTGGATCCCTTGCCCTTGCGGCCCTTGCCCCGCTGGGGCGTGCGCTTGGCCCGCCGGCCGCGGGGAGCGGGGTCGTTCCGGCCGCGGCCGCCCTTCGGGCGGTCGACAGTGCTCCTGGGCGCACGAGTGGCCATGATCCCACCGTAGCGAGCAGCCCGCTCCGCCCCGGGGAGGCCGTCGGCGTGTCTCCGGAGCCTGCACGTATATACCGCTACGTTGACGATCGTTCGATAAGCGACATACCATCGAAGCGAGCAGGAGGTCCGGAGCAGTGCGCATCGCGGTCATCGGCGGCGGTCCCGGCGGGCTGTACTTCTCCGCTCTGGCCAAGCGGCTCGGCCCGCACCACGAGATCACCGTCTGGGAGCGGAACGCGCCGGACGACACGTTCGGCTTCGGCGTGGTCTTCTCCGACGAGACGCTGGGCGGCATCGAGCACGCCGACCCGGCCATCTACCAGGCGATGGAGCGCGAGTTCGCCCGCTGGGACGACATCGACGTGCACGTGCCGGGCGAGACGATCACCAGCGGCGGCCACGGATTCGCCGCGATGAGCCGGCGCGGCCTGCTGCGGATCCTTCAGCAACGTTGCACCGAGCTCGGCGTGACCATGCTCTTCGGGACCGAGGCGCCGCCGGTCGCGACGCTGGCCGCGACCTGTGACCTGGTGGTCGCGGCCGACGGGGCCAACTCGGCCGTCCGGGCCGCGCTGGGCGGCACGGTGGCGCCGCGGATCGAGCGCGGGCGCTGCCGGTACATGTGGCTGGGCACCGACCTGGTCTTCGACGCCTTCAAGTTCTACATCGAGCAGACGCCGCACGGCGTGATGCAGATCCACGGCTACCCCTACGACGCGACCGGCAGCACGTTCATCGTGGAGATGCACGAGCGGGTCTGGCGGGCGGCCGGGTTCGGCGAGCTGGCCGCCGCCTTCGAGGCGGCCAAGCCGCCACCCGGCGTGTCGGACGAGGCGTCCATCGCCCGGATCAGGGACATGTTCGCCGGCGTGCTGGCCGGGCACACGATCCACGCCAACAATTCACGATGGATCAGCTTCGGCACGGTGCGCTGCGAGAGCTGGCGGCACGGCAACGTGATCCTGCTCGGCGACGCCGCGCACACGGCGCACTTCTCCATCGGCTCTGGCACCAAGCTGGCCATGGAGGACGCGCTGGCGCTGGCCGCCTGCCTGCACGAGCAGCCGTCCGTCAGCGAGGCGCTGGACGCCTACGAGGCCGAGCGCCGGCCGGTGGTCGCCTCGCTGCAACGGGCCGCCCAGGCGAGCCTGGAGTGGTTCGAGAACCTGGATCAGTACGTTCACCAGGAGCCCGAGCAGTTCGCGTTCAACATCATCACCCGCAGCCGCCGGGTGACCTACGGGAACCTGCAGGTCAGGGACCCGGAGTTTGTCGAGCGGATGGACCGGTGGTTCGCCGGCCACGAGAAGCGAGCCGGCTGCGCGCCCGGCGACCCGCGCCCGCCGATGTTCCAGCCGCTTCGGCTGCGCGAGCTGGAGCTGGCCAACCGGGTCGTGGTCTCGGCTATGGACATGTACCGGGCGGCCGATGGCATGCCGTCCGACTTCCACCTCGTCCACCTGGGTGGCAAGGCCCTGGGCGGAGCCGGCCTGGTGATGACCGAGATGGTCTGCGTGTCTCCCGAGGGCCGGATCACCCCGGGCTGCACCGGCATGTACACCGCGGAGCAGGAGGCGGCCTGGCGGCGGATCGTCAGCTTCGTCCACGCCGAGTCGGCGGCCAAGATCGGCCTGCAGCTCGGTCACTCCGGGCGCAAGGGGTCGACGAAGCTCATGTGGGAGGGCATCGACCAGCCGCTGGATGACGGCAACTGGCCGCTCTGCGCCCCGTCGCCGCTCCCCTACCTGCCCGGCGTCAGCCAGGTGCCGCAGGAGCTGGACGAGGCCAGGATGACCGAGATCAAGGAGCAGTTCGTGGCCGCCACCAGGGCGGCCGATCGCTGCGGCTTCGACCTGGTCGAACTGCACTGCGCGCACGGCTATCTGTTGTCGTCGTTCATCTCGCCGCTGACCAACCGGCGGACCGATCGCTACGGCGGGTCGCTGGCGAACCGGCTGCGCTACCCGCTCGAGATCCTGGCCGCCATGCGCGCGGTCTGGCCCGCGGCCAAGCCGGTCACCGTGCGGATCTCCGCGACCGACTGGTGCGAGGGCGGCACCACGGCGCAGGACGCGGTGGCGATGGCCCGCGCGCTGCGGGAGGCGGGCGCGGACGCCATCGACGTCTCCACCGGCCAGGTGACGCCGGACGAGAAGCCCGCCTTCGGCCGCTCCTACCAGGCGCCGTACGCCGACGCCATCCGCAACCAGGCCGGCGTCGCCACCGTCGCGGTCGGCGTGATCTCCTCCTTCGACGACGTGAACTCGCTCATCCTGGCCGGGCGCGCCGACCTGTGCGCGGTGGGCCGCGCACACCTCTACGACCCGAACTGGACGCTGCACGCCGCCGCCGAGCAGAACTGGACCGGCCCCGGCGTGACCTGGCCGCAGCCCTGGCGGGCCGGCAGCCGCAAGCCGCAGGCCGGCCGCACGGACGGACCGCGTCCGCGGCTACAGCTGATCGCCCAGGATCCCGCCGCCGCTGGGCAGCGCACCGTCACCAGGCATCAAAGATGGCGCCCGAACGACGCGGGGCCCGGCCCCGGCATCGCCCGCGAGTCATGATCACCCGGCCGGCCGGTCAAGATCGATGCCGGCTTTGTATGGATCCAGTGATTAAAACTCCCCATCGATCTTGATCTACTCCGGGCATCGGGAGGCATCGTGACCATCGAGCTGGTGAACCCGCCGGGGCTGGCCCGGCCGTCGGGGTTTTCGCACGCCGTAGTGGCGACCGGCGGACGGCTGGTGTTCCTGGCCGGGCAGACCGCGCTTGATTCCGCCGGCCGGATCGCCGGCCAGACCGTGACCGCGCAGTTCGAGCGGGCGCTGGCCAACCTGCTGCACGCGCTGGCGGCGGCCGGCGGCGAGCCCGCTCACCTGGCCAGCCTGACCATCTACGCCGTGGACCTGGCGGACTACCGGGCGCACGCCCGCGAGATCGGCGAGGTCTGGCGGCGGCTGGCCGGGCCGCGCTACCCGGCCATGGCCGCGGTGGGCGTGGCCCGGCTGTGGGACCCGGCCGCGCTGGTCGAGCTCCAGGGCTACGCGGTCATCCCCTGACCTCAGGGCGGCACGCCACGGTGGCGAAGTCGTAGCGGTCCGGGCTTTCCCTGGGTCGACGGCCTGGGTCGACGGCCTGGGTCGACGGCCGGGGCTGGCGGTTACGCTCCGGCGGTGACGGCGAGCGCGTGCCGCCGGGCCGGGCCGGCCAGCCGGGCCTGGAGCGCAGCGAACAACCCGGCGGCGCGGCGGCCATGCCACTGCGGTGGCAACAGCTCCTCGGGCAGGCCGGGGTCAAGGAACGGCAGCCGCCGCCACTGTGTGACGGCTCGCACGTAGCCGGCGAACGCCTCGGCGTCGGTCAGGTCGCTCCGCCCGGCCCAGTCGTCAAGGAACGGTTCGTAGACCCGGCAGAACTCCCGGTACATCCGCTGCAGGCGATCCAGGTCCCACCACTCGCCGATCTGCTCCGCGATCTTGCCGAAGGCCAGGTGGTCCGCGCGGAACAAGGTCACGTACCCGGCCAGCCCGGACCTTTCCAGCACGTGCGTCGTCTCCTCGGCCAGATGCACGGGGGCGATCCACACTCCCGCCGACACGGTGCCGAAGCCGAGCCAGGTCAGCCGCGACCGCAGCGCGTGCCGCTGCTGGCGCTGTGACTCAGGCACGCTGAACACCGCCAGCAGCCACCCGTCCGGCACCCGGGCCCGGGGTCGCTGGAAGATCCGGCGGTCGCCCTCGGCCAGCGTCTGCCGGCCTGCCTCCGACAGCCCGTAGCCGGCCACGCCACCGGCCCGGCGGGCTTCGAGGATCCCGCGCCGCTTGAGCCGCGAGATCGAGGATCGCACGGCGGGCTCGTCCGTGCCCAAGCCTGCCATCAGCCGGATCAGCGAGGCGACGCTCAGCCAGCCGCCGGCCTCCCGGGCGTACAGCCCGTAGATGGTCACGATCAGCGCCCGCGGCTGCGGCGTTCGCCCCTCGCTGACCTCGGTCGCATCGGTCAAGGTCGTCACGAAAACGACAGTAGCGCGGGGAGCCAGCTGCCGATGCCGGACGGCAGGGCGGCTGTCCGCCTCCGCGGGCAAGCGCTCGGCGGTGGGCACCACGTCGTCCAGGCCACGGCGAGCAGGCGCCGCAGGGCCGGAGCCAGCCCGGTTACGCGTAACATGGGCAGATGAGAGACATCCGGCTCTGCGAGCAGTGCGGGACAGCGTTCAGCCCGCGCCGCGAGCACGCCCGGTTCTGCTCGGCTCGCTGCCGGGTCGCCTGGAACCGTGACAACGTCAGTGGTCCTGGTGCCGAGGCGAGCGCGCTGCAGTGGTCCATCACCGCGATGAACGACACGGTCCAGCGGCTGCCCCGGGTCCGGGCCTGGGACCGGCCCCGGGCTTTCGCGGTGATCGGCGAAGCGGTCTGGTGGGTCACCATCGTGGACGCGACGCTGGTCCGCTATCACCCCGAGGCTTACGATCGCGTCCTGGGCGGACAGCCATCCGCCGAGCGCGAGCTGATCGAGGACACCCTGGCCGGGCTGCGCTTCGTCCGCAACCGGATGGGTCAGTACCTCGACCACATCGACTTCATCCGCCCGCCGGCCGGCCGCCCCGCTCCCGGCGACGGGCCGGTCACGGCCTGGACCTGGAATCCCATGCCGGCACCGGCCGGCGAGACGCTGTCCCCGGACGGCCTGGCCTGGGAGATGACTCGCTACCGCGCCTACCAGGACCGGCTGGCGGGCCGGAGCATCGGGGAGATCTTCGGCCGGTCCGCCGCCTTCCTCAAGCTGGCCGCCCGGGCCACCTCGGCCACCGGCGGCACCATCGCCACCGCAGGCTGAGCGCGGCGGTGCCGTCAGCGGCCCTCAGATTCAACGAAGGCGCAGAACTCGTTGCCCTCCGGGTCGGCGAGGACATGCCAGCGTATTTCCTCGTCCGCCGGCCGCAGCACAGTGGCGCCGAAGTCGATCAGCGGCTGCAGATCCGGCACCGCGACGTCCCAGTGGATCCGGTTCTTGACGGTCTTGGGCTCGGGCACGGCCGAGAAGTCCAGCGTCATGATCGGCATGCCGGGGATCTGCTCGATGGTGGAGATGCCCGGCTGGTGGTCCACGGGCGCGCCGTAGACCTCCGACCACCACCGGCCCTGCGCCACCGGGTCGGCGCTGTCCACGATCAGGCAGGCAAGCCGGTAGTCCGGCGGGTTGTCTCGCAGGTGGACGCAGAACTCGCCGCCCTCAGGGTCGGCCATGACCGTCCAGGTGCGCCCGTCGGCCGGACGGTGCACCTCGCGGATCACCCGGGCGCCAAGGTCTTCGAGTTCGGCCAGGGTGTGGCCGTAGGTCTCGAAGTGGACCCGGTTCTTCACCGTCTTCGTCTCGGGCACTCTAGCGACCCAGATCGTGTGCTCCGGGGTCGGACCGCTGATCTTGATCACCTCGTCGCCACCGGCGAACGGCTCCCAGGACAGGCCGAGGGCCGTCGCCCAGAACTGCCCCATCCGGGCCGGATCCACAGCGTCATGACAGACATCCTTGAAGCGCGCCAGAGCCATGCCGGAACCTTATCCGGTCACCGGCGCGGGTGCTGTTGAATACTTGTCGCAGGCAAGGGAGGGTCCACATGAAGCTCTCGCCGTCCGCGCACGCCGACACGTTCTGCCGGGACAATCTCCCGCCGCAGGATCAGTGGCCCGAGTTCTCCTTTACGCTGCCCGAACTGCGCTACCCGGACCGGCTCAACTGCGCCGAGGAGCTGGTGGACACCACGCTCAAGCGCTACGGCGGGAGCCGGCGCTGCCTGCTGTCGCCATCCGGCGACTGGACCTATGACGACCTGCTGACCTCGGCCAACCAGGTGGCGCACGTGCTGGCCGAGGACTTCGGCATCGTGCCGGGCAACCGGGTGCTGCTGCGTGCGCCGAACAACCCCTGGCTGGCGGCCTGCTGGGCCGGCGTGATCAAGGCGGGCGCGGTAGCGGTCACCACGATGCCGCTGCTGCGGGCGGGCGAGCTCGCGACCATCGGCGAAATCGCCAGGCCGGCGCTGGCCCTGTGCGACCACCGGTTCACCTGGGACCTGGCCAGCGCCGCGATACCGGACATGCCGATCGTGACCTACGGCAGCGGGAAGCCCGACGACCTCGTCCTGGTGTCCAGCCAGAAATCGGCCGACTTCACGGCGGTTCCGACGGCCGCCGACGACGTGGCCATGATCGCCTTCACCTCGGGGACGACCGGCAGGCCGAAGGCGACCATGCACTTCCATCGCGACGTGCTGGCCATCGCCGACACGTTCTCCGCGCGGGTGCTGCGGCCCAGCCCGGACGACGTCTTCACCGGCACCCCGCCGCTGGCTTTCACCTACGGCCTGGGCGGCTTGCTGGTGTTCCCGCTGCGGGCGGGCGCGGCCAGCCTGCTGCTGGAGAAGGCGGCACCGGACGAGCTGGCCAGCCAGATCGCCTCTCGCGGGGTCACGATCTGTTCCACCGCGCCCACCGGCTACCGGGCGATGCTGGCGGCCGGCGCCGCGCCGGAGCTAGGCGGCCTGCGGAAGTGCGTCTCGGCGGGCGAGCACCTGCCGGCCAGTACCTGGCATGCGTTCTACCAGGCCACCGGGGTACGGATCATCGACGGGATCGGCAGCACCGAGATGCTGCACATCTTCATCTCGTCGGCCGGCAACGACATCGTGCCCGGCTCGACCGGCAAGGTCGTCCCCGGGTACGCGGCCGCGGTGCTCGACGACGACGGCAACCCGGCGTCAGACGGCACTATCGGCAGGCTCGCGGTGAAGGGCCCCACCGGCTGCCGCTACCTGGCCGACGAGCGCCAGCGCAGCTACGTGCGCAACGGCTGGAACCTGACCGGCGATACCTACCTGCGCGACGCCCAGGGCTATTTCTGGTACCAGGCCCGCTCGGACGACATGATCGTCTCGTCCGGCTACAACATCGCGGGGCCCGAGGTCGAGGAGGCGCTGCTGCTCCACCCCGACGTGGCCGAGTGCGGCGTGGTCGGCGCGCTGGACGAGACCCGGGGGCAGATCGTCAGCGCCCACGTGGTGCTGCGCAACGGGGTCGCCCCCACCGACGCGACGGCGGCCGGCCTACAGGAATTCGTCAAGAAGCAGATCGCCCCCTACAAATACCCCCGCGCGATCACCTTTCGCGACTCTCTCCCCCGCACCGCCACGGGCAAGCTCCAGCGCTTCAAGCTACGCGAGAACTGATAGCCGAAGAGCTTGGCCGGCTATCACATGTAAAAGTCTCCGGCTCAAGCCCTCAGCGCGGGTGGACGAGATCCGCGGGCTCGCTGGAGTCGATGGGGGGCTCGGCCAGATTGGCGTGCCACACCCAGGTGCGGTAAGTCCAGAACCGGAACACGGTCGCCAGCATGATCCCGAGGAAGAACGCCACGTTGAGCATGATCTTGTCAGTCGCGCCGAAGGCGTACCTGGCGATCCACACGCAGGCGTACTGGATCAGCGCGCCCACCGCGTTCAGCGCGAAGAAGGCCACCGCCTCGCGGGCGGTACCGTACCCGGCGCGGTGCCGGAAGGTCCAGTACTTGTTGCCGGTGAAGGTCAGCACCGCCGCCACCGCGGTGGCCAGCGCGTTGGACGTGAACAGGCCCAGCCCGGCGTCGAAATGCAGCAGGTTGAACCCGAGCTCAGTCACGATGAAGCCCGCCAGGCCTACCGCGCCGAACTTCGCCACCTCGTGGAAGAGGTGCCTGAACCGCGCGATGAGCCGGCGCGCGACTGTCATCCGATCTCCTCCGTCACACCTCGACGAGGACCGGGATGATCCTCGGACGGCGCCGGTAGCTCTCGTTCACCCACCGGCCGGCGACCCGCCGGACCAGCCGGGTGAGCTGGTGCACGTCGCTGATCCCCTCGGCCGCATCGAGGACAAGGGGCTCCTCGATGCGCGGCCGCACCTCGCGGAACGCGGAATCGTCAAGGCCCGGGCCTCGGGCTTGACTCTCCAGTCCGGTCACCAGCTTACCGCCCGTCGAATCCACCATGGGGACCACTGAGACAAAGCCTTCCCCGCCGGTCCGCAGCGAGGCCTCGGTCACCTCTCCTACCGAGAGCCCGCCTGCGTACACACGGCGGTATACGGAGCGGGCCGGAGATGGGCCACGACCGCTCACTCAGCCATCCCCGACAGCTTCACCCCGCCGGCGGCCAGGTCGGTGCGGAGCCGTTCGACCTCGTCCCTGGTGGCGTTGGCCAGCGGCCCGCGCACCGGCCCGCCGGGCAGGCCCAGCAGCCCGAGCGCCGCCTTGGTCATGATGGCGCCCTGGTTCCTGAAGATCCCGGTGTACACGGGCAGCAACTCGTAGTGGATCGCCCGGGCGCGAGCGACGTCACCAGCGCCGAACGCGTCGATCATCTCGTGCAGCCGGTCCCCCACCACGTGCCCGACCACGCTGACGAAGCCGGCCGCGCCGAGGGACAGCCACGGCAGGTTGAGCATGTCGGTACCGCAGTAGTAGACGAAGCCGGGCTGGGCCAGCAGGACGGCCGACATGGCCGCCGGGTCGTCCTTGGCGTCCTTGACGCCGGCGATGCGCGGGTGCTCCGCCAGGCGGATCAGCGTCTCGGTCTTGATGGGCACGCCGGTGCGGGCGGGGATGTCGTAGAGCAGGACCGGCAGGCCGGTGGCGTCGGCGACGGTGGTGAAGTGCGCGTACAGCCCGTCCTGCGGCGGCTTGTTGTAGTAGGGCGTGACGACGAGCAGCCCGTGGGCGCCCGCCCGCTCGGCCTGCCGCGCGAGCTCGACCGTGTGCGCGGTGTCGTTGGTGCCGACGCCGGCCACCACGCTGGCCCGGTCCCCCACCGCCTCGACCACGGCCCGCAGCAGGCGGTCCTTCTCCTCGTCCGAGGTGGTCGGCGACTCGCCGGTGGTGCCGCTCACGACCAGGCCATCGTTGCGCATCTCGTCGACAAGGTACGCAGCCAGCCGGGCCGCGCCATCGTAGTCGACCGCTCCGCCAGGACTCATCGGGGTGATCATCGCGGTCAGCATCTGGCCGAAGGGGGCTCGAGAGGTCGTCATGAACAGCACGCTACTCGTCCCCGCCTGGCCGGGGGTAGCGGACAGGCCACGCTCTGGCGGGCAGCGTAATTGAAAATGATCTTTTAGGCCGTGTCCCGCGGCTCAGGCCGTATCCCGCGGATCCTCAGCGGCGCGCCAGCAAGCACTGGCACCAAGACCCACGGGACAGGGCCTAGAAGACCGGGATGATGTCCTCAGGGTCGATGTCGTCGGCCACGTCGACGCCCTCGATGTCGAGTTCGGGGATGGCCGGGAACTCGATGCCCCAGCGCTGGACGATGGCCCGGACGCGGGCCATGGCCACCCGCCAGTTCTCGGCCTGCTCCTCGTAGGAGAGCACGCCGAGGCCGGCGTCGCGGGCGTGGTTCATCAGCACCCGGTGGTTGGGCAGGAAGTAGGGCGGCAGGTCCCAGAAGCCCGGCGGCGGCTCCCACAGAATCATGGACAGGAACACGAACCCGGCCCGGAGCTGGCGGGTGATCAGGATCCTGGTCTCGTCGGTGAGGCCGGGCCACTCGTTCTCCAGGATGGTCATGCAGATCTGCAGGTGCCTGGACTCGTCGCGGCCGATGCGCTGGAACACCTCGGAGAACACCGGGTGGACGGTGCCGGACGACATCCCGCGGAACAGCGTGGACGCCGCCATCTCGCCCATCATGAAGCTGGTGAACAGCACCGGGAGGCTGTACTTGCCGACCGCCTTGTTGTAGCCGTTCCAGTAGCGGCCGCCGTTGTGATAGAGCCAGCTGATGTTGTTGTGCGCGGCCTTCTCCAGGTCGGTGCGGGGCTCCCAGTCCAGCGGGCCGCCGGGCCACAGCGTCGCGATGGCGCGCTGGCAGCACTCCTCGTGGTTCATCTCGTCCCGGGTGATCGAGAAGAAGCACTTGCGGACCGGGTCTTCCTCGTGCTGCTCGAAGGCGTGGATGGTGGCCCGGGCGAACACGGCGGGCCCGGAGGCGTCGAAGTTGGCCAGCACCGAGAACCAGTACATGATCCCGAGCCGCTGCTCGGTGGTGAAGTCCTCGGCGCGCAGGCCGTCCCAGGGCAGGTCGGCCGGGTTCCAGGCCATGCGCTTGGACTTCTGGTAGATGTCGGCGAGCTTCTGGGTCTCGACCCGCCATTCCATCGGGTAGATGTTCGGCTGCGGGATCACCGGCGCCGGCCAGAAACCGCCTTCGGGGACGACCAGGCCATCGCCTGAGGCCGTCGCGGTGTGCTCTGATGCCGTCATGTGCGCCGCTCCGTCCACGCTTCGCCTGAGGTATGTGCCTGAGGTATGTACCTAAGATATGTGACAGCATATCGCAATTCGTGCGCCAGCCGGTCACATGATGGCCGGGCTCCGGGCTACGGCAGATGTCCGCGGGACGGCCCGCGGGAACGGTTCATCACCTGGTGCTCTCGTCAGCCGGAGTCGGACGAGGTAGGGTACGCCTGTCCTGGGTGATGTCCCGGGATGGCGCGAAGACCAGCGAAGCCGGTGGGATTCCGGCGCTGTCCCGCAACGGTGATACCCCCTCGGGGGACGAGCCCGGACGCCTGGATCGCGTCCGGCGACCTGTCCTCGGAGGAAGGGCGGTTTGCTCGATGCCTCCCGGCGTCGTAGCGGGCGCACTTCGTCCTCCGCGATCGGGAGGATGACCATCATGCGGGTGTTCACCCGGGCTCAGACACTTATCAGGTTCGCGGCCGTCGTTGCCGGGTGCGCGGTGTGCGCCGCCTGCGGCAGCGCGGCCTCCGGCGGTCACCAGGCCCGCGGGGCCGGTGCCGGTTTCCCGGTCACGGTCGGCGCCGCCAACGGCAAGGTGCACCTGGCCAAGCGCCCGCACGCGATCATCTCGCTGTCCCCGTCCGCCACCGAGATGCTCTACGCGATCGGCGCGGGAAGCCAGGTCAAGGCGGTGGACAGCGACTCGGACTATCCGCCGCAAGCCCCGCGGACCGCCCTGTCGGGCTTCCAGCCCAGCGTGGAGGCGATCATCGGCTACAAGCCGGATCTGGTCGTCGTGGATGGCACGGCCGGCGGCCTGGTGCAGCGGCTCACCTCGTTGTCGATCCCCGTGCTCGAGCTGCCCGCCCCGCCCACGCTGAACGGCGTGTACAGCGAGTTCGACCAGCTCGGCCAAGCCACCGGGCACCTGGCCCAGGCGCGGCACGAGGACGCCCTGCTGCGCTCCCAGATCGGCGCCATCGTCGCGGCGTCCGCGCACCACCGGCGCCCGCTCACCTACTACTACGAGCTCGACCAGACCTACTACTCGATCACGTCGGACACGTTCGTCGGGCGGCTGCTCGGCCTGCTCGGCCTGAAGAGCATCGCCGACGCCGGACACGGCGCTGCCGCGGCCGGCGGGTACCCGCAGCTCTCATCGGAGTTCATCGTCAAGGCGAACCCGGCCTACATCATCCTGGCCGACACGGTGTGCTGCCATCAGAGCGCCGCGACCGTGAGCAAGCGCCCGGGCTGGTCAAACATAGCCGCGGTCAAGGCGGGTCACGTCATCGCGCTGAACGATGACATCGCCTCCCGCTGGGGCCCCAGGCTCGTCACCCTGCTGCGCGACGTGGCCGCCGGCCTAGCGTCGAGCCAGCCGGGCTAGGCGGCCAAGATGACCGACAGCGGAGCACGGGCCAACCGGGCTGGACGGCCGGGATGACCGACGGCGCGACGCCAGCCAGCCGCGCAGAGGCCGGGCCGGAGGCTGGCCAGGCCGGCGTAACGGCTGATCACGCCGCCGCGGACACCTGGCCTGCTGACGCGAAAGCCGGTGCGGACGGCGCTGCCCCCGGCGACGTCTGGAGCCTGGCCCGTCCGCGCCGGACCGGCGGGGAAGCCAGCTCGGACGACGTGCCCGCCCCGGATGACAGCGAGAACCTGGCCCGCCGGGGCCGGGCCGGCGGAGAAGCCAGCTCGGACGACGTGCCCGCCCCGGATGACAGCGAGAACCTGGTCCGCCGGGGCCGGGCCGGGATCGCCATCGCAGTGGCCTCCGTCGCGCTGGCGGGCGCGCTGGTCCTCGCCCTCTACGTCGGGCCGGCCGGGCTTTCTCTGGCCACGGTGGCCGATGCGCTCTTGTCCAAGCTGCCCTGGCATCCGGCCGTGTCCGTGCCGCCGGTCGATGTGGCGATCATCTGGCAGATCAGGGCGCCGCGGGTGGTCCTCGCCGCCCTGGTCGGCGCCATGTTGTCCGGCGGCGGTGCGGCCTACCAGGGGGTGTTCCGCAACCCGCTGGCCGACCCCTACCTGCTCGGGGTGGCGGCGGGCGCGGGCCTGGCCGCCACGATCGCGGTCGTGGCCGGGGCGTCGCCCGGGGTGCTGCCACCCGCCGCGTTCGCCGGTGGGGCGGGCGCCGTGGCGATCACCTACGTGCTCGGCTCCGGTGCCGGGCGGGACCGGGAGTCACCCGGCCTCGGCGGCACCACGACGTCTATCGTGCTCGCGGGCGTCGCCGTCGCCGCCCTGCTCACCGCCATCCAGACCTACGTGCTGCAGCAGCACACCCGGGTGCTGCAGCAGGTGTACTCCTGGGTCCTGGGCGAGCTCTCGCTCGCGTCCTGGTCGAACGTGACCACGATCCTGCCCTACGTGGCGGTGTCCGCGGTGGTGCTGCTGGCCCACCGGCGGCTGCTGGACGTCCTGCGTGTGGGCGAGGCCGAGGCGAGCGCGCTGGGGGTGGACGTAGCCAGGGTGCGGCTCACCGTGGTGCTGGCGGCCACGCTGGGCACCGCGGCGGCGGTCTCGATGAGCGGGCTGATCGGCTTCGTCGGGATCATCGTCCCGCACACTGTCAGGCTCGCCGCGGGGTCGAGCTACCGGATCGTGCTGCCGGTCTCGATGATCGGCGGCGCGGCCTTCCTGGTGCTGGCCGACCTGGTGGCCAGAACCGCCCAGGCGCCGGCCGAGGTGCCGATCGGGGTGATCACCGCCGCGGCCGGGGCGCCGTTCTTCCTGTTCGTCCTGCGCTCCAGCCGTACCCGCCGGGATCTCGCGTGATCAGCCTGGCCGGGGTCAGGGTGAGCTACGCCGGTCAGGTGGCCCTGCACGAGATCTCCGAGCAGGTGCCGGACGCACAATGGCTGGCCATCATCGGCCCGAACGGCGCGGGCAAGACCACCCTGCTGCGCGCTGTCGCCCGGCTGGTCAGGCACGACGGCACGGTCACGATCGCCGGCAGGCGGACAGCCGGGATGTCCCGCAGGCGGCTGGCGCGCCTGATCGCCTACGTGCCGCAGCGCCCGCTGCTGCCGGGCGACATGACGGTCGGTGACTACGTGTTGCTCGGCCGCACGCCACACATCGGCTACCTGCGCGGAGAAAGCGACCTGGACCGGCGGGTCTGCGCCGGCCTGCTGGACCGGCTGGCGCTGGCCGCGATGGCTGCCCGGCAGCTCGACACGTTGTCCGGCGGGGAACTGCAGCGGGCCGTGCTGGCCCGCGCCCTGGCCCAGGAGGCTCCGATCCTGCTGATGGACGAGCCGACCAGCGCGCTGGACCTGGGCCGCCGGGTCGAAGCGCTGGAGTTGATCGACGAGTTGCGGGCGGAACGGTCGCTCACCGTGGTGTCCGCCGTGCACGACCTCACGCTGGCCGGCCAGTTCGCCGACCGGCTGCTGCTGCTGGCCGGCGGTCGCACGGCCGCCGCCGGGCCGCCGGCCAGCGTGCTGCGCGACGACGTGCTGCGCCCGCACTTCGGCGCGGGCGTGCGGGTGCTCCGCACCGGAGCCGGCCTGGTCGTAGTGGCCGAACGAAGCAAGAACTGAGCCGGTGTTTCCCGCGGAAACGCGCGGGCGGTTCCGCGGGCCCCGGGCCAACAGGCCACGGAAGCGCGCGGTTCGGGTCCCACGGGCCAGCAAGCCCGCGGAAACACGCGCGGGTTCCGCGGGGCACCAGGCCGGCAGGGTTGCGGCGATCAGCGAATGCGACGCAGGCCGGTGCGGTAGTGCTTGCCACTGGCGACGTACTCCCGCACCGCGTTGGTGATCCAGCTGGTCAAGTCGTCGGGCATCGGGCGCAGGCGGGCGGGGACGCCGAGCGCGATCTGCCCGGTGGGGACCACCGTGTCTTCGGTGACCAGGGCGGCCGCTCCGACGGCGGCACCCGGTTCCACGACGGCGCGGCCGAGCACGATCGAGCCGGAGCCGATCAAGCAGCCGTCCCCCACCCGACAGCCTTCCAGGTGGGCGGCATGACCCACCACGCAGGATGACCCGATCATCGTCGGCCACCGCTGCGTGCAGTGCACGATCGTGCCGTCCTGGATCGAGGTCCTGGCGCCGACCTCGATCCTGCCGTGGTCGCCGCGCAGGACCGCGCCCGGCCAGATGGTGGACTCCGGACCGATCGTGACGGCTCCGATGATCGTGGCGTCCGGATGCACGTACGCGTCGGGGCTGATGTCCGGCTCGATGTCGTCCAGAGCGTAGATCATGGCGCGGCTCCCGCGGGCTTGAGGTGGTACACGCGAACGGCGTTCTGGGCCAGCACCAGGCCCGCGGTCTCGTCGTCCGGGCACAGGGCGGCGACCGCGCGGGCGTTGCGAGCGATCCCGGGCACGCCGGGCCAGTCTGTACCGAAGATCATCCGGCGGGCCAGCCGGGTCCAGTCGAACCGGGAGTAGTAGGTCCGCAGCCGGGACGGCGGCAGCCCGGACAGCTCGATCCACACCCGGTCATCCGACAGGGCCAGGAACGCGGCGGCGTCATACCACCAGCCCCGGCCGCCGTGCGCCAGCACGACCTCCAGCGACCTGAAGTCTCTCAGCACCGGGTCGAGCAGGACGGGATCGCCGAACTGGTTCATCGCGCCGGGGAACGTGGACGTGCCGCAGTGCACGATGACGGGCACGCCCGCGGCCTGGCACACCTCGTACGCCGGGTACATGGCCCGGTCGCCGACGGCGAACCCGGCATGCACCGGGTGGACCTTGAGCGCGACCGCACCCAGCGCCAGCTGCCGCTCCACTTCCGCGGCCACCGGGTAGTGCAGGTGCGGGTTGACGTTGGCGGCGAACCGCACCCGCGCCGGGCTGGCTTCTACCAGCGGCAGCATGTCCTCGACGGCCTGGGTGCCGGTCACCTTGGGGCTGTACTCGGCCAGGACCACGGCGACATCGACACCCTCGTCCCCCAGGTACGTGTCGAAGGCGGCCGGGCGGACGGTTCCGGCCGGGTCGTAGAGATCCCGCACGCGCGGGTCGTCGAAGTCTTGGACCCACACCGGCCAGGGCACCTTGAGCCCGGGCAGCCGGGCGGGATGCAGATGGACATCGACGAGCATTCGACCGTCGATCATTGACGGGGCTCCGGTGGCATCGTTCGTACTGAAGGAAATGATCGAACAGTACCCCGGCCGCGCCCGGCGTGATTCAGGGTGTGTCCGGTCGATCTTCGGCGGCGCGGATCGGCGCCCAGGCGACGACCGGCCCCCGTTGAAGCCAGCACAGGGTCGTCGTCGCCAATAGTTCCACTGTTGACTCCTCCTCCGCCTGGCCGGACGCCGCCTGGATCACCGCTCCGTCGCGCCGGAGGCGCGCCGACAAGCACTGCCACCCAGACCGACCGGACACACCCTAGGCCAGGTGGACGTAGTCGTAGTCGAACGGGCGCCCGTTGGTGCCATTGCGCGGCGGAGCGATCCAGCTGGCGATCTTCCCGCGCTCCAGGACCGGCCGCATGAGCGAGCGGACGTGGGTCTTGTCCACGTCGGTGGGCAGCCACTGGCCCTTGCGGCGCTCCCACTCCGCGGTGGAGATCTTCTCGCCGTCCGGCGTGGCCTCGATGGCGGCGAACGCGCCGACCTTGCGGTTGAAGGCCACGCTGGGCAGCCGGAGGCGCTGCGGGAGGCCCGCGTCAGCCAGGATCCTGTTCCACCGGTTGACCCCGTTCTGACAGTCCTTGACGTACTCGCGGCGCAGGTCGGTGTTGAGGCCGAGCAACGCGGGCACTTCGAGCTGGCCGATGCTCTGCTCACCATTCCCGGCGTCGACCACCGTGTCGACCATGATCGAGTCGTCGGTGAGCCGGTGGTCGTCCCGGCGCCGCTCCTCCGACCAGCGGCCCTTCAGGCCCGCGGTGTAGTAGCCGGCGACGTTGGTCGAGGTCTCGCCGCCGAACAGGTCGAGCGTCACCGAGTAGTGGAAGTTCAGGTACTTCTGGATCGTGCTCAGCGAGATGCCGCCGTGCGGTATCACCTCATCGGTCTCGTTTTCGATCATGAGCTGCGCCGTACGCTCCACCACCCGGTCCACGCCGGTGGTGCCGACGAACATGTGCTGCGCCTCTTCCTTGAGCATGAACTCACAGGTCCGCGACAGCGGGTCGAAACCAGACTGCTTCAGCGTGCCGAGCTGGTACTTGCCGTCCCGGTCGGTGAAGTACGTGAACATGAAGAACGACAGCCAGTCCGGCGTCTCCTCGTTGAACGCGCCGAGGATGCGGGGGGCGTCCTGGCTGCCGGAGTTGCGGTGCAGGAGCTGCTCGGCTTCCTCGCGGCCCTCCCGGCCGAAGTAGGCGTGCAGCAGGTACACCATCGCCCACAGGTGACGGCCCTCCTCCACGTTGACCTGGAACAGGTTGCGCAGGTCGTACAAGCTGGGCGCGGTGGCGCCGAGGTGGCGCTGCTGCTCCACCGAGGCCGGCTCGGTGTCGCCCTGGATCACGATCAGCCGCTGCAGGCCGGCCCGGTACTCTCCGGGCACCTTCTGCCAGGCCGGCTCGCCCTCATGCTCGCCGAAGCCGATCCGCCGGTCCTGCTCCCGCTCGGCCAGGAAGATGCCCCACCGGTAGTCCCGCATCGGCACATGTCCCCAGTGGGCCCAGCCCTCGCGTCCCACGTTGATCGCGGTGCGCAGGTAGACGTCCCGGGTGGGCAGCGATGGTCCCATCGACTCCCACCAGCCCAGGAAGTTGGGCTGCCAGGACTCCAGCGCTCGCTGCAGCCGGCGGTCTTCGCGGAGGCCGACGTTGTTGGGGATCTTCTCCGTGTAGTCGGCGGCGGTGGTCATGATCAGGCTCGCTTCCGATCGAAGTCCGGCCGCCGCCCGGTGCCGTAGCGGCGCAGCGCGCCGTCGGGGCCGGAGGCGTTGGGCCGGTTGAAGATCCAGTTCTGCCAGGCGGTGAGGCGTCCGAAGATCTTCGTCTCCAGCGTCTCAGGGCCGGCGAAGCGGTAGTTGGCCTCCATGCCGGACAATGCGTCCGGGCTGAAGCTGGCCCGCTCTTCCAAGGCGATGCGGACCTCTTCCTCCCAGTCGATGTCGTCCGGTGCGAAGGTGACCAGGCCGAGCTGAGCGGCATCGGCGGCGTCCAGCGGCTTGCCCTCCGTCCCGGTGACGGCGGCCAGGCCGTCTAGGTCGCCCAGGTAGCGCGTCTGCAGCCGGGTGAGCCCGTTGCTCATGGGCAGCGGGCCGAGGTTCATCGTGCCGACGGTGACCGTGGCCGGCTCGGCTTCCGGGTCTTCGCCAGTGAAGACCCCGTCGAGCTGGTAGGAGCGGTCGGCGGCCAGGGCGAGCTCCAACAGCGAGCCGGCGAAGCAGCTGCCGGGCTCGATCAGCGCGATGAGGCTGCGGCTGGTCACGTCCAGCCGTTTCAGCGTGCGCTTGAGGTAGTGCACGATCTCGTTGGCCAGCCAGTCGCCATGGTCACGAGCGGTGAGCAGCAGCCGGTCGTAACCGAGCACCCTTTCCTGGTCGCCGGTCGTCTTGAGCAGCCAGGTGCCGAGCTCTAGCTCGTTGACCCGCAGGTCGAGGATCAGGTCGTCGAGCTCGCGGGTGACGGCCAGCGGCCAGAATCCCGCGCCCTGCCGGTGGATGCCGCCCGCGTCGCCGGGGGCTGGCGCGTCCGGGCCGGTCACAGTAATCTCCACGGTGCCGGCTTCGCGGTCTAGGCGCCCGGTCACGTGCGGGTAGCTGATCATGTCGTCGCCGCGGTCCTTGGCCAGCTCTTTGGCCAGCGGGGTGAGCTCGATCCCGGTCGCGTCCGCAGGCCTGGGTGAGGCAGTTGCGAGCTCGGTCGCCCGCTCGGCCACGGTCTCGTCCCATCGGGGCCTGGGTACGACTTCGTCCACCAGCCGCCAGGCGACGGCCTTCGCGCCGCGGATGCCCTCGGGCCTGGTGGCGAAGTAGTCGGCCAGGTCCCGTCGCACGTGTCGCTTGTCCATCAGCCGGGTCAGCCCTCCGGTGCCGGGCAGCACGCCGAGCAACGGCAGCTCGGGCAGCGACACCGCCGATGACCTGTCGTCGACGAGCATGATGTGCTCGCAGGCCAGCGCCAGCTCGTACCCGCCGCCCGAGGCGGTCCCGTTGAGCGCGGCCAGGTAGGTCTGGCCCGAGCAGGCGGTGGCGTCCTCGATCCCGTTGCGGGTCTCGTTGGTGAACTTACAGAAGTTCGCCTTCAGCGGGTGCGAGGCGGCGGCCAGCATCTGGATGTTCGCGCCTGCGCAGAACATCCGGTCCAGCCCGCTCGTCAGGACGACCGCGCGGACCTCCGGGTGCTCGAACCGCAGCCGCTGCACCGCGTCGTACAGCTCGATGTCCACGCCCAGGTCGTAGGAGTTCAGCTTCAGCTCATAGCCCTGATCGAGGCCGCCGTCGGCGTCCACGTCCATCGTGAGCGTCGCCACCGGGCCGTCGACGGCGAGCCGCCAGTGCCGGTAGCCAGCGGGATGGGTGCGGAACTCGATCCTGGCCATGGCTCTATGTTCTACAATTCTTTTGCGTTATGTCAATATTTTGTAGAATATTGTGTCTTTGCCGGAGGGGTTTCGTATTGTCCGATGAACGAAGGGGGCCGGTCCGGTGACGGCTACCGATGTTACGGGCGCGAGCCAGGGCATCCCGGGCGCGAGCCAGGGTGTTATAGGCGCGAGCCAGGGCATCCCGGGCGCGAGCCAGGATGCTATGGACGTGAGCCTGGGCATCCCGGGCGCGAGCCAGGATGTTATGGACGTGAGCCTGGGCGTTACCGGCGCGGGCGCGGGCCGGGCGACGCCGGTCATGTCACGGCGCCACGCGGCCGGCGGCGAGAGCGCCCGGGGCCTGTTGTTCACGGTCCTCGGCGAGTTCGTGCTGCCGTCCGGCGGATCGGCGTGGACGTCGGCGTTCATCGACGTCATGGCCGGGCTCGGCGTCGAGCAAAAGGCTTGCAGGCAAGCACTGATGCGCACCGCAGCCGGGGGCTGGCTGACCGCGGAGCGTTCTGGTCGCCGGACCCGGTGGTCGCTGACGCCGAGCGCCGAGCGACTGCTCACCGAAGGCACCGAGCGCATCTACGGCTTCGGCCGCGCCGGCCAGCCCTGGGACGGCCGGTGGCTACTCATCCTGGCCCGGGCGGCTGCCCAGCGCGAGCGTCAGGAGGCTGACCGCCTCCAGGTTGGCCGTCCGGCCCGGCACCGGCTGCGCACCCGGTTGTCCTGGGCGGGGTTTGGCAGCCCGGCACCTGGCGTCTGGGTGAGCACGCACGCCGACCGGATCGACGAAGCCCAGCGGGTGCTGGACGAGGCGGGCCTGCTCGGTGAGTCTCAGATCTTCCAGGCGAGATGGGCCGGCGGCGGGCCGCTGGCCGCTATGGTCACGCAGGCCTGGGACCTGGCTTCGATCGAGCGGAGCTACGAGGCCTTCTTGACCGAGTTCGGCGGCGCCAGCTCCGAGACCGCCACCTCCGAGGACGCCGGATCCGAGGACGCCGGATCCGAAGGCGCCGGATCCGAAGGCGCCGGATCCGAAGGCGCCTCCCTCGAGGGTGAGGGCCACGGCAACGGCACCGGAGACTCGCTGGCCCGGCTGGCCGGGCTGGTGCACGCCTGGCGCCGCTTCCCCTTCCTTGACCCGGGCCTGCCGGCTGAACTTCTCCCGGCCCGGTGGAGCGGCGTGACAGCAGCCGAGCTGTTCACTCGCCTGCATACGAGGTGGTCGCCGGCCGCCACCGCCGAATGGCGGCGGCTCAATCAGGCCGGTGACTGACCGACGGCTCGGCCACTCGCGAGCCGGGCTGCGTACGTTGTCCCCGCCGGCTAACCGGATTCTCACGGGCGGGCGCGGCCAACGTCAGGTGGCGGTCCGCGTCCAGCGGAGGTCCGTGGTTTGCTCCGCGTCCAAAGCGGCTCTTATCACGGCAACCACCTGCGCTGGCTCGGTCCTGATCTGGTTGGGCGTGAAGTGCAGGACGAGAATGCCCCGGGCCGTCATCCGGGCGTGACGGCGAAGCGTCCGCTCCCATTCCTCGGGTGAGAAATGCCATTCACGGGAGTCGACCTCGGTCGCGACGCGCTGGCGCGGCCACCAGGCGTCGGCCACCGCGATCAGCTCAGTCCCCGCGTACAGGCGGGCGTTGAACACCGGCACCGGCAGGCCAGCCCGCTTGATCAGGTCGTGGAGGTCAGCCTCGGCGGTGGACCTGATCCCGTCTGTGACCTCGGCTAGCGTCTGGCGGAGCCAGGCGGAACCAGCGGCTGGACCCCCGCGTAGCTCTTCCGCAAGCTCCGCCAGCCCGCACCATCCCTGCTGGACGGAGTCCGCCACCACCGCACGGACACCGCGCAGATCGGCCAAGCTGCGGGCCGTGTCCGCCACGGCCCGCGCCGCCAAGGCGAAGCGAATCTGACCTTCGACACAGAAAAGGCCCGGCATCCGATTCGTACGCAGCACTCGGACGAAACCACTGCTACGGCGCTGCCTGCCCG
>DASZAD010000120.1:0-4868 GCA_035945415.1 Streptosporangiaceae bacterium
TCAGGATGTCGGCCAGCCTGCCGAACTCGCCGTGCCGCCCGACCAGGTAGTTCTCGTGGCAGCCGTAGGAGTTGCCGGCCGAGTCGGTGTTGTTCTTGAACAGGTAGATGTCGCCGGCGATGCCTTCCTCGCGCAGCCGCCGGTCGGCGTCGAGCAGCAGCCCCTCGAGGATCCGCTCCCCGGCCTTGTCGTGGGCGACGAGATCGAGCACGTCGTCGCATTCCGGCGTGGCGTACTCCGGGTGCGAGCCCACGTCCAGGTACAGCCGCGCGCCGTTACGCAGGAAGACGTTGCTGCTCCGGCCCCAGGAGACCACGCGGCGGAACAGGTACCTGGCCACCTCGTCGGGTGACAGCCGCCGCTGGCCGTGGAACGTGCAGGTAACGCCGTATTCGTTTTCCAGGCCGAAGATGCGTCTGTCCACAGCGTCAGGCTACGACCTCGCGGCACTCACCAGCCAGCCGCCACGCCCCCCGGTCCACTCGCCCCCGATCAGCAGGCTGGCCGGGACATCCGCGCCGGTCAGGCTGGCCACGCTGGAACTCATCCGCCTGCCTCTCGCACTGCCTCCCTCGTGGGCGCCGCGCCGGGCCGTACCGCCGGCGCGCCAGCCGGCATCTGGGGAGGTGATCCTGCCAGGGAGTCGCGCACCGTGACCGCGATCCGTTCCGCTGAGGGCAGGACCTGGTCCTCCAGGCTTCCGGCCGCGGGCAGCGGGATGTGCGGGGTGGTGATCCGGACGGGCGGGCCGGTGAGCGATCCGAAGATCTCCTCGGTGACGATCGAGACGATCTCCGCGCCCCAGCCGCACAGCCGGGTGTTCTCCTCGACGGTGAACAGCCGGCCGGTCTTGGCCACCTCGGCGAGGATGGTCCGGGTGTCCAGCGGCACCAGGCTGCGCACGTCCACCACGCCACAGTGGATGCCGTGCTGTTCCGCAAGCAATCTGGCGGCCTCGGCCGCCCGCGGCACCATCGCGGCCAGCGCCACGATCGTGGCGTCCTGCCCTGCCCTGACCACCTCCGCCTGGCCCAGCCGGCCGACGATCTCCCCGTCGTCCACCTCACCCTTGGTGGCGTACAGCGCCTTGTGCTCGAAGAAGATCACCGGGTCCGGGTCGCGCACCGCGGCGGCCAGCAGGCCAACCACGTCCCGGGGGGTGGACGGCGCCACCACCTTGAGCCCGGGCACGGCCATCGCCCAGTTCTCCACCGACTGCGAGTGCTGCGCGCCGAAGCGCACCCCGGCACCGTTCGCGCAGCGGATGACCAGCGGAAACGACACCTGGCCTTCGGACATGTACCGGCTCTTGGCGATCTCGTTGGCGATCAGGTCCCAACAGACCGCGAAGAAGTCGCTGAACATGATCTCGGCTATCGGCCGCAGCCCGGTCATGGCGGCGCCCATGGCCGCGCCGAGTATGGCCTGCTCGCTGATTGGCGTGTCGCGCACCCGGACGGGACCGAACTCCTCGCGCAGCCCGGGCGTGGCCTTGAACACCCCGCCGGCCTCGGCCACATCCTCGCCCAGCAATACGACAGCCGGGTCGGCCCGCATCTCCTGGGCGATCCCGCGTGCGACAGCCTGGCGGTACGTGATCACGCTCATGGTCTCAGTTCCTCCACCCGCTGCTGCCGTCACTCCAGACGTTGGTGAACGCGATCCGCGGATCCGGCTCCGGGCCGGCCTTCGCTTCCTCGGTGGCCAGGTCCACGGCGGCCATGGCCCGCTGGTCGATGGCGTCCAGCGCCGGCTGCTCCACGCCGCGGCCGAGCAGGACCGCGCGGTAGGCAGGGACCGGGTCGCGGGTCAGCCAGGTGCTGACCTCCTCGTCGGGGCGGTACTTGCCGGGGTCGGCCCGGGAGTGGCCGCCGTGCCGGTAGGTGAGGGCCTCGATCAGCGCCGGGCCGCCGCCCTCGCGCGCCGTGGTGATCGCGTCCAGGGCGCGGTAGTACACGGCCTCGACGTCGTTGCCGTTCACCACCACCGGCTCCAGCCCGTACGCGGGCGCGCGGTCCGCGGCGGGGCGCGGCACGGCCGTCACCGACGAGATCGGCGTGTACTCCATGTACTGGTTGTTCTCGCAGATGAACACCACCGGCAGTCCCCAGACCGCGGCGAGGTTCAGCGCCTCGTGGAAGGCGCCGATATTGGTCGCACCGTCGCCGAGGAAGCAGACGGTCACCTGCCCGCTGCCGCGGTACTGGGCCGACCACGCCGCCCCATTGGCGATCACGAGCTGCGCGCCGACGATCGCGTAGGCGCCCAGGATGCCGCGGGAGGCGTCCAGCAGGTGCATGGATCCGCCCTTGCCGTGCATCAGCCCGTTCTGACGGCCCAGCAGCTCGGCCATCACCGGGGTCATCGGCGTGCCGCGGGCCAGCACGTGCGCGTGCCCGCGGTAGGTGACGAACATGTAGTCGCGGTCGGACATGGCCGCCGACACCCCGGCGGCGATGGCCTCCTGGCCGATCCCCAGGTGTGAGGTCCCCTTGACCAGGTTCTGCAGGAACAGGTCGTAGGCGCGCTTCTCGAACAGCCGGATCTCGATCATCATCCGGTACATGTCCAGCGCGGTCTCGTCGTCCAGCCTGGGCTGCTGGGTCGTGGTCATGCCGGCCTCCGATGGCGTGGTCAGTACGGGTGGGTCACGAACAGCTCGCCGGCCGGGAATCTGGTGATGACCTGCACGCCGTCCGGCGCGACCACAACCTCCTCCTCGATCCTGGCCGCCGAGATGCCATCGCTGGCCGGGCAGTAGGTCTCCAGCGCGAACACCATGCCCTCCTGGATCTCCATCGGCGCCTCGAGCGAGGTGAGCCTGCTGATGATCGGCCGCTCGTGCAGGGCCAGGCCCAGGCCGTGGCCGAACTGCAGCCCGAAGGCGGTTTTCTCGTCGGGCAGCCCGATCTCCTCGGCGGTGGGCCACAGCCTGGCCACCTGGCCGGTGGACACGCCGGGCTTGATGGTCTCGATCGCGGCGTCGATCCAGTCCCGGGCGCGGCGGTAGGCATCACGTTGCGGCGCCGTGGCCCGGCCCACGCTGAACGTCCGGTAGTAGCAGGTCCGGTAGCCGTTGTAGGAGTGCATGATGTCGAAGAACGCCTGCTCTCCCGGCCGGATCATGCGGTCGGAGAAGTTGTGCGGGTGCGGGTTGCACCGCTCGCCGGACACCGCGTTGATCGACTCCACGTCGTCGGATCCCATGTCGTAGAGCCGCTTAGCGGCCAGCGCCACGATCTCGTTCTCCCTGACACCGGGTTTGAGCGCTTCTGCGATCTCGGTGTAGACGCCGTCCACCAGGGCGGCAGCGGTGGAGAGCAGGGCGATCTCGTCGGCGGACTTGATCTGGCGCGCGTCCAGCATGACCTGCTGGCCGTCCCTGATGTCGATGCCCTGGCGCTGTAGCTCCACGATGGTCGGCAGCTCGGCGAAATCCATGCCGACCGGTTGCCCCGCCACCCCGGCCTCGGCCAGCCTGTCTTTGATCTCGGCGACCGCCCGGGCGGTCAGGTTGGAGGCGGGCGGGGCGGCGCCTCGCATGGTGGAGTACGCGGCGATGCAATGCTCCGGGTCGAGCCACGGACAGTACATCCGGTGGTGGACGGCGGCGGAGCCGAAATCCCACAGGTACAGCTCGCCGGTCCGGGTGTAGAGCGCGTACCGGCAGAGTTTGTCCCGGGTCCACTCACCGATGGCCACGCCGGTGAGATATCTGATGTTGTTGTTGTCGAAGACCAGCAAGGCGCCGAGGTCTGTTGCCTCCAGCGCCGCGGCCGCCCGGCGCAGCCGGTGCTCGCGCAGCCGGGCGAAGTCCACCCGCTCCTCGAAGTCCACGTTCATCCGGCCTGGGGCCGGGACGGTGCTGGCCATCGGGAACCTCCCTCGGCTGGCTACTCTATGCAGTTTTGATTCAACCACCCCGCACGATTAGTGGAACGCGACCAGCGGCGAAGGCCGCGTGGTGCAGGTGGCCGCGCGCGGCAAACCCGGCCCGTGCCTGAGGGCCCCGTGCCTGAGTGCCCCGTGCCTGAGGGCCCCGTGCCTGAGGGCCCCGTGCCTGACCGCTCAGTGCGTGCGCCCGAGAAGCCGGGAGGCCCTCTGTCCGATCTGGCCGGCCTGGCGCAGCCGGTATGCGGCGGTGATCTCCATCGCGCCGAGGATCAGTAGCCAGACGCCCAGGACCGCGGCCAGGCCCACCAGGCTGAAGCCGGGGTAGGCCAGCACGATGATGCCGGCGACGACGCTGAGCAGGCCCATCAGCGCGGTCCAGCCCCTTTCGGGCATCTCGCGGCGGGACAGCGCCGTGAAGAGTTCGATCGCCCCGTTGACGACCCAGAAGATGCCCAGCAGCACCACCAGCGCGAGCAGGGTCAGCAGCACGTGGCGGACCGCCCACAGGCCGACGATGACGGAAAGGACGCCGAGGAACGCCAGCAGCACCCGGGTCCCGCCGGTCAGGTCATCGGAGGCCAGCGCGGCCCCGAACCTGAAGATCCCGGACACGATGAGCTGGATGCCGAACAGCACGGCCACGACCAGGAGCGTCTCCCCGGGCCAGGCCAGGGCCGCGATCCCCGCGATCATCGTGATGATGCCGTAGGCCAGCACCCAGCCCCAGTGCCGGCCGACCCGGGCAAGTGTGTCGCCATATCGCAGTGGGTCACTCATAGCGTCCCCTAACTCGGCGGGAAATGTGTGCCGGGCTCGCCGGTGAAGATCCGGCGCAGGCATGCAAACGTGGCTTACCACAGGATGCTCACGATGGGCAAGTACACCGCCCTCCACCCGCCGCCACGCGGGCGAAGATCCATGGCGTCGCTGGTAGCGGCGGCCACGACGTCTGGCTTGTAACGGATCCCGGTGAT
>DASZAD010000121.1:0-26614 GCA_035945415.1 Streptosporangiaceae bacterium
GAGGTGGCCGACCGGATCACGGCACCGCCCGGCAGCCGGGTCTACGGCGCCCCGTCGGTGAAGCTGGCCGCCTTCGCCGAGATGCGGCGGGCAGGGCCGGTGCCGCGTACCGTGTTCTGGCCGGTGCCGCGGGTGGACTCCGGGCTGGTGTCCTTTACCCGCGTCGATCCGCCCGCGGCCGGCGTGAGCAGGGAGCAGCTCTTCGGTGTGGTGGACGCCGCGTTCTCGCAGCGCCGCAAGATGCTGCGCTCGGCCCTCGCGTCCTGGGCGGGCTCGGCCGCCGAGGCGGAGCGGATCCTGCGCGCGGCAGGTGTGGACCCCTCCGCCCGCGGCGAGTCGCTGGGAGTGGCCGAGTTCGCGGCCATCGCGGCAGTTCGCGGACCGGGCGGATAGACCACGACTGGGCTGATGGACAGCCGGGGTCTGCGATCATCGAAGGGTGACCGGCGTGACCGTGCGGGTGCCCGCGAAGGTGAACCTCCAGCTGGCTGTGGGGCCGGTCCGTTCCGACGGCTATCACGAGCTGGTCACCGTTTTTCACGCGGTATCTCTGTATGACGAGGTGACAGTCACCCGCGCGGAGGCGGCCAGCGTCGCGGTGAGCGGCGAGGGCGCGGACCAGGTGCCGGCCGGCGAGGCCAACCTGGCCGCCCGGGCCGTCGCAGCGCTGGCCCGGGCGGCCGGCCGGGGGCAGCGTGGCCCGCGTCCGGCCCCCGCCTCCGCAGACGCGGTCACGGCCATTCCGCCGGTGGCGATCACGATCAGGAAACGGATCCCGGTCGCGGCCGGGCTGGCCGGTGGCAGTGCCGACGCGGCGGCCGCCCTGGTCGCGTACAACGAGCTGTGGCGGACGGGCCTGAGCCAAGCTGAACTCGGCGACCTGGCCGCGGGGATCGGCAGCGACGTGGCGTTCGCCCTGGTCGGCGGCACGGCGGTCGGCCAGGGCCGGGGGGAGCGGCTGACTCCCGCGCTGGTCGCCGGGGAGTATCACTGGGTGCTGGCCTACGCTGCCCGGAGCCTGTCCACCCCCGATGTCTACCGCGCGTGCGATCGGATCCGGGACGCCCGCGGCTACAACGTGACCCCGCCGCGGCTGAGCACCGAGCTGATGTCCGCGCTGCGCTCCGGTGATCCAACCCAGGTGGGGCCGCTGCTCAGCAACGACCTGCAGCCCGCTGCGGTGTCGCTGCGCCCCGAACTGCGCCGGACCCTCGCCGTCGGGCGGGAGTACGGCGCGCTCGGCGCGATAGTCTCCGGCTCCGGTCCAACCTGCGCGTTCCTGGTCGCCGACGCGCAGCGGGCGGTGGATCTCGTGGTCGCGCTGACCGGGGCGGGCGTGTGCCGCTCGGCTGTCAGGGCGACCGGGCCGGCCCCGGGGGCCGCCGTGGTCAGCCCGTCGGGGGTCAGCCGGTAGCGGCTGTTACCGGGTAGTGTCCGCGGGGACATCGTGGGCGTCGAAGGGGGCGAGCAGCACCCGCAGCAGACCGGCGAGGACCTGGCGCTCGTCACGGTCCAGCCCCTTCAGCAGGGCTTCCTCGCTGCGCAGCAGGCCGGCGAGCGCGGCGTCCACCCGGAGCCGGCCCTGCCCGGTCAAGGTGACCAGCACGCCGCGCTTGTCCTGCGGATCCGGCTGCCTGCGTACCAGTCCGGCGGCGGCGAGCCCGTCGATCCGGTTGGTCATCGTGCCCGAGGTCACCAGCGTGGCCCGGAGCAGTGCGCCGGGGCTGAGCTGATAGGGCGGTCCCTGGCGGCGCAGCGCGGAAAGCACGTCGAACTGCCAGGGCTCAAGATCATGAACGGCGAACGCGGCCCGGCGAGCCCGGTCCAGATGCCTGGCCAGCCGCGAGATCCGGCTCAGCACCTGTAGCGGCTGCACGTCGAGGTCGGGACGCTCGGCCCGCCACGCGGCGACCAGGTCGTCGACCTCGTCCCTGAGCTGCCCGGTCATGAGTGCCCGGTCATGAGAGCTCCGTCATGACTGCGAGCATATCTCTTGACATCGAGATGCTTTGACGGGTAGGCAGGTCCCATCGAATGTCTCGACATCAAGAGGATCAGCGGGCATGTGGGATCCGCGAGGCCTACCCGCCCGGCCGCTACGGGACGGTGTTCCCGTTCCGCCGGGTGTTCGCGACGGCCAGGCGGCCGGCCTAGCTGGTTGCAGGGGGCCTGCTGGTCGCCCCGGCCGAGATGCGGGGCTTGGGGTCCAGGTTCGACAGCCCGTTCCAGGCCAGGTTGATCAGGTGCGCGGCGACTTCTTCCAGCTTGGGCTTCCTGGCGTCCAGCCACCACTGGCCGGTGACCGCGACCATGCCCACCAGCATCTGGGCGTACATCGGGGCCAGCTTGGGGTCATAGCCGTTCTGGGTGAAGAAGTCGCCCAGGATGTACTCCACCTGGCTGGCTATGTCGCTGATCAGGCTGCCGAACGTGCCCGCGCCCGAGGCCGGGTGCGAATCGCGGACCAGGATGCGGAACCCGTCCGCGTTGTCCTCGATGTAACGCAGCAGCGTGACGGCGGCGCCCTCGAACTTGCGCCGGTTGTGGTCGCCGGACAGGGTCTGGGTGGCCATGGTGAGCAGCCGGCTGACCTCGCGGTCGACGACGACGGCGTACAGCCCCTCCTTGCCGCCGAAGTGCTCGTACACCACCGGCTTCGACACGTCCGCCCGGGCGGCGACCTCCTCTATGGAGGTCCCCTCGAAGCCGCGCTCGGCGAACAGGTGCCTGCCGATGTCGAGCAGTTGCTCCCGGCGTTCCTGGCCGGACATCCGGCGGCGGCTGGCTCTTGGTACTGGCTCGGTCACGGCACCGACCCTACGCCCCGCCGGGCCGGTGTGCCGGCCCGGCGGCGGAGGGCTGCCTGCTGTCGCGGTCAGGCTGCCGGCTGTCAGGAGGCCACGCCGCCCGGCATGTCCGACGCGGGACGCCGTGCCATAGCGCCGAGCGGCCTGCTCTTCCCCTCGGCCCGCTTGGCGGTCAGGCGCTGCGCGTCCGGCCAGCGCACCTCGTACGCCCAGCCCAGCTTCTCGAAGATCCAGATAAGCCGCGCGCTGGTGTCGATCTGTCCCTTGAGCACGCCGTGCCGCGCGCAGGTCGGATCGGCGTGGTGCAGGTTGTGCCAGGACTCGCCGAAGGAGGCGATGGCCAGCCAGGACACGTTCCTGGCCTTGTCTCGCACGGCGAACTCCTCCTGGCCGAACGTGTGGCAGATCGAGTTGATCGACCAGGTGACGTGCTGCAGCAGCGCGATCCGCACCAGCCCGGCCCAGAAGAGCGCGGTCAGCGCGCCGCGCAGTGACATCGACCACAGGCCGCCGGCCAGGGCGGGCAGCAGCAGCGAGACGGCCGCGAACGCCGGGAACCAGCGCGAGATCCGCCTGAGCGCCGGGTCGGCCAGCAGGTCCGGGCAGAACTTCGGCTGCGACGTGCGGTTGCCCTCGAAGATCCAGCCGATGTGCGCGAAGACCAGCCCCTTGGTGAGCGCCTTCCAGTCGTTGCCGTAGCGCCACGGGGAGTGCGGGTCGCCCTCGCGGTCGCTGTACTTGTGGTGTCGCCGGTGGTCGGCCACCCAGTTGAGCACGGGCCCCTCGAAGGCCAGGCTGCCGGCGACCGCGAGCGCCACCCGTAGCGGACGGGTCGCCTTGAACGATCCGTGGGTGAAGTACCGGTGGAAGCCCGCGCTGATGCCCAGCCCTGAGACGTAGAAGAAGACGAGCCCCAGCACGATGTCGTGCCAGCCCAGTCCCCAGCCCCAGGCGAACGGCACGGCCGCCAGCAGCGCCAGCAGCGGCATGATCACAAACAAGGCGATCAGGACCTTGTGGCCCGCGTGTTCGCCCTCTTCCAGGTCAGGCCGGAACGACAACTCCGTCCTAGCGGGGGTGATGGTGGTCTCGGGAGAAGAGGTCATCATGACTCCTCGCTGCTGGTGGGTCCTCCGGGCAGGGATTGCCCAGTGGTTCGCCCGCTCTCGCTGAGCCTGCGGGGTGGCGCCCCGCTCAGCACACTTACGTAACCGTAGGCTACGCCACCGTAGGTTATGCAAGGGACCTACGAGGATTTAACGAAGCCGTCGCCCTGCTCACACCCGCTGGATACCTGCTCGTCTCACTATCCGAGACGACAGGCGCCTAGCGTTCTCCTAGGCGCAGACGATCAAGGAGCCCGGTAGAGTGTGCGCGGGGACTGCCTTCCCGGGTCGTCTAGCCAGGCAGGACATCCGGTTTTGGTCCGGATAACGGAGGTTCAAATCCTTCCCCGGGAGCACAACTCAGGTTACCTGCCCGCCCGGCGCAGCGCGACCGCCTGCCGTTTCAGCAGTAAAAGGTCCTGAATAGAACACATGTTCTGACGCTAGCGGGCTACTACGACGAAACGTCTGCGCGCGAGCTGGCCGGCGGCGTCTGGCGTCTGGAGGTCCAGCCGGGCGACCGGACGGTATCCTGCGAGAGTCGGGGACGTAAACATCGATGTCCTCCCCTGGTTATGTGCAGGCAGCAACCGAGGAGAACTCCGGAGTGAGTGAGATCCGCCCTGCCGCTGTCATTATCCTCGCCGCTGGCGAGGGCAGGCGGATGAAGTCCCGTGTTCCCAAGGTTCTGCACGCCCTCGGCGGGCGCAGCCTGCTCGGGCATGTGCTCGCCGCGGCGGCGGGCCTCGATCCCGGGCGGCTCATCGTGGTGGCCGGCCAAGGCCGGGAGCAGGTGAGTGCGTATCTTGCCGGGCATGCCCCTGACGCGTATGTGGTGATCCAGCACCGGCAAGATGGAACCGGTAACGCGGTGCGGGTCGCGTTCGAGGCGGCCGGGCAGATCCACGGCACGGTCGTGGTGACTTACGGTGATACGCCGCTGCTGCGCACCGAGACGCTGGCCGGACTGGTGCGCTGTCATCACGCGGAAGGCAACGCGGTGACCGCGCTCACCGCCAGGGTGCCCGATCCGGCCGGCTACGGCCGCATCGTGCGGGACAGCACCGGCGCCTTCAGCGAGATCATCGAGGATGCCGACGCCACACCGCAGCAGCGCGCGATCGACGAGATCAACTCCGGCGTCTACGCCTTCGACGGCGATCTGCTCGCCGACGCCATCAAGCGCGTGGCCACGAACAACGCGAAGGGCGAGGAGTATCTCACCGACGTGGTGGCGATCCTGCGGGCCGACGGCCACCGGGCCGGCTGCGTCCTGGCAGCGGACCCGGCCGAGGTCGAAGGGGTGAACGATCAGGTGCAGCTGGCGCGGGCCCGGCGGCTGTTCAACGACCGTGTGCTCGGCCGCTGGATGCGTTCCGGCGTCACGATCGTGGATCCCGCGACGACCTGGATCGACGCCGATGTCACACTGGAGCCTGACGCCGAGGTCGGCCCGGGCACGCTGCTGCGCGGGCACACCACCGTCGCGACCGGGGCCAGGATCGGCCCGGATTGCCTGCTCACTGACACGGTGGTGGCAGAGGCTGCGACCGTGACCCATTCGGTCTGCCATTCGGCGCGGATCGGCGCGGGCGCGAGCGTCGGGCCGTTCGCTCACCTGCGACCCGGGACCGAGGTCATGCCGGACGAGGAATGGGCGGGCGCGTGAGCCACTATCAACCCGAGGAAGTTCGCCGCATCCGCCTCCGGCCCCCGGCGGAGAAGAGACTGCTGCTGTTCTCCGGCCGGGCCCACCCGGAGCTGGCCGCCGAGGTGGCCGGCTGCCTGGGCATCAAGACCACGCCGATGAAGATCTTCAACTTCGCCAACGGCGAGATCTTCTTCCGGTCGCTGGAGTCGGTACGCGGCTGTGACACGTTCGTGTTGCAGAGCCACACCTCGCCGATCAACGAGTGGATCATGGAGCAGCTGATCATGGTGGACGCGCTGAAGCGGGCTTCGGCGCGGCGGATCACCGTGGTCACGCCGTTCTTCGGCTATGCCCGCCAGGACAAGAAGAGCCGCGGCCGGGAGCCCATCTCGGCCCGCCTGATGGCCGACCTGTCCGCAGCGGCCGGAGCCGACCGGCTGATGGCCGTCGACCTGCACACCGCCCAGATTCAGGGATTCTTCGACGGCCCGGTGGACCACCTGTTCGCGCTACCGATCCTGGCCTCTTATATCGAGGCCAAGCTGGACCTGTCCCTGATCACCGTGGTAGCTCCGGACGCCGGCCGGGTCCGGGTCGCTGAGTTGTGGACCGACCGGCTCGGCGCCCCGCTGGCGATCATCCACAAGCGACGCGATCCCGACGTCGCCAACCAGGTGCGGATCCTCGAGGTGGTCGGCAAAGTCCAGGGACGCACCTGCGTCCTGGTGGACGACATGATCGATACTGGCGCGACGATCGTCAACGCCGCCGAGACGCTCTTCAACCAGGGAGCGGCTCAGGTGATCGTGACCGCCACGCACGGCGTGTTCTCCGCCGGGGCCATCGACAGCCTGAAGAACTCGAAGATCGGCGAGATCATCGTCACGAACACTCTGCCGATCCCGCAGGAGAAGCGGATCGACAAGATCACGGTGCTGTCCATCGCACCGTTGCTCGCACGGGCGATCAACGAGGTCTTCAGCGAGGGCTCGGTCACCAGCCTGTTCGACGGCCAGAGCTAGACACGGCCTGAGCCAGACACGGCCTGATCCAGACACGGAGCCAGGCACGGAGCCAGGCACGGGCTGAGCCCGGGGCTGAGGTCGCCTGCGCCCGCGGACCCAGGACGTAGTCACGAGTCATGCTCACGCGGAGACAGCGGTCACCTTCGGTCATGAAGGTGACCGCTGTCTCCGCCCCCGAAGCGTGACGGAGACGGCGGCCACCAGCCCCTCCGGATTCCGAGCCGCCTGCCCCGCGTCCAAGTCACGTGGTGCCCACACGCCAGCGGCGGTGGCCCCGCCCAGTCACGTGAAGCGCGGGCCGTGCGACCCGGAATCCATCCTCAGGATGGCGCCCGGCATTCACGTGAGCATTAAGTCATGATTAAGTGGCATCGTGACCGGGCTCCCGACCGGTGTGCACGCCAGTTCCGACGGGTTGCGCAGGTCGCGGCCCGGACGCGTGACCTGGAAGTCTATGGGCTGGGCCAGGCGTATGGCCCTCCGAACAGGGCGGTATGGTGCGGTTTCGTATCCTTGGGCCGCTTGAGTTCCGGACCGGTCAGGAGTGGGCCGGGATCGGTGCCTCCAAGTGGCGGTCGCTGCTGGCGGTGCTGCTGATCAACGCTGGCCACGTGGTGACGACCGACCGCCTGATCATGGAACTGTGGGGCGACGAGCCGCCAGCCGGTGCCACCAACCTGGTCAGCATCTACGCGCTGCGGGTCCGCCGGCTGATCGGCGACAAAGAGGGCCAGACGTTGCGCACCCGGCCGCCCGGCTACCATCTCGTCCTGGAGCGAGACGACCTGGACGCGACGCGGTTCGAGGCCCTGGTGACCGACGGCCGGCGCGCACTGGCCGCCGAGCAGCCGGAGCGGGCGGCGGAGCTGCTGGCCGAGGCGCTGGACCTGTGGCGCGATGGCGCTCTGGTGGATGTTCCGCAAAGCCCCCTGGTCGCTGCCGAGGCGGCGCGGCTGGAGGAATCGCGGCTGAACGCGATCGAACTGAGGATCGAGGCCGATATCGGCTGCGGCCGGCACGCTCAGGTCATTCCGGAGCTGTCCCGGCTGATCGCCGATCACCCGCTGCAAGAGGGGCTGCGCCGCCTGCTCATGCTGGCCCTGGTCGGTGCGGGCCGGCGGGCCGAGGCGCTGACCGCCTACGAGCAGGCCAGGAAGCTGATCCGCGACGAGCTCGGGGTGGCGCCCGGTGAGCCCTTGCAGCGGCTCTACCAGCAGATCCTTGCCGCTGACTCGCCCCGCCGCCCGGCGCGAGCGGGATCCTCGCCGCGAACGGCGGCCCTGGCGCCGGCCCCGGGCGGGGGCCAAGCTCCTCCGCCGGCGCCCGGTCCGGGGACGACGGCTTCGGCCGCGGGCGCGTTCGCTCCCGGGCCGCCGCCCACCCAGCTTCCCGCCGACATCACCGACTTCACCGGCCGCGAGCGAGACCTGGACCGGCTTTGTGACCTGCCGCCGGCCGAAGCGGGGGAGGACAGCCCGGGCGCGGTCCTGGTCTCGCTGGTGACCGGGGCGGGTGGCCTGGGCAAGACTACGCTGGCTGTGCACGCCGCGCACCGGATGCGGGTCCGCTTCCCTGACGGCCAGCTCTACATCAACCTGCGAGGGGCCAGCCCGCAGCCGCTGGCACCGGGCGAAGTACTGGCCAGGTTCCTGCGCGACCTGGGCGTGCCCGGCAACCAGATCCCGGTCGGCGAGGACGAGCGGGCCGCGCTGTACCGGACCCGGCTGACCGGCCGGCGGGTGCTGATCCTGCTGGATGACGCCGCCGACGCCGCCCAGGTGCGGCCGCTGCTGCCCGGCAGCGCCTCGTGTGTGGTCCTGGTGACCGCGCGCCGCTGGCTGCCGGACCTGGGTGCCAGCCGGCTCATCGATCTGGACGTGCTGGACGACGAGGACGCGCGCACCCTGTTCACCAGCATCGTGGGCGCCGGGCGGGCGGACAGTGACCAGGCCGCGACCAAGGAGGTGCTGGCGGCCTGCGCCGGCCTGCCGCTCGCGATCAGGATCGCCGGCGCCCGGCTGGCCGCGCGCACGAGCTGGAGCGTCCGGACCCTGGCCAGCAGGCTGGCCAGTCAGCAGCGGCGGCTGGACGAGCTCAAGGCGGGCGACCTGGCCATCCGCGCCACCTTCGAGGTGAGTTTCGCCAGCCTCCCCCCTCAGGTGGCTGATGGGGTCATCGGCGCGGTCCGCGCGTTCCGGCTGCTGGGCCTGTGGCAGGGCCCGATGATCGGCCTCCCCGCCGCCGCCGCGCTGTCCGGCCAGCCAGATGAGCATGTGGCCGGCGCGCTCGAACAGCTCGTGGACGTGCACCTGCTGGAGTCTCCGGCTCCTGAGATCTACCGGCTGCACGACCTGCTCCGCGTTTACGCGGCCGAACGATGCCAGGCCGAGGAGCCGGAGGAGGCCCAGCAGGACGCGGTACGACGGATCCTCACCTGGTATCTGCACACCACCGAAGCAGCGGCCAGGATCATCTCCCCCAACCACGCCCGCGTATCGCTGAGCGAACCGGGACCGATGATCCGACCGCTGACGTTCGACACTCTGGAGGCGGCCCTGGACTGGTGCGACGCCGAGCGTGCGAACCTGGTGGCGGCCACCCGCCAGGCCGCCGCGTCAGGCCAGCATGACCTCGCCTGGCGGCTGCCCACGACCGGGATGAGTTACTTCTACCGGCGCGGTCACTGGGCCGACTGGATCGCGACTCATCAGATCGGCCTGGACAGCGCCAGGAAAACGGGTGACCGGCTGGGAGAGGCGTGGATGCTGAACAACCTCGGCATGGCCCATGGCTACCGGCGGATGACCGAGGCCGTGGACTACTTTACGCAAGCCCTGGCCATCTACCGGAAGATCGGCGACCAGCGGGCCGAGGCCCGGGTGATGAACAACCTGGCGCACAGCTACCTGCTCGTGCGCCGGTTCGACGAGGTGCTCGAAGTGAGCGGCAGCGCGCTCGCCATCAACCGGCAAGCGCAGCACCGATACGGCGAAGGGGTCAGCCTCGGGCTGCTGGGCGAAGCCTACCGCGGGCTAGATCGGCCGTCCGATGCCGTGCATCATTTCGAGCAGGCCATTGTGATCTTCCGTGAGCTGGGGGACAAGCACGCCGAGGCTGACTCGCTGAGCGATCTGGGAGAGGCTTATCTCAGCTTGGGCCAGGTCGAGGACGCCGTGGTCTGTCTGGGCGATTCACTAGCCATCTGGCACACCATCGACGACCGGCATGGCCGGGCGAGAACGCTGCGGCTTCTCAGCCACGCCTGGCAGAGCGGTGGAGATCCGGAGAAATCGCGCGCGGCGCTCACCGAGGCGCTGGCCTTGTTCGAGGAGCTCGGTGACGACGCTCAAGCTGGGCAAGTCCGCGCGCGGCTCCAGGAACTCGGCGAGGGGTCACGGTAGAAAGCCTCCGGGCGGCGGCGAGAAGGTCAGGGTTCCCGCATATCCCGACATTGCTTCTGTGTCACCGCTACGATTGTGTCACCGCTACGATTCATTCATAGGCGGTCGAGGGTGCTGATTCCGGGGCGAGAATCAGCCGATACGGAGGGCGATCACAATGGGGGAAGCTAAGCCTCCGGGTGAGCAGCCGGAAACAGAAGAGCCAGAAGTCACCGGAGGGCAGGCTGAGTCCAGCGCCGGAGCGGGGGAGGGGTCTGGCGAGGAATCTGAGCCAGAGCAGCCAGATACCTCCGAAGAACAGCCCGACACCGAGGGGCCGGGCAAGCTGGGCACCGTGTGGCAGGGTAAGCCTGGCACCGTGTGGCAGGGCGAGCCTGACAAGTAGCGGCAGGTTCACCACGATTCAGGCGAGAAGTCTGCTCACGGCAGTTCTCGTTTGGACGATTTCCCGCGGTGCCGGCCTGCATCGGTTACGCGATGGGTGCCGTGGTCGGCTAGACTTCCAGGGCTGTACGTGCGTCGCAGGTTCGCGTTGCGTGGGTCCGGCGGCCTGGTCAGATGCGTCATCTCATCCTAAGGAGTTCCGCCGTGCCTGAGGTTGTTATCGCCGCGGAGCCGCGCACCCAGTTCGGCAAGGGCCCGGCCCGCCGCACCAGGGTGACCGGCAAGGTGCCTGCGGTGCTCTACGGGCACGGCACCGAGACCCGGCACATCACACTGCCCGGCCATGACCTGATGCTGGCGCTGAAGACACAGAACGCGCTGATCAGGCTGGAAGGGCTGCCGGGGGGCGCGGAGCTGGCGCTGCCCAAGGCCGTCCAGCGGGACCCGATCAAGGGCTTCATCGAGCACGTGGATTTCCTCCTGGTGCGGCAGGGCGAGAAGGTGACCGTCGAGGTCCAGGTGCGCGCCAACGGTGAGGTGTTCCCGGGCGGGATGCTCGACCAGCAGCTCGTCCAGGTGCAGGTGGAGACCGAGGCGACCAACATCCCCGAGGCCATCGACGTGGATGTGTCCGGCATGGAGGTCGGCATCTCGGTGCACGCGGGTGACCTCGAACTGCCCGGCGGCGTGACGCTGGTGGCCGACCCCGAAGCGCTGGTCCTGCACGTGATCGCGGCGCCGACCGCCGAGCAGTTCGAAGCCGAGCTCGGGCTGCCCGAGGCCGAGGCGCCCGCCGAGGTGCCGCCCGAGGCCCCGCTGGCCGAGGGCGAGGCGCCCGCCGGCTCCGGCGACACCGAGCAGTCCGGCTGATCTTTCTGAGACGGCTCTTTCTGGGGCGGGAGAGCCGCGGAGGGGACGGCATGGACGACGGGCGGTGGCTCGTCGTCGGGCTCGGCAATCCCGGCCCGGAGTACGCGGGCAACAGGCACAACGCTGGGCGCCTGGTGGCCGAGCTTCTGGCGCAGCGGATGGGCGCCTCGTTCCGGCGGCACAAGTCGCGATCGAGCGTTGCCGAGGGCAGGCTGGCGGGCGCGGCGGTGACACTCGCGCTGCCGATGCCCTTCATGAACCTGTCCGGCGGCCCGGTCGCCGCGCTACGCGACTTCTACAAGGTCCCGCCGGGCCGGATCGTCGCGATCCACGATGATCTCGACGTCCCGTTCGGGGAGATCCGGCTCAAGCTCGGCGGCGGCGCCGGCGGGCACAACGGGCTCCGATCGGTGAGCGCCGCCCTGGGCACGCCGGAGTACTTGCGGGTCAGGTTCGGGATCGGCCGCCCGCCCGGGCGGATGGACCCAGCCGTCTTCGTGCTCCGCGACTTCACCCCGGCGGAGCGCAAAGATCTCCCGCTGCTCCTCGAGCGGGCCGGGGACGCGGCGGAGGCCCTGCTGACCGATGGCCTCACCCGCGCGCAGAACGCCTTCCACGGCCCCGGACAGCCGGACCGGCGATCATGACTCCAGGCCGGGTAAAGACTTTGTGCCGGTGCCACAGCCCGGCGGTCAAGCCCTTGGGAGCGCGCTGAGGCCTGATGTGCCCGTCTGCGCTTTATGTCCGAAGTACGAAACTTGCGGCCAGGGTGGAGTAATCAGAGAACCGCAGGTCGTAACGGGGATGGGGTCATTGCCCAATCCCGATAATTTTGACCAAGTATCTGCATTTATCACTTTACGGGAAAGTCATGCGTTCCTAACTTTTCCTGACAACCGACCGCTAGGGTTATGCGTCGACCCGTAGGAGCGTTACCCGCGAGTATCTCCACCTTCCGCCGGGTCGGATCGTGCGTTGCTCACGGACGCTCGTGCCTGGACGGATCACCGGCGGCCTGGGTCGGATGGAGGAATAGGGTGCGTGAGCGTCTAGCCGTGCGGCCCGGTGGCCACATCGGTATAGCCGTTGGCGAGCGGGCTTCGCCCAGCGTCGTCAGCTGGACGGGGCGGTACCTGCGCCAAGCCATGATCGTAGACGGCGTAGCGGCTCTGCTGGCGGGGGGACTCGCGTTGCGCGCCCGCCTGGACAGTCACGGTCACGTGCCGGCCGCTTACATCGCCATCACCATTGTCCTGCCGGTCGCCTGGATCTGCTGCCTGGCCCTGGCGCAGGGGTACGAGGCGCGGCAGATCGGAGCGGGGGCGGATGAGTTCCGGCGGGTGATCAACGCCGGCATCGCGCTGACCGCGGCGATCGCGATCGTCTCCTACGCCACGACCGCGCACATGTCCCGCGGCTACGTGGTCATCGCCATGCCGTCTGTCGTGGCGCTGGACCTGGTGGCCAGGTACTGGCTGCGCAAGCGGCTGCACCGGGTCCGCGCCCAGGGCGGGTGCATGCGCCGCGCGGTCGCGGTCGGCCACCAGAAAGACGTCGAGGCCCTGATCAACGAGCTGCGGCGGGAGCCCTACCACGGGCTGTCGGTGGTCGCGGTGTGCCTGGCGGGAGACGGCGAGCCCGAGGAGCACCTGCAGGGCGTGCCGGTGCACGGTGGGCTGACGGACGTGATGCCGGCCGTGCGCCAGTCCGACGCCGACACCGTGGCCGTGCTGGCCTGCCCCGAGATGAACGGCGTGAGGCTGCGCAAGCTGGCCTGGGAGCTGGAGAAGACCGACACCGACCTGTGCCTGGCCCCGGCCCTGCTGGACGTGGCCGGGCCGCGGACGTCGATCAGGTCGGCGGCCGGGCTGCCGCTGCTGTATGTGGACCACCCGGATCTGACCGGGCTGCGGCAGGCGATCAAGAGCCTGTTCGACCGCCTGGTCGCCGCCAGCGCGGTGGTGCTGCTGGCGCCGCTGTTCGTGGCCATCTCGGTCGCGATCAAGATGGGGGATGACGGGCCGATCCTGTTCCGTCAGGTGCGGGTGGGTCGTGACGGCCGCCCGTTCCACGTCTTCAAGTTCCGCACGATGGTGACCGACGCGGAGAAGCTGCGGGTGGAGCTGCAGGCGCTGAACCAGGGCAACGGCGTCCTGTTCAAGATCAAGGACGACCCGAGGATCACCAAGGCGGGCAAGCGGCTGCGCCGCTACTCCCTCGACGAGCTACCACAGCTGTTCAATGTGCTGCTGGGCCACATGTCACTGGTCGGCCCCCGGCCGGCGCTGCCGGAAGAGGCCGCGCGCTACGGCGACGAGGTGCGCCGCAGGCTGGCCGTGCGGCCCGGGATCACCGGTCTGTGGCAGGTCAGCGGCCGTTCCGACCTGCCCTGGGAAGAGGCGGTCCGACTGGACCTGCGGTACGTGGAGAACTGGTCCTTTGCCCTCGATCTCCAGATCCTCTGGAAGACCTGGTCCGCGGTCACTAACGGCGACGGTGCATATTAGCCACCATGACATCTGACGATCATCGGCTGGCCCGGATGCTGGCTGGCCAGACCGGGGAGCGGTTGCTGGAGCTGCGAGCCCGCGGCGGGGATCCGGCCCGGCTGCGAGCGGACGGGGACCGGCTGGCGCACGAGTACCTGATGGCTGAGCTGGGGCGGCTGCGACCCGGCGACGCGGTCTTGTCGGAAGAGGGCCAGGACGACCAGGCCCGGCTGTCCGCCGACCGGGTCTGGATCGTGGACCCGCTGGACGGGACCAGGGAGTTCGGCGAGCCCGGGCGTACCGACTGGGCGGTTCACGTCGCTCTCTGGGAGCGTGGCCAGCTGACTGCGGGCGCGGTCGCGCTGCCCGCGCAGGACCAGACGCTGAGCACGGCCGGACCGCTGCCGTCCCCGCCCCCGCTCTCGGCGGCCGGATCCAACGGCTCGCGGCTGCGCATCGTCATCAGCCGCAGCAGGCCGCCGGACTTTATCCAGCGGCTCGCCGAGCTCGCCTCGGCCGAGCTGGCGCCGCTCGGATCGGCCGGGGCGAAGGCCGCCGCCGTCGTGCGCGGTGAGTTCGACGCCTACGTGCACGCCGGGGGACAGTACGAGTGGGACTCGGCCGCGCCCGTGGCGGTGGCCCGCGCGGCCGGACTGCACGCTTCCCGTATCGATGGCAGCGAACTCGTCTACAACCAGCCACGCTCCTGGATGCCCGATATGCTGATCTGCCGGCGTGATCTGGCCGGGATGCTGATCGACGCCATCGCCCTGGCCGCCGGCACCGTCCCGTCCCGGCCCGCCTGACCACCCCGCCCCAGGTACTGTGCTAGCCGGGGATGACCCCTGAGCACCCGACAAGATGACACGGAGCTTCCCGGATGGTCATGATGCCGCCTGACTACCTGCTCTCGCAGCTCGACGTGCTCGAGGCCGAGTCGATACACGTGATTCGCGAGGTGGCTGCCGAGTTCGAGCGGCCGGTGCTGCTGTTCTCCGGCGGCAAGGACTCGGTCGTCATGCTCGCCCTGGCCGAACGGGCCTTCGCGCCGGCGAAGGTACCGTTCCCGGTCATGCACGTGGACACCGGCCACAACTTTCCCGAGGTCATCGAGTTCAGGGACCGCCGGGTAGCGGAGGCCGGGGCGCGGCTGATCGTCGCCTCCGTACAGGACTCGATCGACTCGGGCCGGGTGGCCGAAGAGACCGGCCGCTGGGCCAGCCGGAACCGGCTGCAGACCACGACCCTTCTCGACGCCATCAGCGAGCACCGGTTCGACGCGGTGTTCGGCGGCGCACGGCGGGACGAGGAGAAGGCGCGGGCCAAGGAGCGGGTGTTCTCGTTCCGCGACGAATTCGGCCAGTGGGATCCCAAGAATCAGCGGCCGGAGCTGTGGAATCTCTATAACACCCGGCTCCACCGGGAGGAGCACATCCGGGTGTTCCCCATCTCCAACTGGACCGAGCTTGACATCTGGGATTACATCGCCCGGGAGAACCTCGAGATTCCGTCCATCTACTTCGCTCACTCCCGGCGGGTCTTCGAGCGCGACGGCATCCTGCTCGCCGACGGGCCGTTCATCACCAGGGGAGATGACGAGCCGGTCGTCGAGGCCAGCGTCAGGTACCGCACCGTGGGCGACATGAGCTGCACCGGAGCCGTGGAGTCCACCGCCGCCACCGTCGAGGAGGTCATCGCGGAAGTGGCCGTCACCAGGATCACGGAGCGCGGTCAAACGCGTGCCGACGACCGCACCAGCGAGGCCGCCATGGAAGACCGCAAGCGGGAGGGCTACTTCTGATGGACATCCTGCGGTTCGCCACAGCCGGTTCGGTGGACGACGGCAAGAGCACGCTGATCGGGCGGCTGCTCTTCGACTCGAAGTCGATCTTTGAAGATCAGCTTGCCTCGGTGGAGAAGACCAGCCGCGACCGAGGCGAGGACTACACCAACCTGGCCCTGCTGACCGACGGCCTGCGCGCCGAGCGCGAGCAGGGAATCACCATCGACGTGGCGTACCGGTACTTCGCCACGCCCAAGCGCAAGTTCATCATTGCCGACACGCCCGGCCACGTCCAGTACACCCGCAACATGGTGACCGGCGCGTCAACCGCCGACCTGGCCATCGTCCTGGTGGACGCGCGCAACGGGCTGACCGAGCAGAGCAGGCGGCATGCTTTCCTGGCCACGCTGCTGCGGGTGCCGCACCTGGTGCTCGCGGTCAACAAGATGGACCTCGTCGGCTACCAGGCCAGCAGCTTCGATCGGATCGCCGAGGAGTTCAGTGCCTTCGCCACCAAGCTGGCGATCGGCGACCTGACGTTCATCCCGATCTCCGCGCTGCACGGCGACAACGTGGTGGAGCGTTCGCCGAGCATGCCCTGGTACGAAGGGCCGTCCCTGTTGCACCACCTGGAACACGTGCATATCGCCTCCGACCGCAACCTGATCGACGTCAGGTTCCCGGTCCAGTATGTGATCCGGCCGCACCAGGCCACCGACGAGGCGCTGCACGACTACCGCGGGTACGCGGGGCAGGTGGCGGGCGGCGTGCTCAAGCGCGGGGACGAGGTGATGCACCTCCCGTCCGGGCTGGCCACGACGGTCGAGCGCATCGACACCGCGTCCGGCCCGGTCGACGAGGCTTACCCGCCGATGTCGGTGACCCTGCTGCTGGCTGACGACCTGGACATCTCGCGCGGGGACATGATCTGCCGGCCACACAATCAGCCCTCCACCTCCCAGGACATCGAAGCGATGGTGTGCTGGATGAGCGACGTGCGGCCGCTGACCCGGGGTGCCCGGCTGATCGTCAAGCACACCACGCGGACGGTAAAGGCCGTCGTCCGCGACCTGCAATACCGGCTGGACGTGAACACCTTGCACCGGGACGAGAATGCGGACCGGCTCACGCTCAACGACATCGGCCGGGTGAGCCTGCGCACGACCCTGCCCATCTTTCACGACGCCTACGGCCGCAACCGGCAGACCGGCGGGCTGATCCTGATCGACGAGGCGACGAACGCCACCGTAGGCGCGGCGATGATCACCGAGGCACGTTAAGCCGTGGCTCGCCGATCTTCGGTGGGGCGGATCGGCCGGACCCTCCAGAACCCTCACGGCGCGGGTGCCCGTGCGACGTGGTGGCCGCCTTCCCGGCCAGCGAGCAGACGGTGGGCCCGACCTGGATAAATTACGACGGCTGCGGGATTGCTTCCTGCCGTACTGGTAAGACCGCCCGCGGCGCCGGAACCCTCCTCTATTATCTACAAGTCTGTAGAACTATAGCTAGGCCGGAGGAGAACCATGACAGCATCCACCGCGGCTGGTGGCAGGCGGCTCGCCCTGACTACAGGCCTCATCATCCTTGGTATCGTCTTCGCGGTCGTGGGGGTGATCTACGAGGTACGGACCGCCGGGCGCCTGCCCTCGTTCTTCCCCGGCCACCAGGTTGGATCCGCCACCCATCACATCAAGCACGGGCTCGCCGCGTTCGCCCTCGCCCTGATCGCCTGGATCGGCGCCTGGTTCAGCACCGGACGGCGTCAATCGACGAGGTCACATCCTGACGACGCGCTCTGACCTGCGCCGGTGCGAGGATCCGGCGGCCCGCCCTCCTCGTGGAGTCCGGCCTGCGGAGTCCTGCCCGCGGCATCCCTTTTTGCCGATATGATCGGCTTCCGTGCGCAGCCGGCCCGCGGGCGCGCGCGCAATAGCACGACGCCGATCGGCAGACCTAAAAAGGGAAAGCATCGTAAATGAAGCGCGTACTTGTCACGGGCGGGGCCGGCTTCATCGGGTCCCACCTGGTGGATTCGCTGGTGGATTCGGGCCACGAGGTCCTGATCGTCGACAACTTCAGCCTGGGCAGGCACGGGCATCTCGAGCGGGCCGGGTCGGCCGGCTCGCTGACCGTCATCGACGGGGACATCAGAAGCGCGGATGACCTGCGCCCAGTGGCCGACTTCGCGCCGGACACCGTGTTCCACATGGCGGCCCTGCATTTCATCCCGTACTGCAACGCCCACCCGGCCGAGGCCCTGGACGTGAATGTGCTCGGCCTGGACAGGGTGATCCGGGCGGTCCGCGACGCCCCGCTCGAGACGTTCGTGTTTCCCTCCAGCGGCGCTATCTACGGCTTCCGGGATGCCCCCTGGCCCGAGACCGCCCCGGCCAGGCCTGACGAGATCTACGGCATCTCCAAGTGGCTGGGCGAGCAGGTCATGGCCCGCTTCCACGAGGACCGGCCGCAGGTCCGCACCGTCGTGGCCCGGCTGTTCAACACCTACGGGCCGCGGGAGACCAACCCGCACGTGCTGCCGGACATCATGCACCGCCTGCACGAGGGCAAGGCCATCGAGCTTGGCAACCTCTGGCCCAAGCGAGACTTGATCTTCGTCACGGACACGGCGGCCGGGATCATAGCCACCGTGGCGGGCGGTCCCGGCCTGGAGGTCTTCAACGTGGGGACCGGTACCGGGACGGCCATCCAGGACGTCTTGCAGGCGATCGAGGTCATCCGGGGGAAGCCGCTGGACGTCATACAGGTACCGGGCCGGATGCGGGAGGGCGACGGGCACCTCATCTCCAGCCCGCACAAGCTCCAGCAGACCGGCTGGAAACCCGAATATGACCTGGACGCCGGCCTTGGGCGGCTCCTGGAGTGGGAGGGGCTGCTATGACAGCGGCTGAGGAGACGGCCACGAGCGCCAGCCCCCCGGCGGCGCCGCGTCCCGCCGGGCTCTCAATGGACCTCGGCACCAGCTACCGCGAGCGCAAGCACCAGTACCTGGGCATCGGCCTGTCCTGCCTGTCGGACGAGGAGTTCGTCGACGCGGTGGCTCAGGCCGTGCAGACCAGGTCGCGGCTGACCGTGTCGTTCATCAACCCCGACTACGTGCTGCGCGGGCACAAGACCCCCGGGCTGGTCGAGAAGATGAACTGGTTCGACATCGTGCTGCCGGACGGGTGGGGCATCGTCCTGGGCGGGCGGTGGCTGGGCCTGCCGGTGCCGGACCGGCAGGGCAACGACGACATCTGCCCCAAGGTGTTCACCCGCTCGGCCGAGCGCGGGATGTCGAACTTCCTGTTCGGCTGCAACGAGGGCATCCCGGAGCAGGCGGCGGCCAACCTGACTGCGACGTTCCGCGGACTGCCGATCGCGGGCACCCTGCATGGCTACTGGGACGTGACGCGCGGCCATCCCGGGCGCTACGACGAGTCCGACGTGGACATGATGGTCGAGACGATCAACGCCTCGAACGCCGGCATCCTGCACGTGTCCATCCCGACGCCCATGCAGCAGAACTGGGTGACGGAGGTGGCCGGGCGGCTGAACGTACCGGTGATCATCACCGGGGGCAGTTACCTCGACCACCTGGCGGAGCGGGTGTACTGGTATCCGGCCTGGATCAACAAGACGCGGCTCGGCTGGGCCTACCGGCTCAGCCGGGAGCCCGGCCGGCTCTGGAAGCGGTACTCGCTGGATCTGATGGCCTACGGCCGCATGGTGCTCGCCGCGAAGCGGGCCCGGCGCGGCTCGGGCAGGTGACGGTCAACCCCCGCACAAGCACCCTGGCGCTGCTGGCCACCGGCGCCTTACTGTTGCCCGCCCAGGCGGCTTCCGCCAGCCACCGGACGCTACCGGCCCGGCCAGCACTGGCCGAGGCCGGCTCCGGCACCGTCACGGTCTCGCTGACCGGGCCGGCTCGTCCGGTCACTCCCGCCATGATGGGCCTCAGCGGGGTGGACACCAGCGGGCCGCTGTGGAACGATCCGGCGTTCGACGCTGTGCTGCAGAAGTTCTCCCCGGGCGTGCTGCGCTACCCGGGAGGCACCGCGGCCAACTACTGGTCATGGCAGACCGGCTGGTTCCAGCCGGGGCGCTGGCCCTCGGAGCCACCGGTGCCGGTGGACGACAAGCTGCCGGTCTTCGGGGCCGGGTTCAGGGCGGCCGGCGCGGTGCCGTCCTACGTCCTGAACCTGCTGACCAACCAGGGCGTGGTGGCCACCGACGCGGACAACACCGCCATGCTGGCCGGCCAGCTCCGGTTCCTGGACGCGGCAGCGGCGCGGGGCTGGCCGGTCAGCATGGTGGAGCTGGGTAACGAGGTCGACCTCAGCGGGGTCAGGAGCACCGGTCCGCACGCCGGCGAGTACGCCCGCCGGTTCCCGACGGCGGCCGGCTACGCGACCCAGGTGAACCCCTGGATCGCCGCGATCCACCGGGCGTTTCCCGGCGCGCAGGTCGCGGCGGTGGCTACCGACGCCAACGACATCCCCGGCATCGCCCCCCGGCGGACCGGCTGGAACGCCGCCGTGCTCCCCCGGCTGCGGGGCGAGGACGCGGTGACGATCCACGAGAACCTGCGGGTCTACAACGCCACCTGGACGCCCTCGCAGCTGCTGGCCTTCCCCTACCTTCACCTGCAGAAGCTGAAGGCGGACGAGCTCCCGCTGTTCGCCTCCTACCGGTTGCCGGTGTGGATCACCGCGTTCGGCCTGGAGGACCTGACCCAGGGGCAGGTGTTCGGCGGCACCTGGCTGAGCGGCCTGTTCGACGCCGAGCAGGCCTTGCGGTTCCTGGGGGTTCCAATAGTGAAGCACCTGCAGTTCTATTCTTCGGTGGGCAACTACAAAGCGGCGATCTTCGCCAACGACAAGGGGTTCGGCGCGGCCGGCCCGTCCACCGTCCCGCTCAGCCTCACCGCCGGCGGGACCGCGCTGGCGATGATCGAGCCGGCCTGCCGTCGCGCGTCAGCGGCCAGCCCGCTGGCCTTCGCGCCCGATCCGCCGCTGGGGCAGACCGGCGCGCCGGCGCTGGCGGGCACGGGGCTGAGCACGCCGGGCGGCCCCGAGCTGCTGCTGGAAAACCTGTCCTCCCGGGCCATCACCGTCAGCCTGGCCGGGATCTTCCCGGCCGCTGTGACCACGACCCAGATCACCGCCCCGTCGCCCACGACCCTGGTCACCGGGCCGGGCTCCACCACGACCAGCACCACGACCAGGAGCAACGGACTGGTCCAGCTCGCGCCCTACTCGCTGTCCGACATCTCCAGCTCCCAGGCCGAAGTTCCCCCCAGGCTGATCGGCTGACTTGTCTGACCAGGTAGAAACGCCCTCGATCGTGGAAATTGGATGACTACGTAGTCCTGGGTCGAGACTGTTTCGCCTGGTCAGCACCTATGTCGGTTCCCCGTTGGGGGGAACTACGGCCCAGGAATGTGCTCCCAGACCGGGCTCCCAGGCGGTACTCCTAAGCCGGGGCCAGGCCCTCCTCGGCGTTGTAGTAGCGCCCGGCGACGTCGGAGATGAGCCCCCGCACCTGATCGATCTCGTCCTGGTTCAGCCGCTCGCGGAAGGACCCGAGCGCCGCGCGTGAGTCCATGGGCCGGAAGGCGGTGCGGGACAGGCCGCCGCGCAGGCTCCACGCCATGGCTCCGGTGGCTTTCTGGTGGGCCGCCGTGGCGGCGATGATCCGCTGCCTGGCCCGGGCGGTCCAGGTCAGCCCGCACGTCTCGTACAGCTTGCGGAAGCCGGCCTCGGGGGCGGTGGCCAGGTCCTCATAACGCTGCAGGTGCAGCAAGCCCGGCTGCCGTGCGTCCAGCTCGCTGATGGCCGCGTAGGTCACCCGCCACAGCACGGCGACCTGGGCGATGTGGTCGGTGGCGTCGGCCAGTGCCCGTAGCTCGGCGCCGTACGGGCTGAGCAGGTCGCGCATGAGCAACGGCTGGTCCAGCAAGTCGCGCAGGTTCGCCTTCCACCCCAGCCGCTGCCAGCTCCCCACGAAAGACACCGGGTGACGCACGCACACGACCACCCGGCAGCCCAGCCGCTGGGCGAACCAGGCCGCGGACAGCACCGCGTACGGGTCGTCGATGAGCGCCCGGCGACGCTTGATCCGCCCCGCGGCGAAGGCGCCGCCGTACTTTGCCAGCCGGGCGAGATCGTAGAGGGTGTGGTTGCGGCGGAGCTCGGCCACGGGGTGATAGCGCAGCCGCAGCGTGTCACCGAACGCCCTGGCCCAGCGCTCGTCGTTGTCGCCGCAGATGTACTGGAACCGGTGGGAGATCTCGGTGTTGAGCACGCCCGGTGAGCGGCCGGGCGGGTGCTGCGGGTTCAGAGGCTCGTTGACGTACACGACCTGGCCGCCCGCCTGGAGCATCTTGCCGATCCAGCTCGTGCCGCTCCGGGGCAGGCCGGTCACGAGGATTCCGCGGTCGGAGGGCATGCCGGAAAGGGTATCTTCCCGGCCCTCGGCCACTTCGCGTTGCGCCACGTTACCGGCCTTCTCTCCGGGGTCGGGGGGTCCTCACCCGGCCAGGCGTTCCGGGCGGAGGACCCCCGGCTACCGCCGCCAGCTCGGCTCGCGGCCCAGCCACTTGGCCAGCCGTTCGTCGTGCGGGCGGTAGTGCTCCTCCAGCTCGGCCCGGATGGACCTGGACATCGGTGCCGACCGGGGACGGGCGTTGCGCCGCTTGAAGCCGGGCTCGGGACCCAATGGCAGGCCGATGAAGTCGAGCACCTCGTGGTAGGTGGGCTCCGGGTCGGCGAAGAAGTCCCCGCTGTCGATCACGAGCATCCGGTCGCGGCCGAAGACCACCTCCAGGCGCTCGAGCTGCTCGACATATTCCCCGCGGGCCCGGTAGGAGTGGTGCTGGTGGCTGTAGCTGTTGTAGCCGGGCTCCGCCACGATCCGCTCGGCCTCTCCCCGCAGCCTGGTCTCCTCGAGATCGAGCGCGCGCTCGTACGACTCCTTCTCGTACCCGTGCGCCACCTCGTGCGCGTGCGCCGAATACGTCCGCTCAACCGGGTCGCGCAGCAGGACGAGCAGCTTCACGCCGGGCAGGTCGCGGTGGATCCGCTCGGCGGCCAGGGGGTGGAACATGTAGTACGGGCTCGACTCGAAGGCGACCGGCTCGGTGCCGTCCGGTGCGGCCTGGCGAGCCCGCGCCAGCAGCGGGAAGTGGCTGCGGTACCAGCCGATGCCGTGCCGGTAGCCGGTGTCGAAGTAGTGCACCTCCTTGTGGAGCAAAGCGCACGAGACCGCCGGGTGCTCGCTGAGCGTCCGGGTCAGGCTGGTCGTCCCGCACCGCTGGGCGCCGACGATGAGGAAGCCGGGCAGCATCCGCGCGCGGCCGGCCGGGCGCCGGGCCCTCACCGCCAGGGACAGCACGGCCCGCCTGACCGGGCGGGGTATGGACACGGACTCGCGGACGCGGTCCAGCGGGGACCGCGCCCCGGCTCTCCGGCGCGTCCCGTCACCCGGCCGCGGCTGGCTCTCGCGCTTGACCCCGCCGGTGGCGGCCCCGGCCCGGACCTGGGTTTTGTCGCTTACGTTCATGTCAGTACCGGCTCGGCGCTTGGCATGGACTTCTCCTGAGGCGTCAGCACTTTAGGCCCAGCTTGGCGGGCTTTCGAGTAGCTTCACCAGACGCTCATTGTGCGGGGCATAATACTCCTTGAGGAATTGGCTGGTCTCGGGCTTCATCGAAGCTCCGGGCCGGGCGTTAACCTGGGCGAAGACGCCGGGCTTGAAGGGCCGCACGTCCAGGAACTCCAGGACGGCCCGGTACGTGGGCTCCGGCTCGGCGAAGTAGGCCGCGCTGTCCACGACATGCACCTGCTCCTGCGGGAAATGCTCCAGGAACCGCTCCAGCTGCTCCGCGTAATGCCCGCGGTGCCGGTAGGAGTGGTGACGGTGGGACAGGCTCTCGTAGGTGATGTCGTCGCGCATCCGCTCGACTTCGCCGGCCAGCCGCTCGTCCTCCAGCTCGAGCGCCCGCTCGAAGCTCTCCCGTTCGTACCCCCTGGCGTATTCGTGCTTGTACGCCGAGAACGCCCGCTCGACCGGATCCCGCAGCATGACCAGCAGCTTCACGCCGGGAAGGTCGCGGGCCAGCCGCTCGGCCGTGAACGGGTGGTACAGGTAGTACCCGCTGGCTTCGAACCCGACCGGCTCGCCGTAGCCCGAGGTGGCGAGCCTGGCGAGACGCTCGATCGGGAAGTGACCCCGGTACCAGGGCATCCCGCGATAGTAGTTGAGGTCGAAGTAGTTGATTCCCTTGCGGTACCTGGCCGGCATGAGCTGGGGATGCGCCCGCAGGTTACGGAAGAGTGAGGTCGTGCCGCAGCGCTGACCGCCGATCATGATGAAACCCGGCTGGAGGCGGAGCGGTGCCGTCGCCGTGCCGAGCCCGCGGTAGGCGCGGCGCCCGGCCTTCCGCAGTGGCTTCAGCCTGCTGCGGCGGACCGGCGGCGCGACCTGTACCTGTGTGTCCGTCCCAGTCAGCTTCGTCACTGCCACCCCCGTCACTGCCAGCCCCAGCGCTGCCGCAGCGAGATGCCGAACTCCTCCTCGACACCGGCGATCTCACCCGCCAGCTGCTCGCGGACGAACGCGATGTCTTCGGGCGATATCGTGGGCCTGCCGGTCCCGAGCGGCTTGTACAGCGTCCGCTGGACCAGAGCCGAGCGCTTGACTTTGCCCACCAGGCCGGCCCCGTCGTGGCGCCGCACCCAGTTCGCGCTGCGCTTGGCCGCCACGGCAAGCGGGAGCCAGCGCGCGCTGCTGGCCGGCAGCCGGGCCTCGAGCTGCTCGGGGCTGATCGCGTGCCGCTCGATGTTCAGCCAGTCGGTGACCTCGTCCAGGAACGCCTGGGGGCCGTCCTCCAGATCGTCGAACACCGCGATATGCAGGGCCTTGCGGTCGAAGTTGCGCAGGTACCGGCGCAGGTGGGTGGCATAGCGGCCCTCGTCGATCAGGTCCGGCGAGGTGCGGGCCGTGTCCCTGAAGGTGGCCGCCGCCAGCCCATGCTTGCTCAGGTACAGGTAGGAGGAAAAGGCCCGGCTGGCCGGCTCCCGCAGCGTCACCATCATGCGCACGTCTGGGCCGAGGCAGTCCAGGATCCGCTCGGGCGCCTCCGGGCAGGCCAGGTAGTCCGGCGACACCTCGCCGATGACCTTGTGCTGGGGCTCCACCCCAGCGAACTGGGTGGCGTACCAGTCCAGGCCGCGCTCGTAGTAACGGCTGAAGAAGTAGAGGTCCTTGGCGTGGGTGAAGTAGATCTCCGGGTGGGAGATGAGCACTTCGTGCAGCCAGGTGGAGCCGGTCTTGCTCGGGCCGATGTGCAGGAAGTTGGGCAGCGCCTGTGACATGGGTCCTCCTACGCCATACCGCGGCGGAACAGGCGGGCGACGCGCAGCATCTGCTGGGGATGGACGCCCGTCGCGGTGTGCGCCAGCGCGATGTAGGGGAAGGGTGAGAACGGCCACCTGATGAGCGCCTTCAGCGCGTAACGGACCGCGGGACCGCGCTCGCCCAGCGAGGAGCGGGCGAAAGCGATCTGGCCGAGTATACGGGCGTGCCCGCGCCGCGAGATGGCGAAATCCGGGTGCTTGGCCAGCATCAGCTCCAGTGCCGGCGCGGCGTTCGCGGCCACGCCGCGATACCAGGACGTCGCGTTCTTCCTGATGTCCGCGAGCGGCTCACGGACCACCCCGATCGGCCCGCTCTTGGCGGCGCGCAGCACCCAGTCGTAGTCCTCCGCGTAGCCGTTGGGCAGCTCTTCGTCGTAGGGCCCGGCCTTCTCGAACGCCTCTCGCCGCATCACCAGGGTCGAGGAGTGCAGCTCCTCGACCCGGTTGCGGAGCAGCAGCCGGTAGCTGATCTGCTCCGCCCGCCCGGGCCAGTCCAGCGTCCTGCCCCTCGCCAGCAGCAGCCGGATGCCCGAGCCCACGACCAGCAGGCCGGGCTCGCCGAGCAGGCGGGCGATCTGGGTCCGGAGCTTGTCCGGGTGCCAGGTGTCGTCGTCGTCGCAGGTCGCGATGAACTCGGTGCGGGCCAGGCCGAGGCCGGTGTTGCGGGCGCCGGCCAGCCCTGGCGAGTGCGTGTTGGCGGTCACGCGGACCTGGCGGCCAGGTCTGGCCGGCTGGGTCAGATCCTGGTCGGCCGGCTCCCGGTCGTGGACGACGATGCAGTCGATCTCACCTGGGTAGTCCTGGCCCACGACGGACGCGATGGATTCGCGCACCAGATCCGGACGCCCGCGGGTGGGAATGATCACCGTCACCGACGGCCAGGCCGCGTCCTGCGCTGGGGGAGACGCGGGGGAAGGGTTCGAGGTCGTCATGTCTCCTGCGCTGGGCTCGGGGTGGTCGAGTCGGCTGGGCGCGGCCGATTGCGCCCCTTGATCAGCGACCAGCGGTAGCGCACCAGGAACGGCAGGCCGATCGCCGTGATGACCAGGCGGTCACGCCGGGACATCCGGTCGCGCCAGGCCTCGTCGGCGCGCAAGGTGATCTTACCGTCCCGGAACCGGGACGGGTTGCCGGACAGGCCATGACTGGGGCCGAGCACGACCGAGGTGCCCTCGACGTGAGCCAGCCCGGATGGTCCGCTGTCGCCGGACGGCAAGCCGAGGGCGGCCAGCGCCGCCTGGACGACCGGACCCGGCTGGGGGACGAAATCCTCGTACCGCACCCGCGTCACCGGCACGCCGCAGCGCCGCAGCAGCTCCGCCTGGCCCTGGATGGCCAGCCACCGGGCGGCCGCCTCCGCGGGCACTTGATGCGACATCTGATCGACCTGCTCCAACGCGTGCGGCCGGGTTATCTGCTTGCCGAGTGAGTAGGCCACCCCGCGAACGTCCCTGACCAGGTGAATGACCCGGACGTCGATTCCCGCCCGGCGCAACGCGAGCGCCTGGAACGGCCACTTGCTCGCGTCCACTATCCGGCTGGCGCCCGACTCGGCGGCGATCGCGCGGTAAAGACTCGCGTAATTCTTCCCGTACGCCGCAAGGTCGGCCCGGAAACCGCGGCCGGCCAGCCGCGGTGCGACCAGCTTGGGCAGGTGGCGCTGCCGGGCGACGGCTTTCTGG
>DASZAD010000122.1:0-14652 GCA_035945415.1 Streptosporangiaceae bacterium
GACCGGCCCGCTCGGCGCTGGCAAGACCACCCTGGTCCAGGGCATCGGCGAGGGCCTGAACGTGCGCGGGCCGGTCACCTCGCCCACCTTCGTCATCGCCCGGGTCCATCCGCCGCTCGCGGGCGGCCCCGCGCTGGTGCACGTGGACGCCTACCGGCTGGGCGGACTGGCCGAGGTGGATGACCTGGACCTGGACCTCGAAGGGGCCGTGACCGTGGTCGAGTGGGGGGGCGGCCTGGCCGAGGGACTGTCGGCCGACCGCCTGGAGATCATGATCGGCCTCGTCGACTCCCGGGACGTGCGCACCGTGCGGATACGTGGAACCGGTTCGCGCTGGACATGCCGCTAAGCCGTGTCTCGTAGATCTAGGTCGTGTCTCGTGGATCTTGGTGCCAGCGCTTGCTTGCGCGCCTCCGGCGCGACGGGCGGTGTCCAGGCGGCGTCCGGCCAGGCGGAGGAGGAGCTAACAGTGGAGCTATTGGCGACGACGCCGGGGTGGGGCGTCCCTGTGCTGGCTTCAACTGGGGCCGGGCGTCGCCTGGGCGCCGGTCCGCGCCGCCGAAGATCTACGAGACACGACCCAGTAGGCCGCGTCCCACGGAACGCGGCCTCGTAAATTCTGCGGGTCCGGACCTACCGGACACCCCTGAGGCTCTATAGTTCCGGCAGTTCCCTCACCCCGGAGGCGCGCCGTGGCTCAGCAGGGCTCTGGCCCCCCTCGCTACCCCGCGACGCCCCAGCCCGCCGACACCGATCCCTTCGAGGACTCCGGCGAGCTTCCCGTCTGGGCCGGCCCGAGTCCCATCGCGATGCGGCGCCCAGCCCGGCCCGCGCGCCCGCACGGCGGGCCGTCCAGGCCCCGGGCCCACGCCGGCCACGCCCGGCGGAGCCGGCAGCGCACCTACTTCTGGGCCGCCGTGGCCGCCGTGGCGGCGGTCATCGTCCTCCTGGTCATCCTGCTCCCCGGCGGCTCCGCCAGGACCGGCGCGGGGAACAACGGGTTCGTCAGCAGCTTCCAGCCCGGGGAGTACCGTACGGTGCCCAGCGTCTGCGGCGCGGTCTCGGCGGCCACGCTGCGGCAGTACCTGGCGGGCAGGCGGGCCAGGGTCGCGCCCCAGTCGCTGTCCGGCGCGGCCGAGAGCCAGTGCGACTGGACGCTCGACCACCGGCCGGTCTACCGCCTGCTCGACGTCACCGCGCAGGCTTACGCCCCGAGCGGGCTGGCCAGCGGGAACGGCAGCGCCACGGCGGCGGCGACGGACGCCTACGGCCAGGCGATGCAGGGCCTGGCCCACCCGCCCCGGGCGACCCATCAGCCGAGCGCGCAGATCACCGCGATCCCCAGGCTCGGGACGGCGGCGTTCAGCGCGTTCCAGGCGATCCCGGCCGGCGGCGACATCACCGACCGGGTCACGGTCGTGGTCCGGCTGCGCAACGTGCTGGTCACCGTGCAGTTCAGCGGCCTGGCGCACTCCGCCCGGGGTCGCTACGGGCCGGTGTCGGCGGCCACGCTCGACGCCGGCGCGCTCGCCGCGGCCAAAGACGTGCTGGGCAAGATTGGTTAAAACCTCATCTACGCTGTTCACTCGTGCTTCTCTTGGCGTTCGACACCGCCACCACCGCCGTCACGGTCGCGGTGCGTGACGACGAGCGCGTGCTCGCCGAAGTCACCAGGACCGGCGCCCGGCGCCACGGCGAGCTGCTGGCCCCCTCGATCACCGAAGCGCTCGCGAACGCGGGCGCCGCACGCGAGGACGTCACGGCGATAGCGATCGGCACCGGGCCCGGCCCTTACACCGGCCTGCGGGTCGGGGTGGTCACCGCGCGCGTCCTCGGCGCGGTCCTCGGCGTGCCCGTGGCCGGGGTGTGCACGCTGGACGCGATCGCCCACAGCGCGGCTGGGGCCGCGGCCGGCCGGGAGTTCCTGGTGGTCACCGACGCGCGCCGCCGCGAGGTGTACTGGGCCCGGTATTCGGCCGGGGACGGGCGCCTAGCGCGGCTCGCCGGGCCGTCCGTGGGCCCTCCCGCCGGTCTCGACCCGGCCGTGCCGGTGGCCGGCGAGGGTCCGTGGCTGTATCCGGACGTGTTTTCCTCCCCCATCGGGCCTCGCTACCCCTCCGCTTCGGCGCTGGCCGATTTTGCTCATGAACGAATCGTGGCTGGCGATCCGCTCCTGCCGGCGCAGCCGTTGTACCTGCGCAGGCCGGACGCGCGGGTGCCCGGTCCGCCGAAGCGGGTGTTGCCGTCATGACCGTGCGGTTGCGCCGCATGACACCCGCTGACCTGCCCGCGGTGACCGCCCTTGAGCGCGACCTGTTCCCCGATGACCCCTGGCCGGAGCGCATGTTCACCAGCGAGCTGAGTGCCCGCCGCGACGACCGTTTCTATCTGGTCGCCGACGACGACGGCCAGATCGCCGGGTACGCGGGCCTCCTCGCCCCGCCTGAGGACCGGCCAGGCGGCCAAGCTGACGTGCTCACGATGGCGGTGGCCCAGCCCCGGTGGGGTCAGGGCATCGGCTCTCTGCTCCTGGAAGCGCTCTTGACCGAGGCCGGGCGCAGGTCGTGCTCTGACGTCTTCCTTGAGGTCCGGGTGGACAACCTCCGGGCACAACAGCTCTACGAGCGGTATGGCTTCACCAAGGTAGGCTTCCGCCGCGGCTACTACCAGCCCAGCGGCACCGACGCCATCGTGATGCGCCGCACCGCTCCGCCGGGGGCGTATGGTCGCGGAGCCGGCGTTCGGCGAGAGCCGACGGCCGGTGGAGCGGGTGTCCGTCCCCGGCGCCACCCCGGAGCCACCAAATGACCGGCCCTCTGGTTCTAGGTATAGAAACCTCCTGCGACGAGACCGGTGCCGGTCTCGTCCGCGGGCACGACTTGCTGGCGGACGCGGTCGCGTCCAGCGTCGAAGAGCACGCCAGGTTCGGCGGCGTGGTACCCGAGGTGGCCAGCCGGGCGCACCTGGAGGCGATGGTCCCCGCGGTGGAGCGGGCGCTGGCGATGGCGGGCGAGAAGCTGGCGGCGGTGGACGCGATCGCCGTGACCGCGGGCCCAGGGCTGGCCGGCGCCTTGCTGGTCGGCGTGGCCGCCGCGAAAGCCTACGCGCTGGCCCTGGGTAAGCCCCTGTACGGCGTCAACCACCTGGCCGCGCACGTGGCCGTGGACCAGCTCGAGCACGGCCCGCTGCCCGCGCCCGCGATCGCGTTGCTGGTCTCCGGCGGGCACTCCTCGCTGCTGCTGGTCTCCGACGTCACCGCCGAGGTGGTGCCGCTGGGCGCGACCATCGACGACGCGGCGGGCGAGGCCTACGACAAGGTGGCCCGCGTGCTCGGGCTGCCGTTCCCCGGCGGGCCGCCGATCGATGCCGCCGCCCGGGACGGCGACGGGTCGGCGATCAGCTTCCCCCGAGGGAAGTACCACGACGGCTCGCTGGATTTCTCCTTCGCCGGGCTGAAGACCGCGGTGGCCCGCTGGGTCGAGGCCCGCGCCGCCGCCGGGGAGCCGGTGCCGGTCAACGACGTGGCCGCCTCCTTCCAGGAGTCCGTCGCGGACGTGCTCACCGCCAAAGCGGTCGCCGCCTGCCAGCGCAACGGGGTGGCCGACCTGATCATCGGCGGCGGGGTGGCGGCGAACTCGCGGCTGCGGGCGCTGGCCGCCGAGCGCTGCGCCCGCGCGGGCGTCAGGCTACGCGCGCCCAGACCCGGGCTGTGCACGGACAACGGCGCCATGGTCGCGGCGCTCGGCGCCCAGTTGCTGGCCCGGGACGTGCCGCCGTCCCCGCTCGATCTCGCAGCCGATTCATCGCTGCCGGTAACCGATGTCGTCATCCGGTAGGGTCGCCAGCATGGCGGTCGAGGTGAACATCGAAGAGGGCTCCAAAGAGGGTAGCGACTACGTGATCACCATGCGGGACTCCGACCACCCGGAGGGTCCCGTGCTGAAGTTCACCCAGGCCGAGTGGGACGCGTTCGTGGCAGGCGTCAGGGACGGTGAGTTCGACCTCGATGAGACCGGTGCCCTGGTCGAGCTGCCGGAGTCCAAAGACAAGTAAGACCACGGGGTGGGCACGGAGACAGCCGGGCCCGCATTTGACGAGTGCGGGTTGGGTGGATAAGTTCTGAACTAGCACTCTCTGGTATAGAGTGCTAATGCGACAAAGGCCGGTCTGACACCCGCGACGGCAGGCCGCCGTGGTCGCCCTCTCTAATTACTGCAAACCTTTCCGGAGGGGGAGGTCAGATCATGACGACCGCCACCAAGGTTGTTCTCAAGCCGCTCGAAGACCGGATCGTTGTCCGGCCGCTGGAGGCTGAGCAGACGACCGCATCTGGGCTGGTGATCCCGGATACCGCCAAGGAGAAGCCTCAGGAGGGCGAGGTCCTGGCGGTGGGACCAGGTCGCTTTGACGACGCCGGCGCGAAGCGCGTGCCGATGGACGTCAAGGTCGGCGACGTGGTGCTGTACAGCAAGTACGGCGGCACCGAGGTGAAGTACGGCGGGGAAGAGTACCTGGTGCTCTCCGCCCGCGACGTGCTCGCCATCATCCAGAAGTAACCAGCCAGCGCGATCAGGCGCCGGGCCGCCCCGGGCTGCAACCCGGCAGCCCGGGGCGGTCGCTGTTCAGCTTTGAGGAGTCAAGGGATTCATGCCCAAGATCATGGAATTTGACGCGGATGCGCGCCGCTCGCTCGAGCGTGGCGTGAACCGCCTCGCCGACACCGTCAAGGTGACGTTGGGGCCGCGCGGGCGCAACGTAGTCATCGACAAGAAGTGGGGCGCCCCGACCATCACCAACGACGGCGTGACCGTCGCGCGTGAGGTGGAGCTGGAGGACCCCTACGAGAACCTAGGCGCGCAGCTCGCCAAGGAAGTAGCCACCAAGACCAACGACATCGCCGGTGACGGCACCACCACCGCGACCGTGCTGGCGCAGGCGATGGTCCGCGAGGGGCTGCGTTCGGTGGCCGCCGGCGCCAACCCGATCTCGCTCAAGCGGGGTATCGACGCGGCGGCCGAGGCGGTGTCCGAGCGGCTGCTCAAGGCGGCGCGCGAGGTGACCGAGCAGCGTGACATCGCGCACGTGGCCACCATCTCCTCCCAGGACGAGCGCATCGGCGAGCTGATCGCCGAGGCGTTCGACAAGGTGGGCACGGACGGCGTCATCACCGTCGAGGAAGCGCAGACGATGGGCCTGGAGCTGGAGTTCACCGAGGGGCTCCAGTTCGACAAGGGCTACATCTCCCCGTACTTCGTGACCGACCAGGAGCGGATGGAGGCGGTGCTCGAGGACGCCTATGTGCTGCTCCACTCGGCCAAAATCACCTCGATGAACGATTTCCTGCCCATCCTGGAGCAGGTCGCCCAGTCGAAGAAGCCGATGCTGGTCGTAGCCGAGGACGTCGAAGGCGAGGCGCTGGCCACGCTCGTGGTGAACAAGATCCGCGGGCTGCTCAACGTCACCGCGGTGAAGGCGCCCGGGTTCGGTGACCGGCGCAAGGCCATGCTCGCCGACATGGCGGTGCTCACCGGCGGCCAGGTCATCAGCGAGGAGCTGGGCCTCTCCCTCGACCGGATCGGGCCGGACATGCTCGGCGCGGCCCGCCGCATCGTGGTGACCAAGGACACGACCACGATCATCGACGGCGGGGGCGCCCAGGACGCCATCCAGGAGCGGATCGCTCAGATCCGCACCGAGATCGACGCCACGGACTCCGACTGGGATCGGGAGAAGCTGCAGGAGCGGCTGGCCAAGCTGTCCGGCGGCGTGTGCGTGCTGCGCGCGGGCGCGGCGACCGAGGTGGAGCTGAAGGAGAAGAAGCACCGCCTCGAGGACGCCATCTCGGCCACCCGGGCGGCGATCGAGGAGGGCATCATCGCGGGCGGCGGCAGCACTCTCGTGCAGGTCGCGACCGACTTGACCGACCTGGGGAAGACCGGGGACGAGGCGACCGGCGTGCGCGTGGTGCGCCGGGCGCTGAGCGAGCCTTGCAAGTGGATCGCGCTGAACGCCGGGGCCGAGGGCGCCGTGGTCGTCTCCAGGGTGGCCGCGCTCGGCCCGGGCCACGGGTTCAACGCCGCCACCGGCGAGTACGGTGACCTGCTGGCGCAGGGCGTGCTGGACCCGGTCAAGGTGACCCGCTCGGCCGTGCAGAACGCCGCGTCCATCGCGGGCATGCTGCTCAGCACCGAGGCGCTGGTGGTGGACAAGCCCGAGGAGGAGAAGGCCGACGCCGCCGCGGGCCACGGCCACTCGCACGGGCACATGCACTAGAGCAATACGAACGAGCCGAGCCGGCCTCGCCTGCTGGGTGACCTTCGGTCGCCTTCGCCGCAGGCCGCCGTGCTAGCCCCGGGGGCGACCCCCTGGACCCCCCGATGACGGGCGTTCCGGGGGCGACCCCCTGGAACCCCCGACGCCGGGCGCCTCATCCCGCAGGCGCCCGGATCGGCTGTTCCGCGAACATGACTCGGCTGTTCCGCGACCATGACGTTGTCGTTTGTGCGGCGCGGAGCCATAGTCCCCACCTGACCTGGGCATCATGTTGTCGTGGCGAAGGGACGCGTGGCCGGGCCGGCGGGGGAGGCGCGGCAGGCCCCGCCCTACACCCGCGACCTGCCCGGCTTGCGCGAGCTGACCGAGATGGCCATCCGCGGCCAGCCCGAGGCGATCGAGAGCCTGCTCGAACAGGTGCGGCCGATGGTGGTGAAGTACTCCCGGACCCGGCTGAGCCGGATCGCCGGCCTTTATCACGCGGCGGACGATGTGGCCCAGGAGGTCTGCATCGCTGTTCTGTCCGCGCTGCCCCGCTACCGGGACATGGGCCGGCCGTTCGCGTCGTTCGTGTTCGGCATCGCCTCGCACAAGGTTGCGGACGCGCTGCGCAGCGCCACCAGGTCGGCGGTGCCCACCGAAGATCTGCCCGACGGTCCGGACGCCCGGCCGGGACCTGAGGAGATGGCCGTGGCCTCCGCGGAGGCGCAGCGGGCCAGGGACCTGCTGGCGCGGCTGCCGGGTCATCTTCGCGACCTGCTCGTCCTGCGCGTGGTCGCCGAACTGAGCGCCGAGGAGACCGGTCACGTCCTCGGCATGTCACCCGGGGCGGTACGGGTCGCGCAGCACCGGGCGCTGGCCCGCCTCAGGAAGATCGCCGTCCAGGAGCAGATGGCATAGCCCGGGGATCCGGGCTGGGGATCCGGGCTGGCGAGCAGGTCGTCAGGCCCAGTTCCGGCTGGTTGTGACCGGCGCGGCGCGTGGCGCTCGGTGACCATGGGATGGCCCTTAGGATGGAGGGCACTCACCATCACCGCCCGGGAGGGACCATGGCCGACGACGTCAAGTTCGCCCTTCCGGGGCTGACCTTTGACGACGTGCTGCTGCTGCCCGCGCACTCCACGATCATGCCGAGCGACGCGGATCTGACCGCGAGGCTCACCCGCAACCTGTCGCTGAGGATCCCGCTGATCTCATCGGCCATGGACACCGTGACCGAGTCCCGGATGGCGGTGGCCATGGCCCGGCAGGGCGGGGCCGGGGTGCTGCATCGCAATCTGTCCATCGACGAACAGGCGCAGCAGGTGGACATGGTCAAGCGGTCAGAGGCCGGCATGATCACCGACCCGGTGACCTGCCCGCCCAGCGCCACAGTGGCCGAGGTGGAGGCGCTGTGCGCCACCTACCGGATCTCCGGTGTGCCGGTCACCGACGACGAGGGCATCCTGCTGGGCATCGTCACCAACCGCGACATCAGGTTCGAGAGCGACCACAGCCGGCGGGTGAGCGAGGTCATGACCCCCATGCCGCTGGTCACCGCCCCGGTCGGCGCCGCTGCGGCGGAGGCGCTGGCCCTGCTCAAACGGCACAAGGTGGAGAAGTTGCCGCTGGTCGACCCGGCCGGCCGGCTGCGCGGCCTGATCACGGTCAAGGACTTCACCAAGAGCGAGAAGTTCCCGCAGGCCACCAAAGACGCCAAAGGCCGGCTGGTGGTCGGCGGCTCGGTGGGCGTGGGTGAGGACGCCAAGCGGCGGGCGCTGGCGCTGATCGAGTCGGGCGCGGACTTCCTGGTCGTGGACACCGCCCACGGGCACGCGCAGCCGGTGCTGGACATGGTCGCCCAGATCAAGGCCAACACCAGCGTGGACGTGATCGGCGGGAACGTCGCCACCAGGGCGGGGGCGCAGGCGCTGATCGAGGCGGGCGCGGACGCCGTGAAGGTGGGGGTCGGACCCGGCTCGATCTGTACCACCCGGGTCGTGGCCGGGGTCGGGGTGCCGCAGGTCACCGCCATCTACGAGGCGGCCCAGGCGGCCCAGGCGGCCGGCGTTCCCGTGATCGGCGACGGCGGGCTGCAGTATTCGGGCGACATCGCCAAGGCCATCGCCGCCGGGGCCGACACGGTGATGCTCGGCGGCCTGCTGGCCGGCTGCGAGGAGAGCCCGGGCGAGCGGATCTTCGTCGGCGGCAAGCAGTACAAGCTGTACCGGGGGATGGGGTCACTCGGGGCCATGCGCGGCCGGGAGCGCGGCCGCTCCTACTCCAAGGACCGGTACTTCCAGGACGACGTGCTGTCCGAGGACAAGCTCGTCCCCGAAGGCGTAGAAGGCCAGGTCCCCTACCGCGGCCCGCTGGCCGCCGTGGCCACCCAGCTCACCGGTGGTCTGCGCGCCGCCATGGGCTACTGCGGCGCCCGCACGATCGGCGAGCTGCAGCGGGCGAAGTTCATTCAGATCACCGGCGCCGGGCTGGTGGAGAGCCACCCGCACGACGTCCAGATGACCGTGGAGGCGCCTAACTACGGGGGACGGCACTCACCATGACCCCGATGGAGATCGGCCGGGGCAAGAGCGGTAGGCGCGCCTATTCGCTGGATGAGATCGGCCTGGTTCCGTCCCGGCGCACCAGGGACCCGGAAGAGGTGTCTATCGCCTGGCAGATCGACGCCTACCGGTTCGAGCTGCCGCTGGTCGTCTGCCCCATGGACAGCGTGGTGTCGCCGCGGACGGCGATCGAGATCGGCGAGCTGGGCGGCCTGGCGGTGCTCGACCTGGAGGGGCTGTGGACCCGGTACGAGGACCCGGAGCCGCTGCTGGCCGAGATCATCGAGCTTCCCGAGTCCGCCGCCACCACCAGGCTGCAGGCGATCTACGCCGAGCCGATCAAGGAGGACCTGATCGGCCGCAGGATCGAGGAGATCCGGCGGGCCGGAGTCACCACTGCGGCCCGGCTGTCACCGCAGCACACGGTGCAGTACCACAAGGCCGTCATCGACGCCGGCGTGGACATCTTCGTGATCCGCGGGACCACGGTGTCGGCTGAGCACGTCTCCGGCCAGGCCGAGCCGCTGAACCTCAAGCGGTTCATCTACGAGCTCGACGTCCCGGTCATCGTGGGCGGCTGCGCCACCTACACCGCGGCGCTGCACCTGATGCGCACCGGTGCGGCCGGGGTGCTGGCCGGGTTCGGCGGCGGCTCGGGCCACACCACCGCGGCCGTGCTCGGCGTGGCGGTGCCGATGGCCACCGTGATCGCGGACGTGGCCGCGGCCCGCCGCGAGTATCTGGACGAATCAGGCGGCCGGTACGTGCACGTGATCGCCGACGGCGGCATGACCCACAGCGGGGACATCGCCAAGGCCGTCGGTGTCGGCGCCGACGCGGTGATGGCCGGCTCGCCGCTGGCCCGGGCCGCCCAGGCGCCCGGCCGCGGCTACCACTGGGGCAGCGAGGCGCATCACCCCGAACTGCCGCGGGGCGCGCGGGTGAAGGTGGGCACGATCGGTTCGCTCCGCCAGATCCTGCACGGCCCGTCCACGGTGCCGGATGGCTCGATGAACCTGATGGGAGCGCTACGCCGGTCCATGGCCACGGCCGGGTACTCCGATCTCAAGGAGTTCCAGCGGGTGGAGGTCGTGGTAGTGCCGGGAGGCCGGCCGGGGTAGGGTGCGGTCCTGCGCTTGTCACCAAGCTTCGCGCGGTACCGTTCGATAATGTGATGACTCGGGGGATGCAGACAGCCATCCCGGGACCCGGAGAGGTGACCGCGCTCGGCGCCGACAGGCGGGCCGCGGCGCTGGGCAGTGCCGAGCGTGCGGCCGCGTTGGCTGCGCTGGGCGGGCAGGAACACCAGGTTCTCGTAATCGGCGGAGGGGTGACCGGCGCGGGCGTCGCGCTCGACGCGGCCACCCGGGGCCTGTCCGTGGGCCTGGTGGAGGCCAGGGACTTCGCCTCCGGCACCTCGTCGCAGTCGAGCAAGCTCATCCACGGCGGGCTGCGCTACCTGGAACAGTTCGACTTCGGCCTGGTCCGGGAGGCGCTCACGGAGCGGGCGCTGCTGCTGCAGCGAATCGCTCCGCACCTGATCCGGCCCGTCTCGTTCCTGTTTCCGCTTACCCATCGCGGCTGGGAGCGGGCGTACCTGGGTTCCGGTATCCGGCTGTACGACATGCTCGGCTTCTCGCTGGGCCAGGTCCGCGGCCTGCCCGGGCACAAGCAGCTCACCAGGCGCGCCGCCCTGGAGCTGGCCCCGGGGCTGAAGCGGTCGACGGTCCACGGCGCGATCAGGTACTGGGACGCGCAGGTGGATGACGCCAGGTTCGTCATCAACCTGCTGCGCACCGCCGCCAGCTACGGCGCCAGGGTCGCCTCCCGCACCCGGGTGACCGGGTTCCTGCGCGAGGGCGAGCGGGTGACCGGCGTGCGGGCCGTGGACGTGGAGACCGGGGCCGAGCTGGAGATCCGTGCCCAGCAGGTGGTGAACGCGACCGGCGTGTGGACGGACGACATCCAGGCCATGGTGGGCGGGCGCGGCATCATCAACGTGCGGCCTTCCAAGGGCGTGCACCTGGTGGTGCCCAGGGACCGCATCCACTCCGGCAGCGGCATCATCCTGCGCACGCCGCTCAGCGTGCTGTTCGTGATCCCGTGGGGCCGGCACTGGATCATCGGCACCACGGACACCGACTGGACGCTGGACAAGGCCCACCCGGCCGCCAGCGCCACCGACGTCGACTACCTGCTCGCCCAGGTCAACAGGATCCTCCAGATCCCACTGACCAGGCAGGACGTGGAAGGCACGTACGCGGGCCTGCGCCCGCTGCTGTACGGCGAATCCGAGGAGACCTCCAAGCTGTCCCGGGAGCACACCGTCGCCCACCCGGTGCCCGGCCTCGTGATGATCGCCGGCGGGAAGTACACCACGTACCGGCTGATGGCCAGGGACGCCGTGGACGCGGTGGCGCACGCCCTGGACGGGCGGGTGGCGCCGTCCTGCACGCACCAGGTGCCCCTGGTCGGCGCGGAAGGCTTCCCGGCCCTGTGGAACTCCCGCTACCATCTGGCCCGGGCCTCGGGCCTGCACGTGGCCAGGATCGAGCATCTGCTGCAGCGGTACGGCACGCTGATCGGCGAGGTGCTCAGCCTGATCGAGGCGGATCCCCGGCTGGGCGAGCCGCTCACCGGCGCGGATGACTATCTGCGGGCGGAGATCGTCTACGGGGCCTCGCACGAGGGCGCCCGCCACCTCTACGACGTGCTGGCCCGTCGTACCCACATCTCCATCGAGACCTGGGATCAGGGGCTGTCGGTGGCCGCCGAGGCGGCGGACCTGATGGCCGGGCAGCTCGGCTGGGACTGGCGGCAGACGACGCGCGAGGTCGAGCACTACCAGGCGAAGATCGCCGCGGAACGCGCCGCGCAGGAGGCAGGCGACGACACGGTCGCGGACGCGCTCCTGCTGGGCGGCCCGCACATCGTCCCGCTGGCCGGCGCCGGCGCCGACGGGTGGTAACCCAGCGACTCCGGACCGTGCCACCGAAGACCGGCGGGACACGCCCTAGACTCGGGGCATGACTCAGCCGCCCCGGCCGCGCAGGCCCCGGGTGTTCTCCGGGATCCAGCCCACTGCCGACTCCTTCCACCTGGGAAATTACCTGGGCGCGGTGCGGCAGTGGGTGGCCATGCAGGACACCCACGACGCCATCTACTGCGTGGTGGACCTGCACGCGATCACCGTCCCTCAGGACCCGGTCCTGCTGCGCCGCCGGACCAGGGTGGCGGCCGCCCAGCTGTTCGCGGCCGGGCTGGACCCCGAGCGCTGCATCGTGTTCGTGCAGAGCCACGTGGCCGAGCACAGCGAGCTGGCCTGGGTGCTCGGCACCATCACCGGCTTCGGCGAGGCCAGCCGGATGACCCAGTTCAAGGACAAGTCGGCCCGGGGCGGCGTGGAGCAGGCCAGCGTCGGCCTGTTCACCTACCCGATCCTGCAGGCCGCCGACATCCTGCTGTACCAGACCGGCCTGGTGCCCGTGGGCGAGGACCAGCGGCAGCACCTGGAGCTGACCCGGGATCTGGCGCAGCGGTTCAACCACAGGTACGGTCGGGTCTTCGCCATGCCAGGGCCCTACATCCTGCCCGGCGTGGCCAAGATCAACGACTTGCAGGATCCCTCGGCCAAGATGAGCAAGTCGTCGTCCTCGCCGCAGGGCATCGTGGACGTGCTCGACGAGCCGGACGTGATCCGCAGGAAGATCGCCAGGGCGGTGACCGACACGGGCTCCGAGATCACCGCCGACGAGGAGACCAAGCCGGGGATCACCAACCTGCTGCGGATCTATTCCGCGCTGTCCGGGCAGAGCGTGCCCGAGGTGGTGGGCTCACACGCGGGAATCGGCTACGGCGCCTTCAAGCGCGAGCTGGCCGAGCTGGTGGTGGCCACATTCGCGCCGATCAGGGAGCGGACCGAGAAGATGCTGGCCGACGAGGCCGAGCTCGACCGGCTGCTGGCCCGTGGCGCGGCCCGCGCCAGCCGGACGGCCGGGGAGACCATGATCCAGGTCAGGGACCGGATCGGCCTGCTCCCGGCGGGTCCGGCCGGGCCGGGCAGACTGCTTGGGGCTCCGGTGCGACCGGATCGGCTCGCCCCCTGACGGATCTCGCCGGCCGGCGGGACGGGATGCCGTATCAGGCCGCGCTGCTCCAAGATCGACGGGGAGTTTCTATTAATCCCGGCCATAAAAGTCCCCATCGATCTTGGTCTGACCGTTCCGTGGCGATGTTAAGACCCGCCGGCGGGTCAGGGCGCGGCAGACCACGTCGGTGAACGTCACGATGTCGAAGACCGGCACGCCGAGTAGGGTCTAGGGCTCCGGGGGGCGGCGGTCTGCCTCGCGAAGCTCCTCCTCACGCCGCCGGATGTTGGTGGCAGTGTGCCAGCGCCGGAGCATGATTGCGAGCAGGGCGATGATCAAGATCGCGAGCACGCCGCCCACGGCCGCGCCGCTTCCCACGTGCCTGCTGTGACCGGTGGCTACAAGGTACGCTCCGTGGCTCATGACCCGCCCGGCAGCGTAACTGGCCATTGACAGGGCGATGGCGGAGACGGCCATCACCTCCTCCTACCCCGGGTGCCGCTGGGCCACTCCCAGTATCCGCCTTAGCCTTGGCTCATGACACGCGAGTCGGAGTCGGGGTTGCCCATCGAGGCCGTGTACGGCCCAGAGCGGATGCGGGGCTTCAGCCCGGAGGAGAAGCTGGGCCAGCCGGGCGAGTACCCGTTCACCCGCGGTATCTACCCCACCATGTACACCACCAGGCCCTGGACGATGCGGCAGTACGCCGGCTTCGCCACGGCGGCCGACTCCAACCGCCGCTACCACCAGCTCATCGAGGCGGGCACCACCGGGCTGTCGGTCGCCTTCGACCTGCCCACCCAGATGGGGTACGACTCCGACTCCCCGATGGCGCACGGCGAGGTCGGCCGGGTCGGCGTGGCCATCGACTCCATCGAGGACATGCGCCGGCTGATGGAGGGCATCCCGCTGGACCAGGTCTCGACGTCGATGACGATCAACGCTCCGGCGGCCGTCCTGCTGCTCCTCTACCAGCTCGTGGCGGAGGAGCAGGGGATCAGCCCGCGCAGCCTGAACGGAACCGTCCAGAACGACATTCTCAAGGAGTACATCGCCCGCGGCACATACATCTACCCGCCGCAGGCGTCCCTGCGCCTGGTGGCCGACACGTTCGCGTACTGTCGCACGGAGATCCCCCGGTGGAACACCATCTCCATCTCCGGCTACCACATGGCCGAAGCCGGGGCGACCCCCGTGCAGGAGATCGCGTTCACGCTGGCCAACGCCAAGGAGTACGTCCGCGCCGCCCTCGGCGCGGGGCTGGCGACAGACGACTTCGCCCCCCGGCTGTCGTTCTTCTTCGTGGCCAGGACCACGCTGCTGGAGGAGATCGCGAAGTTCCGCGCCGCCCGCCGGATCTGGGCCCGGATCATGCGCGCGGAGTTCGGGGCCGCCGACCCGAAGTCACAGATGCTGCGCTTCCACACCCAGACTGCCGGGGTGCAGCTCACCGCCCAGCAACCCGAGGTGAACCTGGTCCGGGTGGCCATCCAAGCGCTGGCCGCCGTGCTGGGGGGCACCCAGTCGCTGCACACGAACTCCTACGACGAGGCGATCGGGCTGCCCAGCGAAAAGGCGGCCACCCTGGCGCTGCGCACCCAGCAGGTGATCGCCTACGAAAGCGACCTGACCGCGACCGCCGATCCGTTCGCAGGCTCCTACGCGATCGAGTCCATGACCGATGACATCGAGGCCGCGGCCACCGAGTTGATCGACCAGGTCGAGCAAGCGGGCGGGGCGGTGGCCGC
>DASZAD010000123.1:0-9661 GCA_035945415.1 Streptosporangiaceae bacterium
GGTCCGGGGGCCGGGGGTACGAACCCCGGAATCCCCCGGTGCCGGGCTTCGCCCGGCCGGGCCGGGGAACCCGGCCATTCCGCGATATCCGGCACGTGGATCGGGTAGAACAGCATCGCCACCAAGTGCCGGAGGCGGTGCCCGTGAGCCAGCCGCCCGAGCCGGGGAGCCAGGAGGGCGGCCGCCGGCCCTGGGTTCTGTCCTCGCTGTGGCGGGCCGGCGCGGTCATCGCCCTGTGCGCGATCGCGGCGATCGGGCTGCGGGCCCGGGGGGCGTTTGCCTCCGGTTCGGAGCCGTGGGCAGCCAGGGTGACCGGGACGGCGTTGTATGACATCTTCGGCGTGGCGGCCGGCGTCGCCCTCGTGTCCAGCATCTTGATGATCGGGCTGATGATCCGGCTGCGGCGGCTGCGGCGCAAGCGCGCCCGGGCCGCCAGCAACCCGGCCGTACCCGGATGGCTCAAGTGGGCGCTGTTCTTCTTCATCATCGCGATCATCGGCAGTCCGCTCACCTACCTGATCCGCAACCTGTTCCACGGCACCGGCCACGGCCTCCGGCTGCCGCAGCTCACCAGGCATCTGCACGGGGTGACCCACACGGGGGACGGCTACTCCGGCGGGTCCTGGCCCATCGTGACCGGTGTAGTCCTGGCCGTCCTGGCGCTGATCGTGGCGATCATCGTGGCACGGCGTCGTCGCCTGGCGGCGCTGGCCGGTGAGGAGCCGGATGAGCTCGACGAGGAGAGCGCGCTGTCGGAGGCGCTGTCGGCCGGCGCTGCCGCGCTGGACGACGTGGCCGACCCGCGCGAGGCGATCATCGCCTGCTACGCGGCGATGGAGGGGAGCCTGGCCAGCGCCGGCGCCGCGCCGGAAGACGCGGACACCCCGGCCGAGATCCTGGCCCGGGCCTCGGCCGGCGGGCTGATCCGTTCCGCCGCCGCGGGCGAGCTGACCGGCCTGTTCCGGCAGGCGCGATACGGCGGCGGGCCGATCGGCGAACCGGACCGCGAGGCGGCGATGAGCGCGCTCGCGCGCCTGCGGTCGGATCTGGCCGCAGGCCCGGCGAAGGTCCCGCAGTGAGGCCGCTGACCGGCCAGGGTATGAGGCCGCCAGAGGCCGCGGATGGCGAGGTGGAGCTGGCCGGGCGGAGCCGCCGGCTCCTGGGGGCGATCGGTGTGGCGTTGGTGGTGGCCGCGGCGGGCGGCCTGGCCGCCGCCTACGTCGCAGGGGGTCCGGCCGGGATGGTGACGGCGGGTACCGCGGTCGCCGTGCTGGCGCTGCTGGCCACCCGGGCCGCCCTGCCCGCGGGCGAAGGAGCCCACCGCTTCGTTCGGCGTAATCGTCCCCGGCGTAAGGACGACGACGCGGAGAGTTTCCCCGCCTACCGCAAGATCTACGCCGACCTGGGGTGGGCGGCAACGTCCCGGCGTCATTACGATCACGGTGTCCGCCCGCTCCTTGTCAGGCTGCTCGCCGCCAGGTTGGCTGAACGCTACGGGCTGGACGCGAGAGCCCGGCCGGGGCAGGCGCGCGCGCTCATCGGCTCGGACCTGTGGCCGCTGGTCGATCCCTCCGCGCCGCCCTCGTACGACAGCGGCGCCTCCGGGGTGAGCCTGGCCACCCTGGCCCGCCTCGTGACCAGACTGGAGGAGCTGTGACCAGCGGGCAGGACGACGTCGTGGCGCAGTGCGCGCGGATCATGACCGAGGTCGAGCGCGTCATCGTGGGCAAGCACGAGCCGGTCTCGATGGTGCTGCTCGGCATCCTGGCCGCCGGGCACATCCTCATCGAGGACCTGCCCGGACTGGGCAAGACGCTGCTGGCCCGCACGTTCGCCGCCGCGCTCGGGCTGCGATTCACCCGGGTTCAGTTCACGCCGGACATGCTCCCCGCCGATCTGACCGGCGCCCCCGTCTTCGACCCGCGCACCGGTGACCTCACCTTCCGCCCCGGGCCGGTGTTCACCAACCTGCTGCTCGCCGACGAGATCAACCGCACCCCGCCGAAGACCCAGGCCGCGCTGCTGGAAGCCATGGGCGAGGGACAGGTCAGCGCGGATGGCCAGACGCACGTGCTGGCCGCGCCGTTCGTCGTGCTGGCCGCCGACAACCCGATCGAGTACGAAGGCACGTACCCGCTGCCAGAAGCGCAGCTCGACAGGTTCATCGCCCGGATCAGGCTCGGCTACCTGGATCGCGGCGGCGAGGCCGAGATGGTGCGGCGGCGGCTGGAGCGCGGTTCGGCCCCGCCGCAGCCGCGCCAGGTCACCGACGCCGCCGGGGTGCTCGCCCTGCGGGAGGCGGTCGAGCTCATCCACATCGATCCCGACGTGCTCGGCTACGTGGTGGACCTGGTGACGGCGACCCGCGACCACCCGATGGTCATGGTCGGTGCCAGCCCCCGTGGGACGCTCGCCGTGGTCCATCTCGCCCGGGGGCACGCGATGCTGGCGGGGCGGGAGTTCGTCTCGCCCGAGGACGTCAAGACGGTCGCGGTGGCGGCGCTCGCCCACCGGCTCGTGTTGCGTCCGGAGATGTGGGTCCGGCAGGTCACCGGCGAGAACATCGTGACGGAGATCCTGGGCGAGGTGCCGGTACCGCGGACCCAGGCGGCTGTAGGCCATTGAGACGTCCCGTTCGGTGGCGGACCAGTCGCGGCTTTCGCCGGCTGGCCACGGTCGCGTTGCTGGCCCTGGCGGCCGCGCTGGTCTCCGGGCATGCCGCGCTCATGTTGCTGGCCGCTCCGCTGCTCGCCACGGCGGCCGCGGCCCCGCGCGGACGGCGGCCGAAAGCGGTGGACGTCACTATCGTGGCGTCACCCGAACGTTGCTTTGAGGGCGAGGAGGTCGAGCTGATCCTCACGACGGCGCCTGGCGACGTGATGGACGAGATCTCCTCCCGGCTCGAGCTGCCCGACGGGCTGAGCCTGGTGTCGGGGGCCGTGGTGCAATCCGAGATACGCGCCGGCCGGGCCGAGGCGCGGTGGACGATATCCCCGGCCATCTGGGGGCGGCACCAGCTCGGAACAGTCCACGTGACCTGCCGCAGCCGCGGCGGCGTATGGACGGCGACGCTGGCGCTGCCGGCCGGGACCATCGACGTGTACCCCAGGCCGCCCGTCACCCGGGCCCGGCTGGTGCCGCCCGACCTGCTGCGCCGTATCGGCGAGCACACCGGCCGGGCCGCCGGCGAGGGCATCGAGCTCACCGCCGTGCGGCCCTACCTGCCCGGCGACCGGCTGCGGGACGTGAACTGGGCCGCCACCAGCCGCCGCCGGCAGTTGCACGTCAACCAGCGAGCCGCGCAGCGGGCCGCCGACCTGGTGGTCATGATCGACGCGTTCTCCGAGGTCGGCCCGCCGGGCGACAGCACGATCGACACGTCCGTGCACGGCGCCGCCGCGCTCGTCTCCGCCTACCTGCGGATCGGGGACCGGGCCGGCGTGGTGACGCTCGGCGGCATGCTCCGCTGGCTCGGCCCGGCCCCCGGGGAGCGGCAGTTCTACCGGATCGCCGAGACAGTCCTCGACCTCCGCTACGACAGCGAGGTCATGCCCGACCTCGGCCGCATCCCGCGCACCGCGCTGCCGCCGGGAGCGCTCGTGGTCCTGTTCTCGCCGCTGCTCGACCCGCGCACCCTCACGGCGATCTCCGACCTGCAAGCCCGCGGCTTCTCGCTGGTGGTAGTGGACGTGCTGCGCCAGGACCCGCCCGAGACGCAACCGCCGAAGCTGGCCAGCCTGGCCCTGCGGCTGTGGCGGCTGGACCGGGAGGTGCTGCGGTCCGGGCTGGCCAATGCGGGCGTCCCGGTGATCAGCTGGGGCGCGGGTGAGGAACTCGACGCCGTGCTGGCCCCGGTCAGGCGGGTGCCGGTGGCGGCGGGACGGCGGCGCTGATGCTGGCCAGGTGGCGGCGGGCGTCCGGACCGGGCCGGTCCGCCAGCCGGCGCGAAGCGTCCGGGCTGGAGCTGGAGCCCGGGCAGCCTGGCCCCGTGGCCGGGGCCGGCCCGCCACCGGCGTCAGGGGCGGGCCGGACGATCGGATCACCGCTGGAGGCCGGGCAGGTCGGGGTGATGGCCCTGCGGCTGGTGGCCATGCTGGCCGGCCTCGTGCTCGTCGGCGTCCCGGTCAGCGCCGAGCCCTCCTGGGCGTATCCGGTCGCCGACGTCGGGCTGGTCGCGGTGCTCGCCGCCGCGCCGGGCCTGTGGACCTGGCCAGGCACGGTGGCGGCGGTGGCAGCCATCATCCAGTGCGCGGCCTCCAGGCTCGGCGCCGTCGCGCTGGCTGGCGAAGGGCTGCTGCTGCTCTGCTACCTGCTGCTGCTCGACACGCCGGCCCGGCTGCCCGGCGCCGCCGCTCGCCGCTGGCTGCGCCTGCTGGTCCCCGGCGTGCTGGCCGCCCTGGCGGCCACCGGCGCGCTGCTCGCGGTGCTGACCGCCACACCGGGAGCGTCCGCGTGGATCACCCTGGCCGGCCTGGTCGCCGCGGTGGCCGCCTACCTGGTGGTCCTGCCTCCGCGCGGCCTCAGTCGCTGACGAGCCAGACGGGACCAAGCCGCCGCGGCAGCGGCTACGAATACCGGGCAGAGACCGGGCGGCCCATGGTCAGGAAGCCATTGCCGTCGCCGTCGCCCGCCCCGGCGACCGCCGTCGCGAGGAGGCGGATCACGTGGCCCGAGATCGGACGAAATTCCTAGTCTGCTGGCGGCGGAGACTGGTGCCCCTCTCGGTAGTTGCGGCGGTGCTGCCGGTTCTTGGCCTGCCGGTCCGTGGACAGCCGGCACCGTCCCCGGCCGCCGGACCGTTCAACAAGGTCTGGACCTACGCGCTCTCTCCGTACGCTCAGGCGTCGCAGACCGGCAACTCGGTGACGCAACTCTCCGATGGCACCGTCGTCGTGGGCGGGGACGACGCGTTCCAGCCGAACTACTGCTTCAAGACACGCCACCCTTTCAGGGGCGGTGCGTGGCTGGTCGCGGTCACGTCCGCGGGCGGCCAGAACGTCTGGCAACAGCTCTACTCGACGTGTGCCAGCGCAGCGCAGTCGGCGAGCGCCGTCAGTGGCACCTCGGATGGCGGGCTCATTCTCGCCGGCGGCGACTTTGACAATCCTGCCTGCGGTCTGGGCTGCGGCTGGTTTGCCAAGCTCACCAGCCAAGGATCCATTCTCTGGCAGCATGACCTGACCGGAGCCGTTGCGGCAGGCGCGGCCACGCTCGCGACGCTACCCGACGGAAGCTTCGTCACCGCAGGCAACGAGACGACGACTCCCGCGTTCACCCTTCACGCCCTGATCATGAAGATCACCGCAGCCGGGTCGCTCCAGTGGTCGAGGACCTACTACGAGACAGATCAGTCGTTTCCTGGCGCCTTCTCCGGCGCCAACTTCACGTTCGAGTCCATTCAGCACACCTCCGACGGGGGCTACATTGCCTCTGGCGTCGCGGACGCCCACTTCAGCTCGGGTTACGCCGATGTCCTGGTGGTCACGAAGCTGGATGCGAGTGGCGCCGTGCAATGGTCGAACGCCTACTACGGCACGAACTGGCTGAGCGGTCCCGCGGGGAGCTCGCCCTATCCCATCTTCCAGACGGCGGACGGCGGCTTTGTTCTTTCGGGCACGGTGCAGGCTCGCAGCTACCCATTTGAGAATCTGTTCTTCCTCGTCAAGCTCGACGCTCAAGGCAACATCGCCTGGCAGAGGGGGTATGGGGGCGTCAATGGGAGCTACGACCACACCAGCGAACAGGGCGGGGCGGTCGCCACGTCTGACGGAGGCTACGTGCTCGCCGGGGAGAGCGATGTGTTCCAGCAGGCCGTCAACGGCTGGATGGTGAAGACCGACGGGTCCGGGAACATTGTCTGGCAGAAGAGCTACAGCGGACTCACCTCGAACGCCGGCAACGTCTTCAACGGCATCGTCCAGACCAGCGACGGCGGCTTCGCGGCCACGGGAGACTCGTGGACACCGGACATGACCTATGGGGGCCCCGGGATCTGGCTGGTCAAGGTCGACCCCAACGGCAACATCGGCACCTGTGGCTGCGCGCAGGACACGAACACGACACCGCAGACCCTGGACCTGCAGGTCTACCCGGCCAGCTTCACCGGAGCCCCCTCAGGACTTGCGTTCAGTGGAGTCAGCATCAAGGGCAAGTCCACGTCAGTAAGGCCTACCCCGATCTACCCCTGACAGCACGCGGGTCAAAGCGCGCAGCCGGACGGTTCGCCTGATCCGCGCGGTGAGATGGGATCCACCGCCGGCCACGGTGGCCCCTTGGCGCTGAGCCACCGAAGCCGTGGCGGTGCAGAAGCTTGCCGCCACGGCCAGCAAGATCGCCTTCTCCATCAGCCCACGTCACTTCCCGTGACGGGCCGCCCTGCTGGCCTTCCTGCCGCCCGAACAGCGTCGCTGTCCGGGTAATTCCCGGCTGGCTGACCGTCGTATCTCGTTGGCATACTCCGCTGGGCCTGGCGAGCACCCGTCACTCGTTGCGGGCGGTTTCCGGCCCGGTGATCCGGTTCAGCACGGGCAGGGTCGAGGCGATGATCCCGAGGGAGGCGACGAGCCCGGCGAGCACGATGACGTAGTACTCGGGTCCCGGCGGCCGGAGCGAGTAGCCCATCTGCGCGCTGAGGAACAGCCCGGCGGCCAGGAACCCCAGTCCCGTCGACAGCACGGCGGTGATCAGGAGCGGGGCCGCGCTTTCCAGGGCGACCACGCGGCGCAGCACGCCCAGGGGGGCTCCGGTGAGCCGCAGCAGGCTGAACGGGCGCTTGCGGTCGGTCAGGCCGGCGGCCACGCTCACCGCCAGGGTGCAGCCGGCGATCGGCAGGCTGACCAGGATTACCACCTGGGCCAGTTGCTCGTACTCCAGGCTGACGCGGCCGCCCTGCGCGCTGAGGTCGCCGATGGTGGCGGGGGCGGCGGCCAGATTGGGGTAGGCGAGCTCCAGGACGGTGCGAGCCCGCTCGATCGCCTGCGTTGACCCGTTCGTGCCCACGAAGATCGCCTGCACCGGGAGGCGCTCCAAACGCTGGGCCGTGATGGCGGCGGCGGGCCAGACGGTCGAGGCCTGGGAACGCTGCCAGTCGACGATGCCCGCAGGCGGGATGCCCGCCGCCTGCGCCCCGGCCGGGCAGCGCCCGAGCAGCGGGAAGCGGGAAAGCTGCGCGCACGAGATCAGCCCGGCCGGCATGGGGGCGAGCGATGACGGCAGGCCCAGCTTCGCGTCGGGGATGGTGATACCGAGGGGGTCGGTGTGGATCAGCGTCACGGCCCGGACTCCTTGGATGGCGTGCAACCGGGTCAGCAACGCGGAGGAGACCGGGGCCGACGCGGGCCTGCCCGAGATGCTGATCGCCTCGCCCGGGCCGTAGCCGAGCTGTGTGGTCAGGGTGTCGCTGGCTGCCGTGCCGCCGCTGGGGGCGCCGCGGTTGGCGATGATCGTGGTGATCACGCCGACGGCCACGGTGGTGACGAACAGGGCCAGGACCAGGCCGCTGACGGCGCGGAACCCGGCCCGGGGGTTGTCAGCGAGCCGCCGCGCGGCGATGAGCGTGGCGGGCCGGCGGGCGTGCCTGGCCATGAGCCGGGCGCCGGTCATGGTGAGCCATGGCCCGGCGATGACCAGCCCCGCCATGATCAGCAGGAAGCCGGGTAGGAACGCCTGGACCTGGCCGCCGATGGTCTTGGGATGCCCGGCGGCGACGAAGTAGGCGAGCTCGGCCAGGCCGGCCAGCAACGGGACCAGCCGCCAGGCGCGGGGAGGGCGCGGGGTGACGCGCCGGGTCACGCCGAGCGGGGATATCTGCACCCGCCGCAGCGCCAGCAGTGCGGCGGCCGACGCCGCCACCGGGACGCCGAGGGCGACGGCCAGGATGTCTACCGGGCTGAGCGACAGGTCGCTGGGGAAGAACGGGGCACCGGTGAAGGGAAGCGCCGCCAGTGGCGTGCGGAGCAGGAAGAACAGGCCGAAGCCGACGGCCACGCCCGCCACGGCGGCGACGGTCGACTCGACGGCGGAGATCACGGAGACCTGTCGCGGCGTCGCGCCAACCAGGCGTATCGCGGCGAACCTCTGCTCCCGACGCGCCGCCGACAACCGGGTCGCGGTGCCGATGAAGATCAGCACAGGGAACAGCAGCGCGGCGGTGATGACCGACAGGACGAGGTCGATTCCGCTCGAGTTGATGCCGCCGACGATGGCGCAGTCTGAGCCACCACAGCTGCTGGGCGTGATGGGTGAAATGCTGGTGACCTTCACGGCCCCTGGGACACGCGAGAGCTGGCCCGCGGTGTGGCCGATGATGATGACCAGCGAGTTGGGGGCGGGCAGCGCCGCGGCGCCGATAGCGCCGATCTGGTGCCCGGGGAAACGGTCGCCGAGCTCGCCGGCCGGGGTGGAGTGCAGCAGGGCGCTGAGCGCGGGCGAGGCGTAGAACTGTCCCGGCCCGGGCAGGCGCGGGATGCCCGGCGGAACCGGCGAGCGGGGTCCGGTGGCGGCGAGATCGACCCGGGCGATGGTCTGGCCGTCGAAATGGTCCGCCTGCAGCAGCCACCACAGCGGGTCGGCGGCTGACGTCTTTCCGGTCGCGGAGGAGTTCGCCGGTCCCGTGGACGACGTCCCTCCGCCGCCGGTTCCCAGCCATGCGTACCGGGCGTTCTGCGTGTTGACCGCGTTGATGCCGGCCAGGCTGATCAGCACCAGGCCGACGCCCAGCGCCACGGCGGCGGCGATCAGGATCAGGCGGACCGCGGCTTCCCTCCCCCCGGTCAGGGTCAACCGCAGACCTAGGCGGATCATGACGCGACCCGCCCCGCGGCCAGCGCGTTCACCTTGCCGTCGCGGACGATGACCTCGCGATCGGCGTAGGCGGCTACCCGGGGCTCGTGGGTGACCAGCACCACCGTGGTGCCCTGGTCTCGGACGGCGGTGGTCAGCAGGTCCATGACCAGCTCGCCGGCCAGCGAATCCAGGGACCCGGTCGGCTCGTCGGCGAACAGCACCCGAGGGCTGGTGACCAGGCCGCGGGCCAGCGCCACGCGCTGTGCCTGACCGCCAGACAGCTCGCCGGACCGGCGTTGCTCCAGACCGTCCAGGCCCAGCCGCTCGAACCAGGGCCTGGCCCGTTCCAGCGCGGCCGCCCGGCGGACGCCGCCCAGCAGCAGCGGCAGCGCGACGTTCTCCTCCGCGGTCAGCTCGGGCACCAGCTGGCCGAACTGGAACACGAACCCGAAGTGATCGCGGCGCAGCGCGCTGCGCTCGGCCTCACCCTTCGCGTCGATCCGGCGGCCGTCGAACCAGATCTCCCCGGTGTCAGGGGTCAGGATCCCGGCCAGGCAGTGCAGCAGCGTCGACTTGCCCGATCCGCTGGGCCCCATCACCGCCAGGATCTCCCCCGCGGTCACCGACACGCTGGCCCCCCGAAGGGCCGGCGTCTGGCCGAACGACCGCACGACATCGCGCGCCTCGATCAGGCAACCCCGGGGGTCTGGTGCCGGGACGCGGCCCCTCGCGCCGACGGCATTGGCTTGCTTGGTCATCGTGATCCTCCGGGAAGAGCTACGCGTGCGGGACCGCCCACTTCCCGTGCCAGTACGTCGAGGCGGGCGGCGGTCAAGTCGATCCACCGCAGGTCGGCTTCGAGATGGAACAAGCCATA
>DASZAD010000124.1:0-3416 GCA_035945415.1 Streptosporangiaceae bacterium
TGCCCTTCCTGCAGCGGGTCACCACGTCCGAGGGTCACGTCGCGGAGCCCGGACCGTGCGATGAGCAGCTGTCTGCGGAGGAGGTCAAGGCCACCCCGGTGCACCGGCTGCTGGCCCATCTCACCCAGGCGATGCCGGCCGGGCCCACCCAGTCGCCGCCGTCCACCTACCACCAGGACGAGCACCTGCGCGGCTACGGCGAGGCCGGGATCCGTCGCCTGCTCGCCGAGGGCGGTGGCGGCGTGATCCTGGGCCGGGCGGGGGCGGTCGTGCTCGGCAAGGACCGCGGCTTTCACGTCCGGCTCGACGGCCCGGCTGAGCGCCGCGCCGCCCAGGGAGCCGCGATCGACGGCATCAGCCAGGAGCAGGCGAGGCAGCGCCGGCTCACGGCCGACAAGGCCCGCACCGCCTACGTCCGCCGCCTGTACCGGTGCGACCCGGCCGACGCGTCCCTGTACCACCTGGTGATCGACTCCACTGCGATGTCCCTGGATACGGTCATCGAGCTCATCCTCGTCGCCGCCCGCGCCCACAGCGCCATGACATAACTGGGCCACGTCATAACTGGGCCACGTCATAACTGGCTGCCTGAGCCGCCCTTAGCTGGATGTGACTTTCTTGGTCAGCGCCGGGAGCAGCTCGCGCAACCGCACCGATGCACCGGTTTGCAGTACCGCCGTCCGGTATACCCGGGCCGCCACAAGCGCCACGCCGAGCGTGCACACCAGGCTCACCAGCACGGACAGCAGGAACTGCCACCACGTTGCCTCCCCGAACCCGACCAAGGCCGGCATGGCGAACGGGGCGGTGGGTGGCACATAGGCGAGCACCTTCACCAGCAGCGAGGGGGTGCCTGAGCTGACCCCGAGAAGGGAGACGATGTAGCCGAAGATGAGGGGCGCGCTCAGCGGCAGTGCCAGGCTTTGAACTTGGTCCTGGCGTTCGGCCAGCGAGCCCGCCGCGGCGTACACCCAGCTGTAGAAGGCATACCCGAGAATCAGCCAGACGAGCGTGGCCGCGACCACGAGGGGAGGGGCGCCGTGCACCAGGCTCGACCCGACCGCCTCGGCCAGCGCCAGCGCGAAAGCGACGAGGGCGACTGCCTGGGCGAGAGCGACCGCGCCGATCCCGATGACCTTGCCGGCGAGCAGATGGATCGGCCGCACCGTGGCGAGCAGGACCTCCACCACCCGGCTCGCCTTTTCTTCCATCACTCCCATGAGCGTCCACGTGAGGTACTGGGTGAGCACGACGAAGATGAGGATCACGCCGAGCAACGCCGTCGCCTCCGCCGTCGTGCGGGGCTTCTTGCCAGGCTGGATACTCTCGACCGGCAACGGCCTGGCTCCGGCGACCGTAGCCGCCTGCTGCGGGGTCAGCCCCGCTTGGGTGAAGGCGCGCTGAGCACCCAGGGCCACGGACACAGCCCGTATGTAGCGGGCACCCGCCGAGGTGTCAGTATCCGAGATGGGATTCTTCAGCAGGATCTTCTCCGTGCCGGCCACCACGATGTCGAGCCGGCCGGCACTGAGGGCGGCACGCGCCTGCGACAGGTCCCGCTCCCTGAGGAGTCGCACGGACAGTCCCACGCTCTTGGCCAGGTCCTGCAGCCCGGCCTCAAGTGTCGCTGAGCCGGCCACCACGCCTACCCGCTGGCTCCTGGTCGTCCCGGCGCGCAGCGTGGGAATGACCACGGCGGCGGTCACGACGAGGAAGAGGATGACCGTTACGATCCGGAATACCCGCCCCCGCACCCGTTCACGGATCTCACGTCCGGCCACCAGGCCCATGTCGCCGAAGAGCCCCCGGCCCCCCAGCCGGAACCCGGTCCGGGCTTGGGGCCTGGCTCGCCGCGGCGACGTGCCCCCGCCGCGGCGGCGCACCCGAAGCCGGACGAGGGCCGCCGCCACCACGACGGCGATAATGACGGGCAGAGCCTTCATCGACCCACTGCCTCCCGGAAGACCTCGGAGAGCCGGCGACGTTCGAAGACGAACTTCGTGACGCGGCCGGCGGATCGTGCCGCGTCCAGCACCTCATCGCTGTCGGCAGCCTGGCCGAGGACGAGCCTGACCTCACCACCATCCACCTCAGACGAGGTGACGCCGGGGAGGGCACGCGCCCACACTCCCCGGCGATCCCCCTCCACCCGGACCGCGAGCCGCCGGGCCCCGCTGGTGGCCAGTTCATCGACGGTCCCGCTCGCCACCAGCCGGCCGCGGTCGATGATGACCACCGACTCACACAGGTCCTCGACCAGGTCGAGCTGGTGGCTGGAGAACAACACGCATCGCCCCGAGTGAGCCTGCTCCACGAGGACCTCGCCGATGGCGTCGATGCCGGCCGGATCCAAACCCGCCAGAGGCTCATCGAGCACCAGCGCCACCGGGTCGTGAACGAGCGCCGCCGCCAGTTGCACACGCTGCTGGTTGCCGTGCGACAACGTCTCGACCTTGCTCGTCGCCCGGTCCGCCAGCGCGAGGCGCTCGAGCCACCGGGTAGTAGCCGAGGCGGCGGCCGGCGCGTCCATCCCGTGCAGCCGGCCGATGTACTGGATCTGCTCGGCTACGAGCATGTTCGGATACAAGCCCCGCTCCTCCGGCATGTAGCCGAAGCGGCGCCTTTGGGCCGGCCCGATCGGGGCACCGTCCCACCGCACCGAGCCGGCGTCCAGGTCAGTCAAGCCGAAGATGGCCCGCATAGTCGTGGTCTTGCCCACGCCATTGGGACCGAGGAATCCCACCACCTGTCCGGCCGGGACGCTGAAGCTCAGATCGTCAAGAGCCGTCACGCTGCCGAACCTTCGGCTCAGGCTGTCAAGCTCCAGCAGACCGGCCACGATCGCAGCCTACGGGCACTGCTCATCACGCACGCGGATCTGGGTGATCTGCACGGAGCAGGTGCCCGCTGCGTCGTGACCACCCGCCACCAGCCCGCGGTGGCCGGTGGCTGTAATAGGCCCGGCACCGGTGGCGTTTAGCCGGTGAAGGCCTCCACCCCGCTGGCCTTTGGCGGGGCCCGGCGAGTCACTCCGGCCGGGCCCCGCGATGAGAAGATATCGCCATGACCAGCACGCAGCCTGGCACCGTCTTCGTCACCGGCGCGAGCAGTGGCTTCGGGGCCGCGATCGCGGGCCGGTTCGCGGCGGCGGGGGCGCGCGTCGTGGTCACCGCCCGGCGGGCTGACCGGCTCGATCACCTGGCCGCGGAGTTCGGCCCGCTGGTCCTGCCCGTCCCGCTGGACGTGCGGGACCGTACCGCGGTCAGTGCCGTGGTCAACGGGCTCCCGCCCGAGTTCGCGGCGATCGACGTGCTGGTGAACAACGCCGGCCTCGCCCTCGGCCTCAGCCCGGCCCAGGAGTCCGACCTGGACGAGTGGGAGCAGATGATCGACACGAACTGCAAGGGCCTGGCCTA
>DASZAD010000125.1:0-4286 GCA_035945415.1 Streptosporangiaceae bacterium
AGCACGACGTCCTGGTTGACCTTGTGCGTGTCCAGCACCAGCGTGCGGGCCGGTTCGGGGATGCGATCAAGCCCCAGGCTGTTCTCGATGGCCGGCCAGACCTGGCCGAAGGCCGGACCGCGCAGCATCGGCGCGATCCGGTGCAGCATCTGCGCGAACGGCAGGACTTCCGTCGCCTGATCCACCAAGACGATGCCGCGTGCCGGATGCGCGGACGCGTAGAGTCCCGCGATCGCGGCGGCCATCGAGTGGCCCACGACGACCGGGCGGTCGAGGCCCAGTGAGTGCAGCAGCTGGTGGATCCGCTCGGCGACCCTGTCCAGCGGCGCCGGCCTGCCGCCGCTGTCGCCGTGCGCCGGCAGGTCGATCGCGATGCTCGTGACGGCGCCGTCCAGCCGGCCGATGATCGGCCGCCATGTGCGCCGGTCGAAGGTCAGCCCGTGGAGGAAGACGATCGGGGTGCCCGTGCCCTCGATGTCGTAGGCCAGGCCGGCCTGCAGGTCAGTCGCGGTTGCCATGACGCATCCCCCTTCGTGATACTGCCCGTGCGGCTAGCACGCTGGCGCTGGAACCTGCTCCGGCAGTGCCCGGATCGTGCTTGTTCTTGCCTTCCCGGGCGAGGTATTCGATCGGCCCGTTGCACCAGTGGCCGGGCACCTGCCCATGGCGCTTCCCAGCGGTCCATCGGTTGAGCGCACGGTGAGAGAAGGCTGCCTGGTGCACGACGGCGGCGATTTGGCCGCCGGAGTCGTAGCGGGTGCGAGCCCATCGGGGGAAGCCGCGCTGGGCGGTCGGCGGCACGTGCTGGCGGAGCCGGGTGGGGTCATCGGAGTCTCCATTCGCCGTCAGTGACGGCCAGCGGTTGCGGTGGGGTCGGAGATCGCTCCGAGCTGCAGGAGCATGGCCAGGTGATCGTTGACGGCCCACCGCTCCACGATGCGGTCCCCGGCGATCCTGTACATGAACGCGGTGTCCCGGTGGTAGGGGCCGGCCGCCAGGTCGAAGCCCCGGAAGGCGCCTCCGGGCCAGCAGCCCCCGCGGACCCCGAACTGGACGACCAGATCGCCCTCGGCGACAACGAACAGCTCCCGCCACCGGAACGACGCGAACTTGCGGCCCTCGGTGGCCAGCCACTGGCGGGTGCCCGCCAGCCCGGAGGCCGGCTCGATGCCAGTGAGTGGTTCACCATGTCCGGGCTGCACAGCTCGTCGAGCTGGTCCAGGTCTCCGGTGTTGAGGATGGCGTCGAGACGCTCGACCAGCGCCTTGTTCGTCTCGGTGCTCATGTCTGGCCTCCAAATTTTGTGATAGGTAGACTCTTACGATTAAAGTAGTAATATCATGAATATGGCTCCACCTGTCAAGAGGCCCTACGACAACTCCCGCCGCCAGGCCCAGGTCCGGGCCACCCGGCTGAGGATCATCGAGGCCGCCAAGGCCTTGTTCATCGCCCACGGCTACCCGGCCACCACCCTCGAAACGATCGCCGACGCGGCCGACACATCGCTACCGACCCTCTACCGGCTCTTCTCGTCCAAACCGGCGCTGCTCAAAGCCGTGCTCGAAGTCTCCTTCGGCGGTGACGACCAGCCCGTCGCCTTCGCCGACCGCCCAGACGTCCAGGCGGCACGCGGCGAACCAGACCCCCACGCGCTGATCACCGCGTTCGCCCGCATCGGCCGGGATTTCATGGAGCGGTCATCGGCCATCCTGCGTGTCCTAGCGACCGCCGCCACGGTCGATGCCGACGCTGCCCAGCTCATGGACGAGATCAGACGCCAGCGCCACACCGGCCAGTCCCGGATCGTCGCCGCTCTGTCCGCCCTGGACGCCCTTGACCCCGGCCTCGAATTCTCCGAGGCCGCCGACATCACCTACGCCGTTTTCTCCCCCGACGTCCATTACATCCTGACCGTCGAGCGGGGCTGGACCGCCGGGCAATACGAGCAGTGGCTCGTCCGATCGCTAGCCGCGCTCCTTCGACGGGAACCAGGGAACGACGACCAGCAGAGAAAGGAATGAGCAGCCCCGGCGGTCGACGCGGAGCTGAGCTCGCTGGCCTGTATGACGCCAACGGCGGTAACGATCAATGCCCAGGCGTGGGATTCGGCTCGAGGGCCGCGCTAAACGCCGAATCGGCGCTCGAGGTCTATCAGATGTAAGTGCCGCGCCCAGTGCTCATATCAGCCGTTACAGTGCGTTCCATCCACCTCGGGATGGTCAAGGTTTCTGGCCCCGCCTACGCTGGGTGCGGGCCTTCCTGTGCCGCGTCGGGCCTGGCCGCGCGGCCGGCGGGTCTGAGGGGACGGTGAGCCGTGACCGACCAGCCTGCGCTGGAATTCGCCGGCCTGCTGCGGAAACTGCGCACCGGGGCCCGGCTGACCCAGGAGGAGCTGGCCGAGGCGGCGGGGCTGAGCCCGCGGTCGGTCAGTGACCTGGAGCGGGGGATCAACCGGACCGCGCACAAGGAGACGGCCCGGCTGCTGGCCGATGCGCTGCACTTGACCGGGCCGGCCCGGGCCGAGTTCGAGGCGGTCGCGCGGGGCCGCGTGCCGGGCGGGCCCGGAACGGGCGCCGCGGCGGCGGCCACCCGGACGCTGCCGCGCGATATCGCCTCGTTCACCGGGCGGCAGCGGGAACTGCAGGAGCTGGTGGAGGCGGCGGCGGGTGCCGCGGGTGCGGGCGGGGTGGTAGGCATTCACGCGATCGGGGGGATGGCCGGGGTGGGCAAGACCGCGTTCGTAGTGCACGCCGCGCACCGGCTGGCGGACCGGTTCCCGGCCGGGCAGGTCTTCCTGCCGCTGCATGGGCACACCCCGGGGCAGCGGCCGGTGGAGCCGGGTGACGCGCTGGCCAGCCTGCTTTTGACGGCGGGGGTGCCGGCCGGGCAGATCCCGCCGGGGCTGGAGGCGCGAATGGCGCTGTGGCGGGATCGGCTGGCCGGGCGGCAGCTGCTGCTGGTGCTGGATGACGCGGCCAGCAGCGAGCAGGTCCGGCCGCTGCTGCCCGGCGCCGGCGGCAGCCTAGTGCTGGTCACCAGCCGCCGGCACCTGTCCGCGCTGGAGGACGCCACGGCGATCAGCCTGGACACCCTCCCCGCCGGCGAGGCCGGCGGGCTGCTGGTCCGGCTGGCGGGCCGGCCCGGGCTGAGCCCGGCAGATCCAGAGGTGGGGGAGATCACCCGGCTGTGCGGGTACCTGCCGCTGGCGATCGGGATGGTGGCCCGCCAGCTGGCCCATCATCCGGCCTGGACCGCGGCCGGGCGGGCCGCCGAGCTGGCCGCGGCGGTGGACCGGCTGGAGCTGATGACGACGGAGAACCTGTCGGTGGCCGCCGCGTTCAACCTGTCCTACCAGGACCTGACCGGGGACCAGCAGCGGCTGTTCCGGCGGTTGGGGCTGCACCCCGGCGCCGACCTGGACGGCTACGCCGCCGCCGCTCTGGACGGCACCGATCTGGCGGCCGCCCGCCGCGGCCTGGAGGCGCTGTACGACCAGTACCTGCTCGCCGAGCCGGCCCCGGGCCGGTACCGGCTGCACGATCTGCTCCGCGAGCACGCCCGCGCCCTGGCCGGCCGACTGGACCCGGACCGGGACCGGGACCAGGCCACCGCCCGGCTGCTGGATTACTACCAGCACACCGCCGCCCGCGCCGACGCCCTCATCGCCCGCCAGGCCCGCCCCGGCCCCGCCCCGGCGGACGGCACGATCCCGGCCGCGGTTCCCGACCTGGCCGACAGTGAGCAGGCGCTGGCCTGGACCCGGGCCGAGCGCGCCAGCCTGCTCGCCTGCCTGGACCATGCCACCGGGACCGGCCAGCACGCCCGGGTCATCGCGCTGACCGCCGGCCTGGCCGGGCTCTTGCGGCTCGACGGCCCGTGGGCCGACGCCCTCACCCGCCACACCGCCGCGGTCCAGGCCGCCCGGCAGCTCGGTGACCGGCTCGGCCACGCCGACGCCGTTAGCGACCTCGGGGACGTGCGGCGGCTGACCGGTGATTACCCGGCCGCGGCCCAGGACCTGGAGCAGGCCCTGGGCATCTACCGCGACCTCGGCGACCGGCTCGGCCAGGCCCACGCCCTCCACCGCCTCGGGGAAGTGCGGTTGGTGACGGGTGATTACCCGGCCGCGGCCCGGGCCCTGGAGCAGGCCCTGGGCATCTCCCGGGACCTCGGCGACCGGCTCGGCCAGGCCCATGCCCTCCGCCGCCTGGGGGACGAGCGGCGGCTGACGGGTGATTACCCGGCCGCGGCCCGGGCCCTGGAGCAGGCCCTGGGCATCTCCCGCG
>DASZAD010000126.1:0-6347 GCA_035945415.1 Streptosporangiaceae bacterium
ACCGGGCGCCGAGCCGGTTCATCGCGATGGCCAGGGTCTCGTGCGCTTCCGCGGAAATAGACCCGTACGACATCGCGCCGGTGGCGAACCGCCGCACGATGCTGGACGCAGCCTCCACCTGATCCAGTGGTACCTGTACGCGTCGTGGCTGGTCGCCTGCTCCGTCCACGCCCCGGATGCGGAGCAGCCCGCGAAGCGTCATCAGCGCGGCCGACTGCTCGTCCACCAGCCGCGTGTACTCCTTGAAGATGTCGTAGCGGCGCTCGCGGGTGGCGTGCTGGAGCCGGAACACCGTCTCCGGGCTGAACAGGTGCGGCTCGCCGTCCCGCCGCCACTGGTACTCGCCGCCGGTCTCAAGCCGCCGGTGCGGACCGGCCCAGAGCGGGTTGGCCCCGTGTGGGTCGGCCCGGACTGGGTTGGCAGGGCCGCGCGGCGGGAAGGCCGTGGCGTGGCGGCGGGCCGCTTCGGCGGCCAGCACGTCGAACCCGGCCCCGCCCAGCCGGGAGGTGGTGCCTGCGAAGCAGGCGGAGATCACCTCGTCGCCGAGCCCGATGGCCTCGAAGATCTGGGCGCCGGTGTAGGAGGCGACGGTGGACACGCCCATCTTCGACATGATCTTCAGCAGGCCCTTGCCCAGAGCCTTGATCAGGTTCGCGGCCGCCTGAGCCGGCGAGATCGGGCCCAGCCGGCCGGAGCGGGCCAGCTCCTGGACCGAGCTGATCGCCAGGTGCGGGCAGACCGCGGCCGCGCCGTACCCGATCAGCAGCGCGACGTGGTGGCACTCGCGCACATCCGCCGCGTCCACGATGAGACCGGCCTTGGTCCGGCTCCGCTCCCTGATCAGGTGGTGGTGGACCGCGCCGGCGAGCAGCAGGGAGGGGATCGGCGCCCACGCGGCCGGGGCGGTGCCGGGCGGCCGGCCGTGCGCAGCCCCTAGCCGCCCGTGCCTCAGTCCGGGGCCGCGGGGTCCCGGGCCGCCGGACAGCACGCCGGGCCGGTCGGACAGCACGCCGGGCCGGTCGGACAGCACGATGATCCGGGCACCGCCACGGATCGCGCCGGACACCTCGGCGCACAGTTCGGCCAGCTGGCGGCGCAGCTCGTCCCCGCCGCCGGCCACCCGGTACCGGCCGTCCACCACGTGCACGGCAAAGCCGGGCAGGTCGCCGCCGTCGTTGATGTGCAGGATCCGGGCCAGGTCGGCCGGGCCGATCACCGGGTAGGGCAGCACGATCTGCCGGCAGGAGGCGGGGCCGGGCTCCAGCAGGTTCTGCTCCGGGCCGGCCGTCGAGGCCAGCGAGGTGACCAGCTCCTCCCGGATGGCGTCCAGCGGCGGGTTGGTGACCTGGGCGAAGACCTGGGTGAAGTAGTCGAAGACCAGCCGGGGACGGGCGGACAGGACGGCCACCGGGGTGTCGGTGCCCATAGAGCCGATCGGCTCGGCACCGGTGCGGGCCATCGGCTCCAGCAGGACCCGCAGCTCCTCCTCGGTGTAGCCGGACATCCGCTGCTGGCGGGTGAGGTCATCCGGGCCGGGAAGCTCCGGCGTGGCGGGAAGGTCGTCCAGGTGCAGCAGCCCGGCGTGCAGCCAGCCTGCGTAAGGGTGCCTGGCCGCCAGGGCCGCCTTGACCTCGGCGTCCTCGACGATGCGGCCCTGGCCAGTGTCGGCCAGGAAGATCCGCCCCGGCTGGAGCCTGCCCTTACGCACCACCGCGGCCGGGTCGATGTCGAGCACGCCGACTTCGCTGGCCAGCACGACCAGGCCGTCGCTGGTCACCCAGTACCGGCCCGGGCGCAGCCCGTTGCGGTCACTCACAGCGCCGATCACGGTGCCGTCGCTGAAGGCCACGCAGGCCGGGCCGTCCCAGGGCTCCATCATCGAGGCGTGGAACTGGTAGAACGCCCGCAGCTCCGGGTCCATCCGGTCGTCGTTCTCCCAGCTCTGCGGGATCATCATGAGCACGGCTTCGGGCAGCGAGCGGCCGGCCAGATGCAGCAGCTCCAGGCAGGCATCGAAGCTGGCTGAGTCGCTCTCCTGGTCGCTCAGCAGCGGGAACAGCCGCTCCAGCCCTTTCCCCTGCTCCTCCCCCTGGCCCTGCCCTGGCGCTCGCGGTTGACCGCCGGCGGCCGGGAGGAGCGGAGTGGCCAGCATGGACTCGCGGGCGCGCATCCAGTTGCGGTTGCCCCGGATGGTGTTGATCTCGCCGTTGTGCGCGATGTACCGGTACGGGTGGGCCAGCGGCCAGGACGGGAACGTGTTGGTGGAGAACCTGGAGTGCACCAGGGCCAGCGCGCTGGTGTAACGGGGGTCGGACAGGTCGGGGTAGAACCGCTCCAGCTGCGTGGCGGCGAGCATCCCCTTGTAGACGATCGTGCGAGCCGACAGGTTGGCGAAGTACACCGCGGTCTCCTGCTCGGCCCGCTTGCGCAGGCAGAACGCGAGCCGGTCGAGCTCGATCCCGTGCTGCTCGCGCTGGCCCGCCACGAACAGCTGGCGCAGCGACGGCAGCACCGCCCGGGCGCCCCGGCCGCAGGCGGCCGGCTCGTGCGGGACGTCGCGCCAGCCGAGCACGCGCAGCCCCTCGGCGGCGGCGATCCGCTCCACCGCCGCGACCTCCTGGCCTGCCGCGACGGGATCGGCGGGCAGGAACGCCAGCCCGGCCGCGTACTCCCCGGGACCGGGCAGAGCGAACCCGCACACCGAGCGCAGCAGCGCGTCGGGGATCTGGGTCAGGATGCCCGCGCCGTCCCCGGTGTCCGGATCGCTACCCTTCGCGCCCCGGTGGTCCAGGTTGCGCAGCACGGTCAGGGCCTTGGTCACGATGTCGTGACTGCGACGGCCCGGCAGGTCGGCGACAAGCCCGACGCCGCAGGCGTCGTGCTCGAAGGATGGGTCGTAAAGACCTTGCTCAGATCGCTGCGATGGTGATGCTGCGGCAGCGGCCATCCAGGCTCCTGTCGTCTCGTCTGCTCGTATGTGCGGGCGGGACGACATTGGCCCTGCCGCCGGGCGGATGTTCTTTCTGACGCCCGGGGGGTTGTTGCGCCGAGATTACCTCACTGCTCATTCTCCACGGTGGCCAGCGACTGAACAAGCGCCGATCGCGCCGCGGCGCACTCGCCGCTGCCGGCCGTGGCACCGGGGTGCACCTCGTCACGGACCAGACGCAGCGCGCTGAGCAGGGCATTTAGCTGGTCGCTGGTGAGCAGGCCGGTGAACCAGCGATCGATGTCGCGTACATGTGACCGCACGAGATCGGTGATCAGCTCCCGGCCCGCGCCGGTCAGCACGGCGAACGACCCGCGCCGGTCTGACGCGCAGCTTTCCCGCGAGACGAGCCCACGGTCCGCCAGCCGGTCGACCACCCGGGTGATGCCGCTGGTGGACAGCGCGGTCTGGGTGGCCAGATCGGTCATCCGGAGCCGCTGGCAGTCCGACCGGGCCAGCCGGAGCAGCACTTCGAAGTCGGTGGCCGCCAGCCTCGACGCGCCCAGCGTCGGCATCATCTTCGCCGTCAGCGCGGTGAACGTCTCAGCCAGCAGCCCCATGGCGGTCAGCCGGGGGTCGTCGAAGAGGCCCGCATCGGTCCCGTCGTTCATGCTCACGGTACCATCCTACGTTACTTGACAAGAGGAATACTTCTGTAACAATGATTGCTATGACAATCATCCGCGCCGCAACGACTTACCGGGGCGACCCGGACACAGACACACAGCGCACGCATCAAGGGAGACAGCAGTCATGACACAGCCCGCCACCGCGGCCGGCACGAGGACGTTCGAGGGCACGGACATACCCACGCCCGGCGTCTTCGACCTGGACCCGGCGCACACCCAGATCGGCTTCTCCGCCCGGCACATGATGATCAGCAAGGTACACGGCCGGTTCGGCGAGTTCACCGGCTCGATCACGGTGGCCGAGGACCCGCTCCAGTCCACCGCGGAAGCGGTCATCAAGACGGGCAGCATCGACACCGGCAACGCGACCCGGGACGCCCACCTGACCAGCGGTGACTTCCTCGAGGTGGAGAAGCACCCGGACATGACCTTCCAGGTCATCCGGATGACCGGCCACCTGGGGCACGAGTTCACCCTCGTGGGCAACCTCACGATCAAGGACGTCACCCGGGAGATCCCGCTGACGCTCGAGCTCGAGGGCGTCGGGAACAGCCCGTGGGGCAAGCAGGTGATGGGATTCACCCTGACCGCCGAGATCAACCGCGAGGACTTCGGCATGACCTATAACGCCGCGGTCGAGGGCGGCGGAGTCCTGGTCGGCAAGACCGTGAAGATCGAGATCGAGGGCGAGGCCGTCCGCCGCGACTAAGCCTCTCCCCGCCGGTTACCCGGCTAAGGCCTCTCACCCACCGGCTCATCTGACAGCGCGCGGCCCCGGACAGCACGTCCGGGGCCGCGCGCTATCTACTGGAGCCGGTGCCAGGCCTGGTCCAGGATCTTCGCGAAGTTGCTCACGTCGTCCCCTCCTGGGCCGTCGCGTCGGAAGGTGCTGCCCCGAGGGTGGCCGCGGTCGGCGGCCGGCCCGCTGGCGCGGCCGCCGGGGCCGGGCCGGCCAGCACATCCGGGCCGCGGACATGCCGGGTGCGGTACAGGTAGGCGGCGGCGCCGGCGAAGGCCAGGATCGCGATCCACTCGTTGACCCGCAGGCCCGCGAGGTGCCCGGCGACGTCGATCCGCAGCGATTGGGTGGCGAACATCCCCACCGAGTACAGGGCCACGTATAGCGCGAACGCGCGGTCGCCGGTGAGCAGGAGCCGCCGGGTGGCCCAGATGACGGCCAGCCCGACCAGCAGGTCCCAGATCGACTCGTACAGGAAGGCCGGCTGGAAGGTCACGAAGCTCTCGTACCCGGTGAGCCGGTGCGACGGGGAGATCTCCAGCGCCCAGGGCAGCGACGAGGGGCGCCCGTACAGTTCCTGGTTGAACCAGTTCCCCCAGCGCCCGATGGCCTGGCCGAACGCAATGGCCGGTGCGGTGGCGCCCGCCACCGGGGACAGCCGCACCCCGGCCCGGCGGCAGGCGATCCAGGCCCCGGCCGCGCCGGCGATGATCGCTCCGGGGATGCCGAGCCCGCCGTCCCAGAGCTCGAACACGCTGATCCAGTCCCCGTGCGGGCCGAAGTACAGCCCGTAGCCGGTGATCACGCTGTCCAGCCGTGCTCCGGCCAGGCCGAACGGGATCGCCCAGGTCGCCACGTCGAGGATCACGCCGGGCCGGCCGCCGATGGCCCGGTAGCGGCGGCTGGCCACCGCCACGGCCACCGCCACGCCCAGCACGATGCAGAGCACATACGCCCGGACCGGCAGCGGGCCGAGATGCCACACTCCCCGGGACGGGCTCGGAATGTATGCGATCGACATGTCCTGCTGCACACTATCGCGCCGGAGCCTGGGGAGACGGCGGACGCGATCGCGGGCGGCTCAGGCCGGATGGGCGGCCGGGGACCTGACGGCCGCGGCGAGCTCAGCGGCCAGGTCGGCGACCGCGGCGACGCCGGCCCGCGGATCCGGCGCTTCGAGCAGCCTGCGCACGAAGGCGGATCCGACGATCACGCCGTCGGCGAACCGGGCCACCTGGGCAGCCTGGGCGCCGTCCCGCACGCCGATGCCCACCGCCACCGGGAGACTGGTGTGCTTGCGGATCCGGCCGGCCAGCTCCTCCGCGGCGCCGCTGACGGCGTCCCGCACGCCGGTCACGCCCAGCACCGAGGCCGCGTACACGAAACCGCGGCAGGCCGCGGCGATCCGGGCGATCCGTTCCTCGGTCGAGCTGGCCGCGGCCAGGAACACCGCGTCCAGATCGCAGGCGGCCGCGGCGGCCAGCCACGGGCCGGCTTCCTCCGGGGTCAGGTCCGGGGTGATCAGGCCCGCTCCCCCGACGTTGGCCAGGTCGGCGGCGAAGGCCGGCACGCCGTACCGGTCTACGGGGTTCCAGTACGTCATGACCAGCACCGGCGCCCCTGTGTCCGCCACCGCCTCGACCGTGCGCAGCACGTCACGCACCCGCACCCCGCCGGTCAGCGCGCGGTGCACGGCCTCCTGGATGACCGGGCCGTCCATCAGCGGGTCGGAGTAGGGCAGGCCGATCTCCAGCACGTCGCAGCCGGACTCGGCCATCGCCGTCGCGGCCGCGATCGCGCCGTCCACCGACGGGAAGCCGGCCGGCAGGTAGCCGACCAGGGCGGCCCGCCCCTCGGCGGCCGCCTTCTCGAACGCGGTGCTTACGGTGCTCATTTATCTGGCTCCCTCGCGGGCGCTCCGCTGGCTTCGGGAAGCCGGGTCCTGGCCGCCGGGACACCGCAACGGCCCTGGCGGGCCTTATCCGGCGTT
>DASZAD010000127.1:0-3259 GCA_035945415.1 Streptosporangiaceae bacterium
GCACATCCTGGTGCCCTGCCCGCTGGGCTGGGGCAGCGCCTCCTGCGACACCATCAAGATCGCCCGGCTGGCCGAGCAGACCGGGTTGTTTCCGGTATTCGAAGCCATACGAGGCCAGGTAACCAGCGTCTCGAAGATCCGCAAACGCGCGCCGGTCGAGGAGTACCTGCGGCTCCAGTCCCGGTACGCGCACGTGTTCCAGTCCGGGGGAACCGGGACCATCGCCCGGCTGCAGGCGATCGCCGACCGCAACATCGCCCGCTTCGGCCTGATCGACGAGGACACGCCATGAAGGACAAGCCGTTCGCGATCACCCTGGACGTGGGCTCCAGCCTGGCCAACAAGACCGGATCCTGGCGGACCGAGCGGCCGGTCTACGTGGACAACCTGCCGCCGTGCAACAACGCCTGCCCGGCTGGTGAGAATATCCAGCAGTGGCTGTACCACGCCGAGGAGGGCGGGTACGAGGCCGCCTGGCGGCAGATCATGGCCGACAACCCGCTGCCGGCGGTGATGGGCCGGGTCTGCTACCGGCCCTGCGAGGCCGCGTGCAACCGGGCGCAGCTCGACACCGCCGTCGGCATCAACTCCGTGGAACGCTTCCTCGGCGACGAGGCCATCGCGGCGGGCTGGACGGTCACCGTGACCGCCCCGCCGACCGGGAAGCGGGTGCTGGTCGTGGGCGCCGGGCCGGCCGGGCTGTCGGCCGCCTACCAGCTCACCCTGATGGGTCATCAGGTGACGATCGCCGACTCCTCGCCGGCGCCCGGTGGCATGATGCGCTTCGGCATCCCCGCCTACCGGCTGCCCCGCCCGATCCTGGACGCCGAGATCGACCGGCTGCTGAGCCTGGGCATCACGCTGGAGGCCGGGCACACGGTGACCGGCATCCGCGCGGAGATGCGCGATGGCGGCTTCGACGCGGCCTTCCTCGCGGTCGGCGCCCAGGCCGGGAAGCGGGCCTACATCCCGGCCGGTGACTCGGCCCGGATCCTCGACGCCGTCTCCGTGCTGCACTCGGTGGCCGGCGCCCAGCCTCCCATGCTCGGCCGGCGGGTCGCGGTCTACGGCGGCGGCGACACCGCCATGGACGTGGCCAGGACCGCGCGGCGGCTCGGCGCCACCGACGCCGTCGTCGTCTACCGCCGCACCCGGGAGCGGATGCCCGCCCACGACGTGGAGGTCGAGGAGGCCACCGAGGAAGGCGTGCGGCTGATGTGGCTGTCCACCGTCACCCGGGCCGAGCCGGGCACTCTCACCGTGGAGAAGATGCGCCTGGACGCCAGCGGCTTCCCGCAGCCGACCGGCGAGTTCGAGGAGCTGGCCGCCGACACGCTGGTGCTCGCCCTGGGCCAGCAGGCGGAGCTGGCGCTGCTGGACGGCGTCCCCGGGATCGAGGTGGACGACGGCGTGGTCCGGGTGGGCGAAGACCTGATGACCGGATACCAGGGCATCTTCGCCGGCGGCGACATGGTGCCCGCCGAGCGCACGGTCACGGTCGCGATCGGGCACGGCAAAAAGGCCGCCCGCAACATCGACGCCTGGCTGCGCGGCACGCGCTACCAGCGGGCACCACGGCACGAGCTGGCTGACTCCGGCAAGCTCAACACCTGGTACTACGCCGACGCGCCGGCCAGCGTCCGGCCGCGGCTCGACCTGGCCCGCCGGATTTCCACCTTTGACGAGGTGACCGGCGGCCTGGACGCCTCGACCGCCCTGTACGAGGCACGCCGCTGCCTGTCCTGCGGGAACTGTTTCGAGTGCGACAACTGCTACGGCTCCTGCCCGGACAACGCCGTGATCAAGCTGGGCCCCGGGAACCGGTACGAGTTCGACTACGACTACTGCAAGGGCTGCGGCATCTGCGTGGCCGAGTGCCCGTGCGGGGCGATCCAGATGGAGCCGGAGGAGATCTGAGCCGGCCGGCGTGCCTGGGGCCGGGCGGTGCCGTCGATAACGAGCGTTATCGCTGCGTCGATGACGAGTCCGAGCGCCGCGCCGCCTGCGACATCGAGCGGCAGGTGGGCGCCGACGTAGATGCGCGTCAACCCGACTACAGGAACGGCGGTCAGGGTGAGGGTGCGGCCTGCCCTTCCGAGCCGGGGGAGGGCGGCAGCACCCAGGGCGACGGCGACGCCGGCGTGCCCGGACAGGTACCCGAGCCCGGCGGCTTCGCGGCCGCGGCGGTGGGTCCCCGGTACCAGGCTGGCCGGCCTGGGTCGCCGGACTATTCGCTTGACGGCTTTCGACAGCACCCAGGCGCCGGTGCCATTAGCGAGAAGCCGCCCCGCCAGCTCGCGGTCCCCGGCCAGCCACGCCGTGCCGGCCGCTGCGGGGACGGCGCCCAGGGCGCCAAGTTGCATGACGGCCCAGGCGTACGGGTAGGCCGAGTCGCGTAGGCCGTTGACCGCCCGGAACGCCGCGGCCTCGCCAGGGCCGACGCGATCGTGGCGCGCGCTCATGGCCGTGGCCAGCAGGGCTGCTGTTCCGGCGGCGAGCCGGACTCGGGGATCGGCCGGCAAGTCCATCAGGCAACGCCTCCGGCTCGCCGTCGGTGCGGGCGGTGCCGGAGCACCGCTGGCCTGATCGACCGCATCGGTGAGCCTGGTCATGGGTCGAGCTCCACGCCGAGCTTCTGCTTGAGTACCAGTCGTAGCTGCTGTCTCGGATAAAGCCCGACCGCCTCCTCGAACTGTTCCATCAAGGCGATCTGCGACCCGAGAGTGAAATCAAAGCTGTAGCTCACGCAGCCGCCCGGGAACACGTCGTACAGGGTGCCCGCGAACCGGGGGGCGATGGAGCTGAGCCGCGTGTAGGTGAGCACCCCAGGGGCCCGAGCCGGGGACGGGGAGGCACCAGCGGTCTGACAGGTGGCGGTGAGGCGGACCGTCACCGGCTGGCCGGGAGAGCGATCGGAGTTGAGCTGGAAGCTGGTGCCGCCCCGGGACGGGTCGAACGCGGAGGTGTCCCATCCTGGCGGCAGGTCACGGATGCAGGGCAGGTAGGCGGCCCCGGGTACGGACTGCGCGATGATCGCCAGCCTGAGCGGATCGCCGCAGCCAGGTACCGTGTCGCCGAAGCCGGCGCAGCCGGTGAGCGCGGCGGCCGCGGCGAGCATCACGGTCGTCAGCAGGGCGCCGAGCGGGCCGCGCACGGCGCTGAGCGGGCCGCGCACGGCGCGGTGGTGTCTGCGGGCCCGTCGTCGCGGCGTCATAGCAGGCCCGCCACGCTCAGGTAGATGCCGAACAGGGCCACCGCC
>DASZAD010000128.1:0-1990 GCA_035945415.1 Streptosporangiaceae bacterium
CCTGGGCTGGCTGACGGCCGGCCCCGGCGCGCTGCCCGCCCCGCTGGACGCCATGACCCTGGGCGAGTTCGAGCCCGGCCTGTGGATACCCGCCGCGCACCCCGCGGCCGGCCGCGGCACCATCACCCTGGCGGAGATGGCCAGCCTGGCCGTCATCTACGGACCGCGCCGCGCCAGTCCCGGAACCTACGACCGGTGGCTGGACGTCCTGCGGACCGCGGACCCGCACTTTGCCTTCACCGACCCGCCGTTGCGGCACTCGCTGCCGGTGGCGCTGGCCTTCGCCGCCACCGCCGACCCGCCCGCCGCGGTCCTGACCGGGCGCACCGCCATCGCCGGAGCCTCACCGGGCGTGATCCGGCGACTGCGCCCGGCGGACGCCGGTGACATGGTCCGGGTCGGCATCGCCGGCCAGCCGCTGACCGCCACCGCGGCCCTGGTCTGGAACGCCGACCTGCCCCGCCCGCTCCAGCAGATCCTGTTCGACACCGCCGACGGCGCGACCCCGCCGGCACCGGCATCCCTGTCCCGCGCCAGCTGAGGGTGCCGGCCGGTAACACCACGTTCCGTTCTGCCTCAATGATTTTTAAATGCCCGAACGGACTGTGGCGCGTGCGCACGGTCACCAGCCGTCGCTTCCTAGGTGAAGGCGCCGTGGCCGGTGATGGCGCGGCCGACGATGAGGGTCTGCATGGTCTCGGTGCCCTCGAAGGTGTGGATCGCCTCCATGTCCACCATGTGCCGCATGACCTGGTAGTCCAGCAGGATGCCGTTGCCGCCGAGCATGTCGCGCGCGTCGGCGGTTATCGCGCGGGCCTTGCGGGTGTTGTGCATCTTGGCCAGGCCGGCCACGGTGGGGGTCAGCCGGCCGGCCTCGGCCAGCCGGCCGATCTGCAGGCAGTACAGCTGCATCGCGGTCAGGTCGGCCAGCATCGACACCAGCCGCTGCTGGATGATCTGGAAGCTGGCCAGCGGCTCGCCGAACTGCCGCCGTTCCAGCGCGTACCGCACGGCGGTGTCGTAGGCGGCGGTGGCGTGGCCCAGCGCCGCCCAGGCGCAGGTGCTCCGGGTGGTGGCCAGGACCCGGGTGGTGTCCCTGAACGAGCGCGCCTCCGGCAGCTTGTTCTCGGCCGGCACCCGCACCTCGTCCAGGGTGATCTCGGCCTGCCACACCGAGCGCAGCGAGATCTTTCCCTCGATGACCCGGGCCTGGTAGCCCGGCGATCCCTGCTCCACGACGAACCCGTTGACCTGACCGTCCTCGGTGTTACGGGCCCAGACGACGACCAGGTCGGCCACGCTGCCCAGGCCGATCCACCGTTTGCGGCCGTTCAGCACCCAGCTGTCGCCGTCCCGGCGGGCCGAGGTCTCCAGGGCGACGGAGTCCGAGCCGTGCTCCGGTTCGGTCAGCGCGAAGGCCCCCAGCTTGTCCATCCGGGCCAGGTCCGGCAGCCAGCGCGCCTTCTGTTCCTCCGAGCCGCACATCGCGATCGACAGCATGGCCAGGCCCGCGTGCACGCCGAGGAACACGCCGAGGCTGCCGTCGCCGCGGTGCAGTTCCATGGTGACCAGCCCGCACGCCATCGGGCTCATCCCGGCGCACCCGTAGCCCTTGATGTCCTCGCCGACGATGCCGAGCTCGGGCAGCCGCCTGACCAGCGGCCAGCAGATCTCGGCCCGTTCCCAGTACGGGCCGACGACCGGCACGACCTCCTCGTCGACGAACCGGCGGACGGTTCTGAAGCGGTCCCACTGCTCGTCGGTGAACTGCTCGCGGACGGAGAAGAAGTCCGTACCGAGCGACTCCCCGAGATGTTCGCTAGCGACCTGTGTCATTCTCGGCTCCTCCCGGGCTGAGGAACGCCTCGACGAGCGGAGCGAGGCGTCCGGCGTCCGCGGCCAGCTCGAGGTGGCCGCCGTGATAGACGTGCAGCTGGCTGCGCGGGATCAGCCGGTGCATGATCCGCGCGTTGACCACGGGGATGATCGG
>DASZAD010000129.1:0-7070 GCA_035945415.1 Streptosporangiaceae bacterium
CCCGGAGAGCTGGTGCCCCCCGCCCGTCATGAGCCGAGGCCCGCCGGAGCCGCGGAGTGAGCCCCGACCGGCGCGCGCGTGACGGGCGCTTCGGTGAGCCTCCCTGGCCCGCGGCCGAACCGGCGCCCGGCGACGCCTGGCCGGCCGGCGACGCGGCCGCACTGCGCCAGTGGCCGTCCGAGCGGGGTGGCTACCGGGAGGACCAGCACGGTCCGGCGGACGACCGGTACGGCCCGCGGGACACCGGCGGGCGAAGGCCCCCGCCCCCTCCGGGCGAGACGCGGGGCAGGCACTCGGGCCCCCAGGGGCCGCCCCCGAACCGGGGAGACCGCTACCAGGTGCCGCCGCAGCGCTACGACGACCCGCCCGACGAAAGCGGGGGAGAGAGCCGGGGCGAGAGCCGGAGGCCGGGGCGTCCGGTACGACCCGCCTCGCGGCCGGATCCACGGCTGCCGGTGGACGATCCCGGGCGCATCAGGCCCGGGCCGGGCCGCGGCGGTCCTGGCGGATCTGGCGGATCTGGCGGACATCCAGCGGGAGCGCGGGGATACCCGGGTGAGCCCGGCCCGTCCCAGCGTCCTCCGCGACCCCGGCAGTCCGCCCCGCCCGGCGTCCGGTACGGGCCGCCACCTGACGACAGGTACCCGCCCGGCGATCGGTACGACCCGTCCGATGACGAGTATGGCCCCCCACCGGGGGACCGGCGCGGGCCCCGGCTCTCTCCCCCGCTTCCGCCGGGCGGAGCGCGCGCCCGGCGGCCAGGACCGGGAGAGGGCTACCCGGAGCCACCGGACCGGCAGCAGAGGTCGCGGGACCCCCGGGGCCGGTCCGGGCCGCCACCCGCGGACCGGCAGGAGGAACTGCTTGACGACTGGTACCGCGGCTCCGGGCGGGACGACGACGGCGGGCGTACCGGGGGTCGCCCGCCGCGCCGCCGGCGTCGTAGGAGCGGCGTCGCCGCCCTGATCGCCGCGGTGGTCATCCTCGTCCCGCTCATCGTGGGCGGGGTCTACGTCTACCGCGTGATCGCCGGGCACTTCTTCCCGGCCGACTACTCCGGCAGTGGCACCGGGCAGGTGATCGTCGAGGTCTATCCGGGCGACACCGCCACCGCCGTAGGGGACCGGCTCGCCTCCATGGGGGTCGTGGCCAGCGCCCGGGCGTTCATCAACGCGGCCGAGAGCAGCAAGAGCTCCAGCGGGCTCGAGCCCGGCTTCTACCGGCTGCACAAGCACATGAACGCCCTGCTCGCGTTCAACCTGCTGCTCAAGCCGTCCTCCCGGGTGCAGCTCACGGTCACGATCCCGGAGGGCTGGCGGGTGACGCAGATCATCCCCACGCTGGCCCGCGGCTCGCACCTGTCGCTCAGCGGCTACCAGCGGGCGATCAGGGACACCGCCGCGCTCGGCCTGCCCCCGTACGCGCACGGCAACCCCGAGGGGTACCTGTTCCCGGCGACGTACACGATCCAGCCGAACCTGACCGCCACCACCGTGCTGCAGATGATGGTCAAGCGGTTCGACCAGGAGGCGTCCAGCGTCAACCTGGCCCAAGCGGCGGCCCAGATGCACCACACACCGGCCCAGATCATCACGGTGGCCAGCCTGGCGCAGGCCGAAGGCGGCAAGGTCTCCGACTTCCCCAAGATCGCCCGGGTGATCTACAACCGGCTGGCCGCCGGCATGCCGCTCCAGCTCGACAGCACGGTGTTCTACGCGCTGCACTCCTACGGCATCCTGGCGTCGAACCAGCAACTGCAGACGTCGTCCCGGTACAACACCTACAAGTACCCGGGCCTGCCGCCCGGGCCGATCGACAGCCCCGGTGACGCGGCGATCCACGCCGCGCTGCACCCGGCGCCGGGCCCCTGGCTGTACTTCGTGACCGTGAACCCGAAGACCAGGCAGACCGTCTTCACCGCGAGCGCGGCAGTGTTCGCGCAGTTGCGAGCCGAGCTCGCCCGCAACATCGGGAATGGTTAAGACCCTCCCATGCAGGCCGCGGTAGCCGGCTCGCCGATCGCGCACTCGCTGTCGCCCGCGCTGCACCGTGCGGCCTACGCCGCGCTCGGCCTGTCCGGCTGGTCCTACCGGGCAATCGAGTGCGACGAGGCCGGCCTGCCCGCCCTGCTCGACGCGAGCGGGCCCGGCTGGGCCGGGCTCTCGCTCACGATGCCGCTCAAACGCGCTGTGCTACCGCTGCTCGACCACATCCACCCGGTGGCGGCGGCCACCGGCAGCGCGAACACCGTGGTGTTCAGCGGCGGCGCCAGGCACGGGTACAACACCGACGTGGCTGGCCTGGTGACCGCGATCACCGAGGCCGGGTTCGGCTCGCCGCCGGGTGAGGCCGGGTTCGGCTCGCCGCCGGGTGAGGTGCTGATCCTGGGCGCCGGTGCCACCGCCTGCTCCGCCCTGGCCGCGGCGCGCGACCTCGGCCTGGACGCGGCGACCGTGGCCGTTCGCGACCCCGGCCGGGCGGAGGGCCTGCGCGCGGCGGCGACCCGGCTCGGGATACGGGTCCACCTGGCGCCGTACGGGAAGCTATCTGGCCACCGGCCCGGACTGGTGATATCCACGCTTCCGGCCGGCGCCGCCGACCTGTACACCGGATGGCTGCGTGATGGCGAGCACGCCCCGGCGGTGGTCTTCGACGTGGTGTACCACCCGTGGCCGACCGCGCTGGCCCAGGCAGCCAGGGAGGCGGGGGCGGTCACGATCGGCGGCTTCGAGATGTTGCTGCACCAGGCGGCCCGGCAGGTCGAGCTCATGACCGGCTACCCGGCGCCGGTCGAGGCGATGCGCGAGGCGGTCAGCCAGGAAGGCGAAGACTCAGGCCGGTGATCACCGGCCTGAGTCTTCGCGAACCTGCCGAATGAAGCGCCAGGGTGAAGTGGCCCGGCGGGAATACCGCAGCACGGGGAAATGCTGTTAGTGTTGTTCGCCGACCAGTCCGGTGTTCGCGCACCGGGCACGCAAGCGGAGGACCACCTCCCACCTGGCCGGCTTCGGGTTCTGCCCGGGCCGGCGGGTCAGCCGGACGGCTCCCGGCGTGATCGCACACGCGGTCGCGCCCGACGGCGTCCGGTCGTGGTGGCCCCGCGTGCATGCGCACGGCGGGGCTTTTCCTTAGCCCGGCGGTCAGACCGCCAGGCAGGGATCTTTCCTTCGGCGAGCATGGTCACGGCACATTCCCGCCGGACGTCCCGGCGGGAGCAAGGTCCATGGAGGTCACATCAGCGTCGAACCGCGTATCAACGAGCGCATACGCGTCCCGGAAGTCCGTCTGGTCGGTCCCAATGGCGAACAGGTAGGGATCGTCTCTCTCAACGACGCGCTCCGGCTGGCCCAGGAGGCGGATCTCGACCTGGTCGAGGTCGCGCCGACCGCCCGGCCGCCGGTCGCCAAGCTGATGGATTACGGGAAGTTCAAGTACGAGTCTGCGCTCAAGGCCAGGGAATCCCGCAAGAACCAGGCCCAGACGATCATCAAGGAGATCAAGCTCCGGCCGAAGATCGATCCGCATGACTACGGCACCAAGAGGGGCCATGTCGAGCGATTCCTCAAGGCCGGGGACAAGGTCAAGGTAACGATCATGTTCCGGGGTCGCGAGCAGTCCCGGCCGGAGCTCGGCTTCCGGCTGCTGCAGCGGCTGGCCGCCGACGTCGAGGAGCTCGGCTTCGTTGAGTCGCAGCCCAAGCAGGACGGGCGGAACATGATCATGGTGATCGGGCCGCACAAGAAAAAGAGCGAGGCCAAGACCGAGCGAGCCAGCGAACGGCAGGCTCGCGCGGAAGCGCAAGCCGGCGAACGGCAGGCTCGCGCCGAGGCACAGGCCAGCCGGCAGGTGCCCGAGTCTCGCTCCGTTCCGGCCAGCAACGGGTCAGCCGAGGCTCCGGATCGCCCGGACGCGGCGGCCCAGTCGGCTCCGGCGGCTCCGGCGGCTCCAGCGGCTCCAGCCACTCCGGCACCCAGGCCGGGGCCCAGGCCAGGGCCCAGGCCGCCGGCAGCGCGACGGACCGGCTCGGCCACTCCGGCCGCGCCGGCCAGGCAGGACGCCTAGCAGGCTGGGGGCTCCGGCTTTTACCCGGAGCTCGACTTTCGCCCGGCGGTGGCCGGCCTAGGCTGGCCAGCGGCGGTGGTTCAATGCGGTACCCAGCCCGGTACACGCTGCCCAAAACGTGCCGAGCGGCACGCTCAGGAATGGAGGCGACGGCGATATGCCGAAGATGAAGACGCACAGTGGTGCCGGCAAGCGATTCCGGCTGACCGGTTCCGGCAAGGTGATGCGCCGCCGCGCCAACCGTGGTCACCTGCTCGAGCACAAGTCCTCGCGGCGCACCCGCCGGCTGCACCCAGACATCGTCCTGGCGCCGGCCGACACGAAGAAGATCAAGAAACTGCTGGGAAAGTAGCCCGGCCAAGCTGAGGAGGTCATCATGGCTCGCGTGAAGCGGGCGATCAACGCCCACAAGAAGCGCAGGGTCGTCCTCGAGCGGGCGAGCGGCTACCGGGGCCAGCGGTCACGGTTGTACCGCAAGGCCAAGGAGCAGATGCTCCACTCGATGAGTTACGCCTACACCGGTCGCAAGGATCGTAAGGGAGCCTTCCGGCGGCTGTGGATCCAGCGGATCAACGCAGCGGCACGGGCCAACGGGATGACCTACAACCGGTTCGTCCAGGGGCTCAAGGCGGCTGGCGTCGAGGTGGACCGGCGCATGCTGGCCGAGCTCGCGGTCGCGGACGCGCCAGCGTTCGCCCAGCTGGTCGAAGTGGCCAAGAAGGCGCTGCCCGAGGGCGGTGCGGATCAGGCCCGCGCCGCGGCCTGACGCACGTCCCGAGGCGGGCAGGCCCGCGGCGGTGGCATACCAGCCGGCCGGTCTCCGCTCGCCGCGGGTGCGGGCGGCCAGGCAGCTTGCCAAGCGGGCGCTGCGTCAGCGTGCGCGGGCCTTCCTGGTCGAGGGACCGCAGGCGGTCGGCGCGGCGATCGCCGCTGACGCACCGCTGACCGAGCTGTTCGTCACCGGCGACGGCAGCGCCAGGTGGTCCAGCCTGATCGAGGTGGCCCGCGAGCGAGGCGCGGTCGTGCACCTGGTCAACGGCGGGGTGATGACGAGCCTGGCGCAGACCGTCACCCCGCAGGGGTTGCTCGGCGTGTGCGACTTCGTGGACGTGCCGCTGGCCGCGCTGACGGCGGCTCGTCCCCGGCTGGTGGTGCTGCTCGCGCAGGTACGCGATCCCGGTAACGCCGGCACGGTGCTGCGCACCGCCGACGCCGCCGGGGCGCAGGGCGTGGTCTTCTCCACCGCCTCGGTGGATCCGTACAACGGCAAGTGCGTCAGGGCTTCGGCGGGCAGCCTGTTCCACCTGCCCGTTGTGACCGGGATCAGCGCGGCCGAGGCGGCGGCCGGGCTGCGCGCCGCGGGGCTGCGGATCCTGGCGGCGGACGGGCGCGGTCGCCGGCACCTGGACGAGCTCGCCGCTACGGGAGAACTGCGAGCCCCGGCCGCCTGGCTGTTCGGCAACGAGGCGTGGGGCCTGCCGGACGACTTGCTGGCCCTGGCCGACGAGACCGTGGCGGTCCCGATCTACGGCCGGGCGGAGAGCCTGAACCTGGCGGCCGCGGCCGCCGTATGCCTGTACGGCTCGGCGGCAGCGCAACGCCGGGGCGGCGGTCATACACGCGGTTGACCGGATGTGCACCCAGGGGCAGGATCCTTCCCTGATCTTCGCCTCACGACGGCCTGTCCGGGTGCCCCATTTGGTGCGAGAACTGATATTCCGTAACATGCGGTAACAGATTGGGGACTCCCGCTGGCTCCTGCCAGGCGCTAGAGTCTGATCGCATTTCCGTTACCTGCGGCACCTCACGGTGGCCGGGACGGATGCGGGCCGGGGTAATCGTCCGAGCGGATGGGATCATGGCTGGTCGCAGGAGCGGATATCGCGCGGAGAGCTACCGCGCGACCCGTTACCGCACCTGGGCGCCGGCCGGTCACACGCGGCCGCAAGCCTCGGCGGGCCAGCTTGAGACCTTCACCAGCCTGGTCATCGCCGATGAGCTTCCCGACGGCCTGGTCGTCGCCGACCAGGCCGGGCGGGTCCAGGTCTTCAACGCCGCGGCGGCCCGGCTGACCGGCCAGCGGGCAGCGGACGTCCTGGGCCAGGACATCCGCGAGGCCCTGCCGCTGCGCGACGCTGACGGCCGGGACTGGTGGGCCTGCACCGACCCTTATCACGGCCTGTGCACCAGGACCAGGCACCCGGAGGCGTCGCTGTACCTGGCGGACGGGACCGAGATCCTGGTGAGCATGAGTTACATCCGCGAGCGCCGGTGCGATCCCGCCGCCACCGCCGCCGGGGTCAGCCACCCGGTGCGCCGCCTGATGCTGAGCCTGCGTGGCGCGGAGCAGCGGGCCCGGCTCGAGCGCAGCCGCGCCGACCTGGTCTCGACCGTGGCGCACGAGCTGCGTTCGCCGCTGACCAGCGTGAAGGGCTTCACCGCGACGCTGCTGAACAAGTGGTACCGGTTCACCGATGACCAGAAGCGGGTCATGCTGGAGACCGTCAACGCCGACGCGGACCGGGTGACCAGGCTCATCACCGACCTGCTCGACGTGTCCAGGATCGAGTCCGGCCGGCTCGAAGTATGCCGCCAGCTCGTCGACATCCCCGCCCAGGCCAGGAAAATCATCGCCGGCCACGTGGCGGCCGGCGAGCCCGCCGAGCGCTTCCGGCTCGAAGTCCGCGAGCCACTGCCCGAGACCTGGCTGGACGCGGACAAGCTCTGCCAGATCATCGGAAACCTGGTGGAGAACGCGGTGCGGCACGGCGCTGGTACGGTAACGGTTGTGGTGGAACCAGCGCGCATCGACGACGGCCAGGGCGGCAAGGCCCCGGGTGTCGCGGTGTCCGTGCGCGATCAGGGTGATGGTGTGGCACCCGAGTTCGCCCCCCGGGTGTTCCGGCCGGTCTGGCGGGCCAAGCGGCGCGGCGGCACGGGTCTCGGCCTGTTCATCGTGAAGGGCCTGGTCGAGGCGCACGGCGGCACGATCGGCGTGCACCAGCCGC
>DASZAD010000130.1:0-10196 GCA_035945415.1 Streptosporangiaceae bacterium
ACCGTGGGGCTCATCGCCGCCCTCCTCCAGGACGGCATCGACCGCGGGTCTCTCCCGGCGCAGCCGGTCCACGCCCTGACCCACGTCCTGGTCGGCGCCGTGGACGAGGCAGCCCTCTACATCGCCCGGGCCGACGAGGGGACGGCGGCCCGCGCCGACATGGACCTGGTCCTGCACCGTCTCACCCTGGCATTGACCGCGCCGTGCTGACCCACGAGCCAGCATCGGCGACCGCCTCGTCGGGGGGTGTCGGAGGATCAGGCCGAGCTCGCGAGCCCGGGCGACCGCCTCGTCAGGGGATCAGGCCGAGCTCGCGGCCCCGGGCGACGGCCTCGGTGCGGTTGGCGGCGCCGAGCTTGCCCAGGACGTGGGTCACGTGCTTTTTGACCGTGTCCAGCGCCACGAACAGGTCGTGGGCGATGCGCTGGTTGGACCTGCCCGCGGCGAGCAGCCGCAGCACCTCCAGCTCGCGCTCGGTCAGCGGTTCGACCAGGCCCGGCGCCGCGCCAATGACCCGGCCGCCCGGCGGCACGGAGTCTGGCTGGTTGCAGGCGCGCACCAGTGCGGCCAGGTAACCAGGGTCGATGCGGCCAGCCGCGGGCTGCTGGCCTGGCCGGACCACCGGCAACTGAGCGAGCAGGGCGCGCATCGGCGCGCCCTCGTCGGCGAAGACCCGCACATAGCGCTGCGGGCAGGCGAGCGTGAGCGCCTCGGTCAGCGCGCCGACGGCTCCGGCGTGATCGCCGTGGGCCGCCAGCGCCAGCGCCCGCAGCGCCTGGATCTCGATGACGCTGCCGGCCCGGCCCTGGCCGGCCGCCGCGTCGAGCAGCCGCTGCAGCAGCGTGAGCGCCGCGCCGGGGTCGTGGTGGGCGAGCAGTACCCGGGCCAGCACCAGATACGCCGGCTCCTGTGGGTAGTCCGGCCGCTCGTCGTCGGCGTGAAGGCCAGTCGCGGTGGTCCACCCGGCGGCCGCGGTGGCGTCGCCCTGAGCCAGCAGCAGCCGCGCCCGCTGCGCTGGCACCGGGTCGAGCAGGGCGGCCACCTGCGGGCTCAGCTCGATCTGCCCAGCCTGGCCCATCGCCTCCAAGGCCCCGGCCGCGTCACCCTGCGCGTGCCGGATCCGGGCCACCACCGCCAGGCCGGTGGCCAGTGCCGGGGTGAAGGCCAGTTGCCGGCACAGCGTGACCCCCTGGGTGGCGTGGTCCAGGGCGGCGTCCAGCTCGTCCCGTTCGTACCGGACCTGGGCCAGGCCCACGCGCGCCGGGCCCGTGAGGGCTGCCCGACTGCTCTCGCCGGCGTCCTGCAGCGCTTGCCGGTAGGTCGCCAGGGCGGCATCCAGATCGCCCCGGGCGCGCTGCACCTGACCCAGGTCGTAGCAGACACGCATGGGCAGAAAGCCGGCCAGGGGAGCGGCCCCCGCCCGCCGCTCGGCCAGCAGCGCCGTCAGGCCGCGTTCGGCTGGCCCGAGCCGGCCGCTCAGCCAGTCCGCCGCCGCTAGGTTCCAGTCCACGAAGCAGCGCATCAACCACTCGTCTTCGCCCAGCTGGGACAAGGCCTGCTGGCAGTAGCCAGACGCGGCGGCGGCATCACCGCGCAGCCGCGCGAGCGAGCCGCGCAGGAACGCGATCCCCGCGGGAATATTGGCCAGAACGCTATCGCCCTGTGCCGGTCCGAGGGACGGCTCATACGGTTCGTCATCGGTGGCCGCGAAAGCGCGCTCGGCGTCATCCAGCAGGGCCTCCAGCGCCTCCAGCTGGAAACCCTGCGCGGCGGCATACGCCTGAGCCAGGCACAACCGCGGCCGGGCACGCACCGCCTGCGCCGGCAACGCCGACAACCAGCGACGCAAGGTCACACCCTCGCTGCGGCCCAGCAGCGCCTCCACATTCCGCTCCACCAGCCGCGCCGCCCACCCGGCATCCCCGGCCGCCAGCGCATGCCGCACCGCATCGTCAGCCAGATCATGCTCCTGACACCACGCCGCCGCGGCCCGGTGCAACCCCGCCACCCGATCCGGCTGCTCAGCCAGCAACCGGGCGCGCAGCAGGTCGGCGAACAAGTGGTGATAACGCCACCAGCCGCGCACCTCATCCAGCGGCACCACGAACAACCCCGTGCGCTCGATGTCCTCCAGCATCCCCTGCCCGCCGGCCCGGCCGGTCACCGCATCGCACAACCCCCCACACAGCCGCTCCAGCACCGAGGTCTCCAGCAAGAACGCGCGCACCGGCGCGGCCTGCCCATCCAGCACCTCATCGGCCAGGTAATCCAGCACGAACCGGTGGCTGCCGCCGAACGCCGCCACGAACCCGGTCGCATCCACCTGCCCCCGCAGCGACAACCCGGCCAGCTGCAACCCCGCCGCCCACCCCTCGGTCCGGGCCACCAGCGCCTCCGCCGCCACCTCGGACAGCGCTGGCCCGGTCGCCCCTGGCCCGGTCGTCGTGGCCAGCAGCGCTGCCGCCTCTCCGGTGGTGAAGCGCAGGTCGGCGGCGCGTAGCTCGACCAGCTGGCCGCGGGCCCGCCACCGGGCCAGCGGCAGCGGCGGATCCGCCCGGCTGGAGATCACCACCCGCAGCCCCGGCGGCAAGTTCTCCAGCAAGAACGCCACCGACTCGTGCACCGGCCCGGAATCGACCAGGTGGTAGTCATCCAGGACCAGCAGCCCCTCACCGTCGTCGGGCTGGGCGGCCAGCTCATTGATCAGGGCCGTCACCAGCCCCTCCACCGAACCCGGAGGTGGCGGGCCCACTCGTCCGGCCAGCCCCGGCCGGGCCCGCTCCAGCGCGGCCACCACATACCGCCAGAACCGGACCGGGTCGCTGTCACCAGCGTCCAGCGACAGCCACGCCACCGGCCGCCCGCCATCGCGGACCCAGCCGGCCAGCAGCACGGTTTTCCCGAATCCGGCCGGGGCGCACACCAGCACCCGGCCCCTGGCCAGCCCCTCGCCCAGCGCCTCCGCCAGACGCCCGCGCGGCACAAAACCCGGTGGCGGCCGGGGCACGTGCAGCTTGGTCGCCAGCAGGACATCCTGCCCGGACATGGCCGGCTCCGCCAGGGTCCCCGCCGGGGCCGCCACAGACGGGTCAGCCACCGGTGACCGGCCGCCCAGGCCGGCCGGCTCATCGCGCGGGAGCGTGCCGCTGTCCGTCATCTGGTGTCTCCACGCGGCCCGGCGGCGGCTCAGGGCTGTGAGTCACCGTCAAGCCATCGGCCACAGCAGATTACCGTCTCATCGGGCCGCGCTCCGGTTGCCTTTGCCGCGGCGGTGCTATCGGTGGTGCAGGCGGTACCGCCCCGGTGGCGCCCGCTCGGCCACCGGGGCCGGGCCAGGGACAGGATCGCCGGCCCGCAGCATCCCGTCCGCCGGGAATTGGTGGCACCCTGGAGAGGTCAGCAGCAGACCGCTGCCTGTCATGCGGTCATCTCGAAAGCTGGTAAGCATGGCGGAGCCGCTCGACGTCATCGGCACGGCGGAACAGGTGCCTTTCGAGGACTTCGTGGCCGCCAGCTCAGCCCGGCTGTTCGCCGCGGCGCTGCTGCTGTGCGAGCAGCGGCCGGCGGCCGAGGAACTGCTGCGAGACGTGCTCGCGCGAGCCTGCCGCCGCTGGGCCAGGATTAGCCGGTCGGCCGATCCGGAGGCCCGGGTGCACCAGATGCTGGTGGACTCGGCGCATCACCGCGGGCAGCCACGAACGACGAGCGGGACGAGAAGGACGACGGAGGAGGCCGGGGTGCCTCCCGCGGGCCTGATGGATGCCGTCCGCCACCGGCACCGTCGGTACCAGCGGCGGTTGCTGTGGGCCGGCAGCGTCCTGGCCGCGGTGGTGGCCGCGGTAGCGGTCGGGCTGGTCGTGATGCAGGGATCACTGGCAACCCACCAGCCTCGTGAGAACCTCACAAGAATGGTGGTATCCGGTATTTCCGGACAGCCTAAGATCGTGTCCTGCGTGGACGCATGGCGTGACCACGAAGCCCGGATCCTCTGCGCCAGGTATGCCGGCCCGCCAACTCCCCAGGTCGTGATCTGGTCGCCACAGCCGGCCGGCGCCCCGGCGCCCTGCGCCGCGGAGTACGCGATGAAGGCAGGCTGTTAACGCGTGATCGTGGCGGCACCGCCTCACCCGGGACGCCACCAGCCGCCGTGTAGCAGAATGCTGGTCCATGCCAAGCCGAACCGTCAGGCTGACCGGCTGGGGCCGGATCGCGCCATCAACGGCCGAGCTGGCCTCCCCCGAGGGCGTCTCCAGCGCCGCCGGTCTGATGCGAGCCCTTACACCGGGGCGCGGGGCGATCGCCCGCGGCCTGGGCCGCGCCTATAACAACGCCGCCCAGTGCGCGGGTGGCGTGGTGATCTCGACCACCCGGCTGAACCGGATCCTCGACCTGGACCTGGCGACCGGCCTGGCGACCTGCGAGGCGGGCGTCAGCCTGGAGCAGCTCATGGTCGCGGGACTGCCGGCCGGGTGGTTCGTGCCAGTCTCCCCCGGCACCCGCCAGGTCACCGTGGGCGGCGCCATCGCCGCCGACGTACACGGCAAGAACCACCACGTGGCGGGCAGCTTCGCCCGGCACGTGCCAGCGTTCGACCTGCTGCTGCCCGGCGGTGAGCTGCGGACCGTGAGCCAGGACGCCGATCCGGCGCTGTTCTGGGCCACGGCCGGCGGCATGGGCCTGACCGGGCTGATCACGGCGGCCACGGTGCGGCTCAAGCGGGTGGCCACCTCGCGGCTCCGGGTGGACACCGCGCGCACCGCGGACATCGACGAGACGATGGCCGTACTGGCCTCCCACGACCGGTCGTTTCCCTACACCGTGGCCTGGTCGGACAGTCTGGCCCGGGGGGCGAGCCTAGGCCGGTCCGTGATCACCAGCGGTGACTTCGCCGAGCCGGCGGACCTGCCCGCCGCCGGTCGCGGCGACCCGTTCGCCTTCCGGCCCCGCGCCCGGCTGGACCTGCCGCCCGGCTTCCCGCCCGGGCTGATCAACCGCTACACGGTGGCGCTGGCCAACGAGGCGCTGTACCGCAGGGCGCCGCGCCACCGCCGGGGTGAGCTGCAGACGATCAGCACGTTCTTCCACCCGCTGGACGGGATCAGGAACTGGAACCGCGCCTACGGTCCCGGCGGCTTCCGGCAGTACCAGTACGTGGTCCCTTTCGGCCAGGAGGACGCGGTACGCCGCTCGTTCGAGATGGTCAGTCGCGCACGGGCGCCGTCCTTGGTGACGGTGCTGAAGCGGTTCGGCGACGGGGATCCCGGGCTGCTGTCGTTTCCCGTGCCCGGCTGGACGCTCGCGCTCGACTTCCCCGCCCGCACGCCCGGGCTGGCCGGGCTGCTCGACCGGCTCGACCGGCTCGTCGTGGACGCCGGTGGTCGCGTCTACCTGGCCAAGGACTCGCGGGTGCCGCCCGGCGTGCTGGAGCAGATGTACCCGCGGCTGGCCGAGTTCCGCAAGCTGCGCGCCGAACTCGACCCGGCCGGCATCCTGGCTTCCGACCTGTCCCGGCGGCTCGGCTTGTAGGCCGCGTTTGACCGGTCACGAGCGCGGTAGGAAACTGCGGCCCGTGGTGCGAGACGAGGGCCGGGGCAGGCCGAAGTGGTCGCGCAGCGTGGTGCCGGCGTACCCGGTCCGGGCGATGCCACGCTCCTGCAGGATCGGCACCACCTGGTCGGCGAAGGTAGCCAGCTCACCGGGCAGGATGTTCGGCATGATCGTGAAGCCGTCGCAGGCACCGGCCCGCCACCACTCGGTGATCAGGTCGGCCATGCCCTCCGGGGTGCCGGTGAAGTCCAGCCCGCCGGGCAGGGCCGACAGCTTGCGGGCGACCTCGCGGAACGTGGCGGGCTCCCGGGCGGCCAGCTTGTAGATCGCGGCGCCGAAGCTGGTCTTGGGAGCGCGCTCCAGAAGCTCGGGCGGGAACGCCGCGTCCGGGTCGATGCTCGTGTAGTCCAGGCCGGCCAGGTTGGCCAGGTTGCGCCAGCGGAACTCGATGCTTGCGGCCCCTTCGAGCTGCCGCCAGCGAGCCTGGGCCTCGGCATCGGTGCCGCCAAGCAGGAACGACAGACCAGGCAGGACCCGGATGTGATCGGGGTCGCGGCCGCTGGCGGCGGCCTGGGAGCGCAGCCGGGCGCGGAACTCGATCCCGGATGGGATGTCGCTGAGCGGGGTGAAGACGGCGTCGGCGTATTTGGCCGCCAGGGCCATGCCCTGCGGCGAGGAGCCGGCTTGCGTGAGCAGCGGATGGCCTTGCGGCGAGCGGGGAAAGGGCAGATAGCTGGAGACACGGTAGAACGCGCCCCGGTGTCGCGGCGGGTGCTGCTTTTCCGGGTCTGCCCACGTGCCGGCCGGCCTGGACATGATGGCCGCGTCGTCCTCCCAGGCGTCCCAGAGCTTGAGCACGACCTGGACGTACTCGCCGGCGCGCTCGTAGCGGTCGGCGCGCGGCGGATGCGGCTCGTCGCCGAAGTTGCCGGCGGCAGCGGGCTCGACCGTGGTGACGATGTTCCAGCCCGCGCGGCCCCGGCTGAGGAAGTCCAGCGTGGCCAACCGGCGGGCGGTGTCCCAGGGGAAGCTGTACGTGGTCGAGACGGTGCCGATCAACCCTACGTGGCTGGTCACGGCGGACACCGCGGACAGCAGGTCGATGGGGTCGAAACCGGCGCCGGGCAAGTGCTCGGAGCGGAACTCGGCGATGCCGGGGCTGTCCGGGAGGAAGATCGAGTCGAGTATTCCCCGCTCGGCTGTCTTGGCCAGCCCGATGTAGTGGGAGACATCGAGGACCTGGGCCGGATCTTCTGGTGAGACCTTCCAGGCGGACTCGTGATAGCCCGAGTTCCTCAGGTAAGCATTGATGTTGATGTAACGGGTGCTGGTCACCTGGGTCAGGGTACGGGGGGCCCCGCCTTACCTGCTGCAGGGAGTGTCCCGCTTCCGTGGCTCCTGCTCCATGGAAGGAGCGGGGGTAGAAAAGCGTTAGAGTCCGTGAGACTTTCTGACCATCCTGGTGCGTGTCCCCCCGCACCGTGGAGACTGCCACCTTGACGACATTCCTCGCTGAGCTGCGAGAGCACTTGCCTGCGCTGATGATCAGTGATCAGCACAGGCTGCTGCGGCGTGCGCAGAGGGCTGCCTCGCTGCGCGATGAGCGGGCTCGGGAGCGGGCGCTCGGGGAGATGGAGAAAGAGCTGGAGGCGGCTGCCGGGCGGGTCGAAGCCCGGCGGGGGGCTGTGCCGGTGGTTTCGTATCCGGGGGAGTTGCCGGTCAGCCAGCGCAAGGATGAGATCGCGCGGGCCATCCGGGATCACCAGGTGGTGATCGTGGCGGGGGAGACCGGGTCGGGGAAGACCACACAGCTGCCGAAGATCTGCCTGGAGCTGGGGCGGGGAGTGCTGGGGCAGATCGGACACACGCAGCCGAGGCGGATCGCGGCGCGGACGGTGGCTGACCGGATCGCCGTTGAGCTCGGGACCGAGCCGGGTGGCGTGGTCGGGTACAAGGTGCGGTTCGCCGGCACCTCCAGTGACGACACCCTGGTCAAAGTGATGACGGATGGGATTCTGCTGACCGAGTTGCAGCGGGACCGGGAGTTGTTGCGGTACGACACGCTGATCATCGATGAGGCGCACGAGCGCAGCCTGAATGTTGACTTCATCCTGGGGTATCTGAAGCGGCTGCTGCCCCGGCGTCCCGATCTCAAGGTCATCATTACCTCGGCGACGATCGATCCCGAGCGGTTCAGTAAGCATTTCTCTGGAGCGCCGGTGATCGAGGTGTCGGGGCGCACCTATCCGGTGGAAGTGCGGTACCGGCCGCTGAGCGATCCTGACCGGCCCGAGGATGAGCCGAAGGACCAGGTGCAGGGGATACTCGACGCCGTTGATGAGCTGGTGGCGGACGGTCCGGGGGACATCCTCGTCTTCTTGTCGGGGGAGCGGGAGATCCGGGACACGGCCGAGGCGCTGGCCGGCCGGGGCGGAGTGGAGGTACTGCCGCTCTACGCGCGGCTGTCGGCGGCTGAGCAGCATCGAGTGTTCGACGCGCATCGGGGACGGCGGGTCGTGCTGGCCACCAATATCGCGGAGACCTCGCTGACCGTGCCGGGGATCAAGTACGTGGTTGACGCGGGGACCGCGCGGATCTCGCGGTACAGCTCGCGGACCAAGGTGCAGCGGCTGCCTATCGAGCCGATTTCGCAGGCGTCGGCCAATCAGCGCAAGGGGCGGTGTGGGCGGACGTCGGACGGGGTGTGCATCCGGCTCTACAGCGAGGAGGACTTCCAGGCGCGGCCGGAGTTCACCGATCCGGAGATCCTGCGGACCAGCCTGGCCGCCGTCATCTTGCAGATGGCCGCGCTGGGGCTGGGCGAGGTGGCGGACTTCCCGTTCGTCGATCCACCGGACTCGCGCAATGTCACGGCCGGTCTGCGGCTGCTGGAAGAGCTCGGCGCGCTCTCGGCCGGGCGAGAGCGGCCGCGGCTGACCGAGGTGGGGCGGAGGCTGGCCCGGCTGCCGGTGGACCCGCGCCTGGGGCGGATGATCCTGGAGGCGGACCGCAACGGGTGCGTGAGCGAAGTCCTGATCATCACGGCGGCGCTGTCCATCCAGGACCCCAGGGAGCGGCCAGCCGAGGCCCGCGAGGCCGCCGACGCCATGCACGCCCGGTTCGCCGAGCCGGGGTCGGACTTTCTCGCCCTGGTCAACCTGTGGGACTACGTGCGGGAACAGCAGCGGGAGCTGTCCGCGTCGGCCTTCCGGCGCATGTGCCGCCGCGAATACCTGCACTACCTCCGGGTTCGCGAATGGCAGGACGTGCGCGGGCAGCTCCGGCAGGCGGTAGGGGAGCTGGGGATCACCACGGGCAAACCCGCGGAACGGTCTGAGGGGCGCATCCCGGCGGACGTGGCGAACCGGGTGCACATCTCGCTGCTGGCCGGCCTGCTCTCGCAGATCGGGATGCGGGACGACAGCCGGCCGGCCGCCCGGGGCAGGCGCCCGGACGCGGGCGGCAGGCCAAGCGGGAGCGCCAGGCGCGGGCTGCCCGAGTTCGCCGGCGCCCGTGGCGCCCGCTTCGCGATCTTCCCCGACTCCTCGCTGGCCCGCAAGCCGCCGCAGTGGGTGATGTCCGCCGAGCTCGTCGAGACCTCGCGGCTATGGGCCAGGACCGTCGCCGCCATCGAGCCCGAGTGGGCTGAACCGCTGGCCGGCCACCTGGTCAAGCGCGACTACAGCGAGCCGCACTGGGACGCCAGGCGCGGCGCGGCGATGGCCTCGGAAAAGGTCAGCCTGTACGGGCTGCCGATCATCGCTGGCCGGCGGGTCAGCTACGGCTCGGTCGACCCGGAGGCCGCGCGGGAGCTGTTCATCCAGCACGCGCTGGTGGAAGGGGACTGGAGCACCCGTCACCGGTTCTTCTCCTGCAACCAGCGGCTGCTGGAGGAGGCGGGGGAGCTGGAGCGCAAGGCCAGGCGGCGCGGTCTGGTGGCCGACGACGCCGCCGTGTTCGACTTCTACGACCGGCGGATACCCGCCAGCGTCACCTCGGCCCGGCACTTCGACACCTGGTGGAAGCAGGCCCGGGCGCAGGACCCGGATCTGCTGACCCTGGCCCCCGGCGATCTGACCAGCCCGGCCGCCGCCCAGGTCGACCCCGGCGACTATCCCGACACCTGGCCCGGCACCTGGCCCGGCACCCGGCCCGGCACCCGGCCCGGCAGCCGGCCCGGCGAGCGCAAGGGGGACGAGCTGCCGTTGTCGTACGAGTTCGCCCCGGGCGAGCCGGGCGACGGGGTGAGTGTGCAGATTCCGCTGGCCCGGCTCAACCAGGTGAGCGGCGACGAGCTGGGATGGCAGGTGCCCGGCCTGCGCGAGGAGCTGGTGACCGAGCTGATTCGCTCGCTGCCCAAGCAGTTGCGCACCGCGTTCGTGCCCGCCCCGGACACCGCGCGGGCCGTGGTGGCCCGGCTGGGGCCGGCCCACGGGGACCTGCTGGCCGCGCTGAGCGCCGAGCTCGGCCGCATGACCGGGGTGAGGGTGCCCCGCGAGGCCTGGGACCCAGCCCGGCTGCCGGACCACCTGAAGATGACGTTCCGGGTGGTCGACGACGGCCGGGTGCTGGCCAGCGGCAAGGACCTGGACGCGCTGCGGGGACAGCTCCGGCCCCGGCTGGAGGCGGCGCTGGCCGAGGCGGCCCGC
>DASZAD010000131.1:0-2946 GCA_035945415.1 Streptosporangiaceae bacterium
CGGGTGCTGTGGCGCGCCGGACGCGGCCGAAGGCGAAGTCGCCCGCGAAAGCCAGCACCGCGAGCGAGTAGCCAGCCAGAGCGACCAGCAGGAACGCGTTGCTGAGCTGGGCGAGTCCCAGGTTGGCGGGCATCAGCCTCACTTCTCCCTCGGGGTTGGCGCCAGTGTTGTCGGAGGACGGTCAAGAGCTGACCGGAACGCTTCGGTCAGCTCGGCGAACTCCGTGGTGAAGCCGTCGGCGTCCGAACGGGCCAGCCCGCCGGCCTGCACCATGGTCCGGCCGTCACTGGCGGCGGCCCGGACGAACACCCGGCGGCGCCGGACGAAGAACGAGAGCAGCAGCCCGGCCAGGGCCGCGATGGCGGACAGCAACGCGGGCAACTGCCCCGGGTCGTAGGTGATGGCCAGGCTGATCCACTGCCGGTAGCCGGTGAAGGTCACGGTCCCCTGGCCGCCGGGCAGCTTGACCGACTGCCCCGGCACCAGCGGGCGCGGGGCGATGGGCAGCCGGTGCATCCCGGCAGTGTTCAGCTGGTAGACCGACTGCGGCACGCCCGAGCCCAGGCCGAGGTTGCCCGCGTAGGAGACCAGGCTGACCACTGGGTTGAGCGGGGCCGGGAAGGCCGATCCGAGCCGTCCGTCCTGGTTCACCGCGGTGGGCAGGAACACGCCGACGAAGCCGAGCTGCTCCGGCCGGGCGCCCGGCACCTTGATCACGCCTTCGGACGTGTAGGTGGCCTGCTCGGCGGCGACGAAAGGCACCGGCTGGTTGAAGACCACGCGACCGGTGCCGTCGGTCACCCGGAACACCGGCGCGTACCCGTGCCCGATCAGGAAGACCCGCACCCCGTCCACCACCAGCGGATGGTTGACCTGCAGGTTGTATGCCTGCGCGCGGGCTGCGGGGCTGCCCGCGTAGCTGATGTGCGCGTCGAACGCGGCGGGCTGGCCGCGCTCGGCGCCGGCGGCGACGTAGCTGGCGTCGAACCGGTCCAGCGTGATCGTGAACGGCGCCAGGTCGGACGGCGACACCAGGCGGCCCGGGTGGTAAGTGTCCAGGTCGGTGACCGTGTCGGCGAACGTGCTCCCCTCGACCAGCAGCCGGTTCGCCTTGTAGCCGAACAAGCCGCCCACCCCGATCGAGACGAGCACGCCGAGCAACGCCAGGTGGAAGAGCAGGTTACCGGCCTCGCGCCGCTGCCCCTTCTCCGCCGACACCCAGTCGCCGGAGGCTCGCAGCCGGAACCGGCGGGCGGCCAGCACTCCCGTCACGGCGGCGAGCGCCTGCTCGGGGGAGAGGGAGGTCTCCAGCCGGGCTGAGGCTGGCAGCCGGGCCAGGTTCCGCGGGGCGGGCGGCGGCAGCGCCCGGGCCGACCGGGCCAGCCGGATGGTGCGCGGCACCACGCAGCCGGCCAGCGAGGCGAACAGCAGCAGGTAGATGGCGGCGAACCAGGGCGCGGCGAAGACGTTGAACAGTCCGAGCCGGTTCAGCCAGGGGGCCAGCGCCGGATGGGACAGGAAGTACTGCTGCACGCCCGCGGGGTCGGTTCCCTGCTGCGGCAGCACCGACCCGGGGACGCTGCCCACCGCGAGCAGGAAGAGCAGGATGAGCGCGGTGCGCATGGAGGTGAGCTGCCGCCAGGCCCAGCGCAGCCGGGGAGCGAGGCGGCCGGCCGGGGCCGCGGCCAGCGGGGGGGCTGGCCGCTGCCCGCTGTCCGGTGTGCGCAGTCCGGTCAACGGCCAATCTCCTACAGGCGGTAGTAACCCGCCCCATTGTGCCGCATCAGCCACCCCGGCCCGACGCCGGGCCGGCCCGCGCGGGGCCGGCCCGGCAGCAGGACGGCAGGCCGGGACCCGGCCTATACCGTCCTGAGGCCTATACCGTCCTGAGGGCTATACCGTCCTGAAGGCTAACCGCCCTGAGGGCTTCGGCGGGTGAGAGCTGCAGCGTCACCTGGTGCCGCTGGATGAAGCCCTCGACGATTAGGCCGTGTCCCCCGGGATCTAGGCCCCGGCTCGCCGGTAACCCCGGCCGCCCGCGGGCTCGGCGTAGCTCACCCCGGTGATCTGGTCTCCCCGGTAGGTGAAGCTGGTCACGCTGCCCAGCGCGCACTGGCGCCGTCTGGGGTCGTGCCAGAGCCTGCGTCCCTCGGCGGCGCGGCGGACCACCCAGATCGGGAGCTGGTGGCTGACGCACACCGCCTCGCGACCGCGGGCGGCTTCGCGCGCCGTCGCCATCGCAGCGAGCATCCGGTCCGCCACCTGCCGGTACGGCTCGCCCCACGAGGGCCGGAACGGGTTGATCAGATAGCGCCAGTACTCGGGCCGGCGCAGCGCGCCGTCCCCCACCGCGAACCTCTTGCCCTCGAAGTGATTCCACGCCTCGGTCAGCCGCTCGTCTATGACGACCTCCAGGCCCAGCTGGGCGGCGAGCGGCTCGGCGGTCTCGCGAGCGCGCTCCATCGGCGAGGAGGACAGGGCCACGACGTCCCGGGGGACCAGGAAGTCCGCGGCCGCTTTGGCCATCATGCGGCCCTCCTCGGACAGGTGGAAGTCGGGCAGGCGAGCGTAGATCAAGCGCTGGGGGTTGTGCGCCTCGCCGTGCCGGAGCAGGTGAACCACGGTGGTCTCGGCGCCCTCCGCGCGGGCGGGTGTCTCAGTCATCGCCCGCCCAGCCTACCGGGGCCGCCACGCGGCCGGCCGCTCCCGGCTTCCGTCCGGCTTCCGCCCGGCTGAGTTGCCGGTGAAGCAGAAGTATCGGGCATAGTTTTCTCGTGGGGATCGCTGTCGGGGTGAGGTTCGCGAGATGGTGAATCTTGACCTGTCCTGGCCGGCAGCGGCGATCACCGCGGGCGCCCTGACCGGATTGGCCGCCACCATCCGGCTGGCGGCGCGCAGGCGCCCGCACGCCGTGACGACCCGGGTGGCCGTCGCCGCGCCGTTCCT
>DASZAD010000132.1:0-9396 GCA_035945415.1 Streptosporangiaceae bacterium
CAGAGAGGGTGGATAGATGAGGCGACGCTCCGCGATGATGGCCGCCGCGGCTGTGCTCGGCACGCTCTTGTCCAGCACGGTCCTGCCCGGCACGGTCCTGCCCGGCGGGGCCAGCGCGGGGGCGGCGGTGACGCAGGCGCCTGCCGCACGGGCGGTGGTCCCGGATGGCACGTGGGGCACGGCGCAACCCGTTCGCGGAATCATCACGCTGAACGCGGGCCGGAAGGCCGCTCTGAACTCGGTGTCGTGTGTCGCACCGGGGCAGTGCAGCGCAGGCGGCTACTACACCGACAGTGCGAAACATACGCAGGGCTACCTCGTGGACCAGAACCGCGGCAACTGGGGCACCGCGCAGCAGGTCCCCGGCCTGGCGGCGCTCAACCTGGGCGGACGGGCCGCGATCACCTCGATGTCCTGCACGCCGGCCGGGGACTGTGCCGCGGGCGGGTACTACACCGATGTCTCCGGCCTCCAGCAGGCGTTCGTCGTGGACAAGACCGGCGGCGTCTGGGGGACCGCGCAGCAGGTTCCCGGCATCGGCGCCATCAACCGGGGCAAGCCCGGCGCCACCGTGCTGTCGCTGGCCTGCGGCGCGGCGGGGGACTGCGGCGCGGGCGGGTACTACAGCGATGTCTCCGGTCACCGGCAGGCGTTCGTGGTCAGCGAAAGCGGCGGCACGTGGGGTACGGCCCAGGAGGTCCCCGGCACGGCCTCACTCAACGCTGGCGGGTTCGCCGCGATCGCGTCGGTGTCCTGTCCGGCGACTGGCAGTTGCGGCGCCGGCGGATACTACGCCTCAAGCAACGTCGATGGCATCCCCATCCAGCAGGCGCTGGTGGTCAGCGAGACCGGCGGCACCTGGGGCACGGCGCGGAAGGTCCCCGGGACGGCCAGGCTCAACACCGGCGGGTACGCCGCGATCAACTCGGTGTCGTGTGCCTCGGCGGGCAACTGCAGCGCCGGCGGGGAGTACACCAACGGCACCGCCACCCAAGCCATGGTGGTCAGCCAGTCCGGCGGGACCTGGGGCACGGCGCGGCAGGTGCCCGGGATCACCACCCTCAACCAGAGCCATCTGGCCCAGGTCAACGCGGTGTCCTGCGCCTCACCCGGCAACTGCGCCGCCGGTGGCTCCTACCAGGACGCCTCGTTCGTCAACCAGGTGTTCGTGGTCGATGAGGCCAGCGGCACCTGGGGCACGGCCAAGGAGGTCCCCGGCACTGCCGCGCTCAACGCCATCAGCCCCGGCGCCTCGCTCACCTCGATCTCGTGCCCCGCGGCGGGCGACTGCACGGCCGGCGGCTCCTACACCGGCTCCGCGGGAGACAACCAGGCATACGTCGTGGACGAGACCAGCGGCACCTGGGGCAACGCCCAGGAGGTCCCCGGCAGCGCCGCACTCAACGCCGGCGGGCACGCCGCCCTCAGCACGGTGTTCTGCGGTCTGCCGGGCACGTGCAGCGCCGGCGGGCAGTACACCCGGGCCGGCACCGGTGTCGAATCGTTCGTCGTCAGCGAAACCGGCTAGGAAGATCCCAGAAAGGGGATAAGTCAGTGCCAGGCCTATCTCGGCGTCAATTTCTCGGTGGCGCGGCCGGCGCCGCCGCCGTGGCCGCGCTGCCAGTAGCACTGTCACAGCGCACCCGGCCTGCTCTCGGCACGCACCTGGCGGGTGCGACCGTAGACCCCGCCGCCTATAACACCGGCAGCTACGTTGACGCCGCGAACATCTTCGACGGCTATGTCGGCCTGCCGCTGGCCAAGACCCTGGAGAAGATCTACATCCACACCGGCGCCTTCGGCACGTCCCCGCCCGGCAGGATGACGAAGCTGGCTCCGCTCGGCTGCGAGTTCCTCGTGTCGGTGGCGCCGGGCAAGGGAATGACCCCAAACGAGCGAAAAACGCTGGCCAACTGGCTGGCCATGCTGAACAGTGCCGGCCTCACCTACCGGGTGGTGCTGTACTCGGAAGCCAACAACCAGGCCTTCCGGGACCAGCAGACCTGGCAGACGTACTGGAGCTACTACGCGCCGACCATCAAGGCCGCGGGGGTGCCTTGCGGTTATGATCCCGGGTGCAGCTACGGTGCGATCGCTCGCGCGGAGGCGTTTTTTCCCACCAACCCGTCGCCGGACGAGCTGTGGATGGACTACTACGCGACGTCCTTCCGGGCGGGGTCGCGTCTGGAAACCATCATCGGGATGGCCAAGGCGATCGGGATATCGGCCGGCATGGGCGAATGGGGATGGTCGTCGGGGAACGTCGTCTTCAACCCGATGACGATCCCATGGTGGAACGACTACTGCAGCTACCTGATCAATCTGGCCGGTAAGGGGGACCTCGCGCTCGGCGGGATGTACTTCAACGGCCTGGCCGTGGGCAATCCCAGCTACCCGAGGGTCGACGTCATCGCCGACCCCAACGACCCGCGGATCCCGGGGATCCAGAACGTCGCCAACGCGATCACGGCCGGCTGAGACGCGGCACCTGGTGCCGTTACGGGGGCGGGTGAGGGCCGCACCGGGAGCGGGCGCAGGTGACCGTCACCGGCCCGCCTGATGGCCCGCAGCGGCTTCCGGTCCGGGCCTCGGGCGGCCGGCCCCGGCCTCGGGCGGCCAGGCCGGGCATCATGGGGACGTGGCCACTGACCGGGACGGGCTGGCCCGCCGGGCGCGGGAGCTGGGCGTGGCCGTCTCCTACCGGGACTGGCGGGGGCGCGAGGTCGAAGTCGGCACCGAGACGCTGGCCGCGGTCCTGGCGGCGCTCGGCGACGCCGCCCGGCCCGCCGCCAGCCCGGCGGCGAAGGTAGCGGGAGAGCCGGAGCGGGCTCCCCGGCCGGACGGCCGGTCCTGGGGGTTCACCGTGCAGCTCTACTCGCTGCGCTCGCGTGACTCCTGGGGCCACGGAGACCTGCGGGATCTGGCCGAGCTCGCCGCCTGGAGCGGGCGGGAGCTCGGGGCCGGCTTCGTGCTCTGCAACCCGCTGCACGCGGCGGAGCCGGTCCCGCCGGTCACCGCGTCGCCGTATCAGCCGATGAGCAGGCGGTTCCTCAGCCCGCTCTACCTGCGCGTTGAGGACGTACCCGAGTACGCGCGGCTGAGTGCGGCCCACAGGGAGCGCATCGACGCCCTGGCCACTCCGTTGCGCGCCCGCAACGCCACCGGCGAGCTGATCGACCGGGACGCGGTGTGGGCGGCCAAGCGCGCCGCCCTGGAAATCCTGTGGGCCGTCCACGACGATCGGGACGCCGGTCAGGAGTTCCGCGCCCAGGGCGGCCAGGCGCTCGACGACTGGGCCACCTGGTGCGCGCTGGCCGAGATCCACGGCAGCGACTGGCGGGCCTGGCCCGTGCCGCTGCACGACCCGCGGTCCTCAGCGGTGGCGGCCGCGCGGCGCCAGCTGGCCGGCCGGGTCGACTTCCACGCCTGGCTGCAGTGGCTGGCCAGCGAGCAGCTCGCCGCCGCCCAGCGGGCCTGCCGCCAGGCCGGGATGAGCATCGGCGTCGTCGGCGACCTGGCCGTGGGCGCCCACCCGGGCGGCGCGGACGCCTGGGCCGGGCAGGACGTGCTCGTGAGCGGCGTCAGCGTGGGCGCGCCGCCGGACGAGTTCAACCCGCGCGGCCAGGACTGGGCGCTGCCGCCCTGGCACCCGCGGCGACTGGCCGCTCTCGGCTACCGGCCGCTGGCCGGCCTGATCGGAGGCGTCCTGCGGGAGGCCGGCGGCATCCGGATGGACCACGTGATGGGGCTTCTGCGGCTGTGGTGGGTGCCCGCCGGAATGACCCCGGACCGTGGCACCTACGTGTACTACGACCATGAGGCGATGACCGGCGTGCTGGCCGGCCAGGCGGCGCAGGCCGGCGCGATCGCGATCGGCGAGGATCTGGGCACCGTCGCCCCCTGGATCCGGCGCTACCTGGCCACCCGGGGCGTACTCGGCACCTCCATGCTGTGGTTCGAGCGGGCCGCCGACGGCTCGCCGCTCCCCGCGGCCGCCTGGCGCCGCGACTGCCTGGCCACGGTGGGCACCCACGACGTCCCGCCGGCCGCGTCGTTCCTCACCGGCGAGCACGTCGCGCTGCGGGCCGGTCTCGGGCTGCTGACCAGGAGCGAAGCCGCCGAACGCGCCGACGCCGAGCGGGCCGTGGCCGCCTGGCGCGACGCGCTCGCGGCTCAGGGCCTGATCCCGGGGGACGGGCCTGGTCAGATGCCCTCCGCGGCCGAGTTCACGGTGGCGCTCTACGCCTTTCTGGCCCGCACTCCGGCCGCGCTGGTCGGCGTCTCGCTGACCGACGCGGTGGGGGAGCGCCGTCCGCAGAACCTGCCCGGCACCATCGGCGAGTACCCGAACTGGCGGATCCCGCTGGCCGGCCCGGACGGCCGGCCCGTGCTCGCCGACGACCTGCCCGCCCACCCCGGGATCCGGGCCATCGCGGCGGTCATGCCCAAGATCGATGGGGAGTTTTATGGCCTGGATTAATACAAAGTCCCCGTCGATCTTCCGGCTTTTGGTCCGGCCCCCGAGGGCCTCGGCCGAGACCACGCCTCAGCTGCCCCGCAGGCCTCATTCGTCCCATAGGCTTCAGCTGTTCCGCCGGTCGCGCGCACGGCAGCGCAGGGCCCGGGCCACGTCGTCGCGGTTCTCGGCCAGCAGGCGGCGCAGTGGCGCGGGCGGGCCGGTCCTCGCGATGAAGTCGTCGGTGGCCTGGATGGTCTCCTGCCGCACCGCGAAGGACGGGTAGGCGTTGGTGACGAACCACTTGGCCATGTCCTGGTTCCAGTCCCGCCATACCTCGTCCAGGATCTCGAAGTAGCGCGGCCCGTACGGCTCCAGCAGCTCGATCTGGTCGGGCCGGAAGAACCCGGCCACGGCCGAGCGGAACGTCGCGTTGGGCAGCTTGCCGCTGGCGATCTGCTCCCAGGCCGCCTCCTTGGCCGCCGGGGCGGGGATGGCCGCGCGGCAGGCGGCCGCGTGCCGCTCCCCGGCGATCGTCGTGTCGCTGGCCAGCTCCGCCTCGATCTCCGGCTCGCCCGCCACCCCTTGACTGACCAGCCGGAGCAGCAGCGACCAGCGCAGGTCGGTGTCCACCGCCAGGCCGTCGAGACGAGCCGAGCCGTCCAGCAGGCCAGCCAGGAAGTCCAGGTCGTCCGGCGCGGTGGCGACGCCGATGAAGGCCCGGGCGTAGCCGAGCTGCCGGTCCGAGCCCGGCACGGCCGCCCGCATCAGCTCCCGCAGCTGGCCGGCCATCAACGCCAGGCCCTCGGGCCGCCATCCGGGGTCTGCGTACATGCGCACGGCCGTCGCCGCCTGCTGGAGCAAGACCTGCACCACCGAGATATCCTGCACCGAATCCACGCCGGACAGCACCAGGCGCACGTAGTCACGGGCGCGCATCTCGGCGTCGCGGCACATGTCCCAGGCGGCGGCCCAGCACAGCGCGGCGGGCAGCGAGTCCGCGAACCGGCCGATGTTGCCGATCAGCGTGCGCAGCGAGTGCTCGTCCAGCCGGATCTTGGCGTAGCTGAGGTCGTCGTCGTTGACCAGGACCAGGTCGGGACGGGCCACACCGATCAGCTCGGCCACCTCGATGCGGTCGCCGGCCAGGTCGATCTCCACCCGGCGGCGGCGCCTCAGCGCCCCGCCGGTCAGGTCGTACAGCCCGATCGCGATCCGGTGCGGGCGCAGCACCGGGTAGCCGGACGGCGCCTCCTGGCTGACGGTAAAGCTGCTGAACGTGCCGTCGGCGGCCAGCTCGTAGTCCGGCCGCAGCGTGTTGATCCCGGCGGTCTCCAGCCAGACCTTCGACCACGCCGACAGATCCCGGCCCGAGGTCTCCTCCAGCGCGGCCAGCAGGTCCCGCAGCGTCGCGTTGCTCCAGGCGTGGGCGGCGAAATAACGGCGCACGCCGGCCAGGAAGTTGTCCCGGCCCACGTAGGCCACGAGCTGCTTGAGCACCGCGGCGCCCTTGGCGTAGGTGATGCCGTCGAAGTTCACCTCCACCGAGTCGATGTCCGGGGTGTCTGCCGCGATGGGATGGGTGGAGGGGAGCTGGTCCTGCCGGGCCGCCCACGCCTTGTAGAGCTGGGCGAACGTGGTCCAGGCGTGGGTCCAGCGGGTGGCCTCGGCCTGGGCCAGCGTGCCAGCCCAGGTGGCGAACGACTCGTTCAGCCACAGGTCGTCCCACCAGCGCATGGTGACCAGGTCGCCGAACCACATGTGCGCCATCTCGTGCAGCAGGGTCTCCGCCCGGGCCTCGTGGGCGAAGTCGGTCACCCGGGACCGGAACACCAGCTCCTCGGCCACGGTCACGCAGCCGGCGTTCTCCATCGCGCCTTCCTTGAACTCGGGCACGAAGAGCTGGTCGTACTTGTCGAACGGATAACGCATCCCGAACAGCTCTTGGTAGAAGTCAAGGCCCTGCCGGGTCACTTCGAAGATCTCGTCGGCGTCCAGGTACCCGGCCAGCGTGGCCCGGCAGAAGATGCCCAGCGGGATGCCCCGGTGCTCGCTGCGGACCACGTGGTAGGGGCCGGCCACGACCGCGGTGACGTAGGCCGGCAGCGGCGGGGTGGGCGGGAAGTGCCAGCGGCCATCCGCGGAGATCCGCGGCCCCCCGGGCTCGTCCGCCCCCTCGGGCACCTCGTCGGGGGCCTGGTTGGAGATCACGTGCCAGCCCGCTGGCGCGGTCACGGTCAGCTCGAAGGTGGCCTTGAGGTCGGGCTGGTCGAAGCAGGCGTAGACCTGGTTGGCGGCGAACGTCTCCAGATCGGAGAACAGGTAGACGGCGCCGTCGGCGGGATCGACGGACCGGTGCAGCCCCTCGCCGTGGCGCGAGTACGCGCAGCCGGCCACCACCCGCAGCTCGTTGACGGCGGCCAGCCCGGTCAGCTTGATCCGGGTCCCGTCGAAGGCGGCCGGATCTGCGGCGGTGCCGTTGAGCGTGATCTCCCTGACGGCCGGGGCGGTCAGGTCGAGGAACGTGTCCGCGCCGGGGTCCGAGCAGCGGAACCTGATCACCGAGACCGAACCGAAGCTGGACTCACCACCCGTGAGGTCCAACTCGACCGTGTACGACTCCACGTCGATCAGCTCGGCGCGTTGGCGCGCTTCCTCGCGCGTTAGGTTTGCTGCCACCAGATGATCCCTTCTTGTGCCCCGGCCAACATACCCGGGCCGCCAGCGCATCCTGTCACGTCAACGAACGGAATGCGCCGGCCGGGTCAGCGAGTTGGTGACTAGTACCCGGCCTTCCGGCCGGTCCCCGATGTAGAGGAGCAGGCATGGCCGACCAGTCGCAGCCGACGGAAGTCGATTTCTGGTTCGATCCGCTGTGTCCCTGGGCCTGGATCACCTCGCGCTGGATCCTCGAGGTGGAGCAGGTGCGTCCGGTGCGGCCCCGCTGGCACGTGATGAGCCTGGCCGTGCTCAACGAGAACAAGGAAGACCTGCCCGAGAAGTACCGGGAGAGGCTGGCCAAGGCCTGGGGCCCGGTGCGGGTCTGCGTCGCCGCGGAGGCCAAGTACGGGCCCGAGGTGCTCGGCCCGCTCTACACCGCGATCGGCACCAGGTTCCACAACCAGGGTGAGCCGAGGGAGCGGGCCACGATCGAGGCGGCGCTGGCCGACGCTGGCCTGCCTGCGGAGCTGGCCGGCGCGATGGACTCGACCGAGTACGACGAGGCTGTGCGGGCCTCGCACGAGGACGGCATCCAGCGGGTCGGGTACGAGGTCGGGACCCCGGTCATCTCGGTGAACGACACCTCGATGTTCGGCCCGGTCGTGTCCCCGATCCCGCGTGGCGAGGCGGCCGGCAAGCTCTGGGACGGCGTGCTGCTCATCGCGGGCACCGACGGCTTCTTCGAGCTGAAGCGCAGCCGTTACCGCGACCCGATCTTCGACTGAGCCGGCGACCGGCTCTCGCCGGGGAGACTAGAGCGCTACGCTTCCGCCAGCCACGCGGCCCGCGGTGCGGGGACCCGTGGTGCAGGAAGGAAAGGGAGCGAGCGATGACGAGATCCACCCGTCCGGGCGTCGCGATCGCCGCGCTGATCGTGACCTGCGCGTCCGCGCTGGCTGCCTGCTCCTCCGGCACCGGGCCGGCCCCGTTCAGCGGCGCGTTCGGGAAGATCCCGCCCGCCGCCCCCGGTCCGCGGCATGCCGGCACCATCACCTGGGCCAAGTCACCAGGCACCGCGCCGACGTGGATCTTGCCGCTGGTCACCGCCGTGAACTTCACCGCCAGGAACACCAGCCAGTTCTCCGCCCTGATCTGGCGGCCGCTGTACTGGTTCTCCAACGGCGTGCAGCCGGTCCAGACCCCGGCCATGAGCCTGGCCAACCCGCCGGTCTGGTCCAATGGCGACAAGACCGTGACCGTCACGCTCAAGAGCAGTTACAAGTGGTCGGACGGGCAGCCGATCACCTCGAAGGACGTGCTGTTCAACTTCGACGAGATCAGGGCCGCGATCGCGGAGAGCCCGGCCAACTGGGGTCCCTACACGCCCGGCCTGGGCATCCCGGACGAGGTGGCCAGCGTCACCACGCCCAGCTCCAAGACGATCGTGTTCAACCTGAAGAAGGCGGTCAACCCCGGCTGGTTCTACGACGACGAGCTGCCCAGCCTCTCCCCGATGCCCGCGCACGCCTGGGCCAAGGCCTCGGCCAGTGGGCCGGCCCTGGACTTCACCGTCCCGGCGAACGCGAAGAAGATCTGGGACTTCCTGAACGCGGCGGCCAGGTCGGAGGCCACCTACACCACCAACCCGCTGTGGCAGGTGGTGGACGGCCCCTACAAGCTGACCCAGTTCAACAGCGGCTCCGGCGCGTTCACGATGACGCCGAACCCCGCCTATGGTGGCCCGCACGTCAGGAAGATGTCCGTGCTGCAGGCCGTGCCCTTCACCTCGGACACGGCGGAGCTCAACGCGGTGCGGGCGGGCCGCGTCGACGTCGGCTACCTGCCGCTGACCGGCATCAAGCAGGCGAAGACCGTCAAGGCCGCCGGCTACAACGTGTTCGGCTACCCCGGCTTCGGCTTCAGCTACGTCACCTACAACTTCCTGGACAAGACCGGGAACTTCGACAAGGTCGTCGCCCAGCTCTACTTCCGCCAGGCGATGGCGCACCTGGAGAACGAGAAGGGCTGGATCAAGGCGTTCCTCGACGGCGCGGGCGGTCAGGACTACGGCCCGATCCCGGCCATCCCCAGCAGCCCGTACGCCCCCCCGGACGCGGTGACCGATCCCTATCCGTTCAGCGTCTCGACCGCCATCTCGCTGCTGAAGCGGCACGGCTGGACGGTGACCCCGGGCGGCACGGACACCTGCGCGAAGCCCGGCCCGGGCCCGGGCCGCTGCGGCGCCGGCATCCCGGCGGGCACCAAGCTCTCGTTCAACC
>DASZAD010000133.1:0-11993 GCA_035945415.1 Streptosporangiaceae bacterium
GCCCGCGGGCGGCCACCTCGGTGGCGGTGAGCACGTCCACCTTGCCGTTCCTGAAGGCTCGCAGGGCTCGCTCCCGCTGCCCCTGACCCAGGTCGCCGTGCACGCTGGCGACCGCGAAGCCCCGGGCCGACAGCGCCGTGGCCACCTGGTCGGCGGCTCGCTTCGTCTGGCAGAAGACCATGGTCAGCCCGCGGTCGGCGGCTTGCAGCACACGCGCCAGGACCTCGATCTTGTCGAGGTGATGGATGCGGAAGACGTGCTGCTCGGTCAGCGGCACGTGCTCGGGCTCGCCGGTCCCCTCGGCGCGGACGTGCACCGGCCGGTTCAGATGGCGGCGGGCCAGGGTGACGACCTCAGAGGGCATGGTCGCGGAGAACAGCATGGTCTGCCGCTGCCTGGGCACGAGCTTGAGGATCCGCTCGACGTCCGGCAGGAAGCCGAGGTCGAGCATCCGGTCCGCCTCGTCGAGCACGAGCGTGCGGACGCCGGACAGGTCGAGGTGGTGCTGGCCGGACAGGTCGAGCAGCCGCCCCGGGGTGCCGACCACGATGTCCACCCCGGCCCGCAGCGCGTCGATCTGCGGTTCGTAGGCGCGGCCGCCGTACACGGTCAGCACCCGGGCGCCGAGCCTGGCGCCGGCCAGCCGCAGGTCTTCCGCGACCTGGAGGGCCAGTTCCCTGGTGGGCACCACGACGAGCGCGTACGGGAAATCGCCCGCCGAGGCGGTGCCGCGTTCGGCCCGCAGCCGCTGCAGCAGCGCGATCCCGAAGGCCAGCGTCTTGCCGGTGCCGGTCCGGGCCTGGCCGATGATGTCGTGGCCGCGTAGTTCAATGGGCAGCGCCAGCGCCTGGATGGGGAACGCCGTGCGTATCCCCTGGTCTTCGAGGGCGGCGCAGATGTCGTCGATGACGTCGAGTTCGCGGAATCCGATCGGCTGCGGTTCGCTTACGGCCTGCAGGTGCCGCGCCGGGACGCCGGTATTTTCGCTATCTTCCGTGTTCTGTTGGGTCAGTGTCTGGGTGGTCAGGGCCTTCAGCCTCCATCGATGCCCGCGGCATTCATCAGCGCACGCGGGCGTTGTTGCGGTGATCCGCAAGGTACGGCCGTCAGGCCGTCGTCATTAGTCATAAGGAGCAACACGACCCGGCCGCGGCACATTCCGGACACGCGCAGGTCATGAGCCACATGCAGTGTATCAGTGCTAGCCGGGGAGGCCGAGGAGCCGGGCTGGTGGTGTTGTTACGCTGCCTGGATGAGCGACGGCGATCCGCGCGCCGATGGCGTCCTTGACCTGCTCGGGCTGCTGGCCTATGCCGAGCTCGTCGCGTTCTTCCGGCTGGCCGAAGACGCGGCGATGGCGCCGTCGCTGGCCGACAAGGCGGAGCTCGGCCGCATGGCCGTGGCGGAGTTCTCGCATTTCGAGCGCATCCGGACCGAGCTGGAGCGGCTGGGGACCAGCGCCGAGGCGGCCATGGAGCCGTTCCGGGCTCCGCTGGATGCCTTCCACGTCAGGACTGCGCCGACCGACTGGCTGGAGGGTCTGGTCAAGGCGTATGTGGGCGACGGGTTCGCCGCGGACTTCTACCGGGCCGCCGCGGAGGTGCTCGATCCCGGGCCGCGGGCCCTGGTGCTCGACGTGCTGGCCGACACCGGCCACGCGCAGTTCGCGGTCGAGCGGGTCCGCGGAGCCATCCAGGCGGATCCCCGCGTCGCGGGCCGCCTCGCGCTGTGGGCGCGCAGGCTGGTCGGTGAAGCCCTGAGCGAGGCGCAGCGGGTGGCTGCGGAGCGTCCGGCCCTGGCCATGCTGCTGGTGGCCCGGCGGGACGGGCAGCAGGTGGGGGACGAGGCCGCTCAGGCCAGCCAGCTGGGCGAGATCGTTCGGATGTTCGCCCGGCTCACCGACGCGCACGCGCAGCGGATGGACGCGCTCGGACTGGCCGGTTGATCTGGGCCGGTTGATCTGGGCCGGTTGATCTGGGCCCGGCGAGTTCTGGCCGGGTGGTCTGGCCCGCTCAGAGGGAACCGAAACCGACCCGGCGTTGCTCGCTCCCGCCCAGCTCGACATAGGCGATCTTCTCGGCCGGGATCAGCAGCCTCCCGCCCTTGTCGTCCCGCAGCGTGAACACTCCGCCGTCCGCCAGCGCGGCGGTCAGGGCGCGCTCGACTTCCTCGACCGCGGTCTCGGTTTCTACGACCAGCTCACGTGGCGCGGACTGGATCCCGATCTTTACTTCCACGACACTTCCTCTCGGTGGAAACTGCGGGGCCAGCGGGGCCATCGTCTGTCGAGGGTAAACCTGCGTGACACCGCGACGAACGAGGCGCGCGGTCAGGTGGTGAGAGGCCAGCCGCTAATGCCGCGCCAGGCCAGCCGGGCCAGGAGCTGCTCGGCCGCGTCCTTGGGAATTCCACGGCCGGTCCCCACCCAGTACCTGGCGCTGACGTGCGCCATCCCGACGAGCCCCATTCCCAGCAGGCTGGCCTCGTCGTCGCTGATTCCGGCGTCCTCCCTGATGACCCGGCTGATCATCTCCGCGCACTCGCTCATGGTGGCATCCAGCCGGACCCGCACGGCCGGCTCATTACCAAGATCTGACTCGAAGACCAGCCGGAACGCCTCGTCGTCGGCGCCCACGAAATCGAAGAACGCGACAAACGTAGCGGCCACCCGCTGCTTGTTGTCCGTCGTGGAACCCAGTGCGTCGCGCACCGTGGCGATCAGCTGCTCAGTGCTCTCCTCCAGCAGCGCCAGGTACAGATCCAGCTTGCCGGGGAAGTGCTGGTACAGGACTGGCTTGCTCACGCCGGCCCGCTCGGCGATCTCGTCCATCGCGGCGGCGTGATATCCCTGCGACACGAAGACCTTCTGCGCCGCCCCGAGCAATTGACGACGCCGGGCGGGCCGGGGTAGCCGGGAGCCACGGGGCCGGGCTTCGGGGGTTGCGGTCAACACGTTCTCCGGCTGTATCAGTGGTGTACCCCGGTAAGCCTACTACTCAGTAGCTCCCAGTGCCGAGACGAAGCCCCTCTGCCACGCCGAACCGCCCACCCTCAGCGGCTGGGTTCGACCACTGGGTTCGACCAGCTTCGACCAAGATCGATGGGGAGTTTTAGGTAGGGAACCCATAGAAAGTCCCCATCGATCTTGGACGCTATCGCTAGCGGTACTCGTCCTCGTCGAGGTCGACCGTGAGTTCCTGCTCCGCCGCGTCGGCCTCGTTCACGTCGAGCGGCGGCTTCGCCACCCGGTCGTCCGGTCCGTTGGTGTCGTCCCGGAGGCCGCGGCGCTGCTCAGCCACGTCCTCCTCGGGCTCCTCCAGGCTCCTGTCGCTCATGGGTCTCCCGTGGGGCTTTAGGCCGTGGACACGGCCGAGTCCGTCTCCTGGTCAGGCGCCGGCCAGGTCGGCCAGCTCGCGCAGCGGACGCTCGATCGCCGCACTGTACGTCGGGAAAGCATGCACCATATCCGCCAGCACGGTCAGCGGGACCCCTCCCCTGATGGCCAGCGTCACCGCCGGCATCCACTCCTCGGCGCCCGGGCCGGCCGCCGCCGCGCCGACCAGGACCCCGGTGGAGTCCGCGTACAGCTCGACACGGCCCCGGTCGTCGTCCTCGACCGTCGCGCGGGCCGTCTCCGCGAGGTCGAGGCCCGCGCTGAGCAGTTCGATCCCGTCCGCCGCGGCCCCGGCCGGGGAGAGCCCGACCGTGTACACCGAGGGCGTCGTGTACACGACCCGGGGGATGGCCCGGTAGTCGGCCTCGCGATGCTCGCCGAGGATGTTGGCCGCCACGATGCCCGCCTGGTAGTTCGCGGTGTGCGTAGAGAAGGCGACGCCGGTGACATCGCCGGCGGCCCACACGTGGCTGGCGGCCTTCCTGCGGATGCGGCCGCCCGGCGCTGGCACCACCACCCGGCAGCTCGCATCCACTGGCAGGGCCATGTCCGGCCCGATCTCGACGCCGAGCTTCGCCAGCCCCAGCCCGCTCACCCGCGGCCTGCGGCCGGTGGCGAGCAGCACCCGGTCGGCTTCGATCCTGCTGCCGTCGGCGAGCGTCAGGGCCAGACCGGAGTCCGTGGTCTCGGCCTTGACCGTCGCGGACCCGAGTCGAACGTCGGCGCCGGTCCGGCGCAGCCCGTCCGCCAGGATCTCCCCGGCGAACCACGCTTCGCCGGGCAGCACGTGATCCTCCGCCTCGATCAGCGTCACCTGGCTGCCGAACGCCGCGTAGATCTGCGCCAGCTCGCAGCCGGCCCGCCCGCCGCCGAGCACCACCAGGCGGCGCGGCAAGTCCGGGTGGGTGAGTGCCTCCGCGCTGGTCCACGCGGGGACGTCGGTGAGCCCCTCGACCGGGGGGGCCACCGGCTCGCTCCCGGTCGCGATCACCAGCTCGGTGTAGCCGAACGTGGGCGTCTCAGGCTCGGCCGCCAGAGTGCCAAGCGGACCGGCCGGGGTGATCGACTCGACTTCGACCGTGCCGGGCTTGGTGACCTGCGCCGTGCCGCGGACCAGCGTGACGCCGGCCTCCGCGAGCCTGGCCGCCGCGGCGGCGTCGTCCAGATGTCCGGTGACCTCATCCCTGCGCGCGACCGCGTGCTCCCAGGTTTCCCCCCGGCGAGCCGACTGGAGCAGCGATTTGGATGGCATGCAGGCGAGATACGGGCTCTCTCCGCCGACCAGGCCGGCCTCGACGACGGCCGTGGTGCGGCCCGCACGGGCCACCTCGGTAGCGACGCGCACGCCGGCCGTCCCGCCGCCGAGCACGACGACATCGTAGGTTGGCATGTGCTTACCCTTCCCTTGGTCCTCGCCGGGCCTGGGTGCCTCCCTCGCCTGACGGGATACTCCGCGCCTCGCCCGGGGTGAGCCCGCCTTCCCCCACCGGACGATGACGTCACGTTCCTGTTGCGTGCGGACAGTCAGTCCATCATGGCAGCCGGCGTCACACGAGCGTCTGGAGAGCCGCCAAACAGCGCAGCCAATCAGTGCAGCCAATCAGTGCAGCCAATCAGTGCAGCCAACTCAGTGCAGCCAACTCAGTGCAGGCAGCCGCGACCGAGCCGGACATCACGTCGCGCTTGTGCCGAAGGCGCACGGGATACGGCTTAGGCTTACCCGCGTGGAGCCGGCCGCGATCTCGCCCGATGGCCCGGCGCTGCCCATCCCGCACTGGCCGGGACGGATGACCAGCGTCGGCGAGTACGAAATCTTCCTCCGCAGCGTGCCCGAGGTGCCAGGAGCCGAGCCAGCGCTGTGCGTGCACGGCCTGGGCGGGTCGTCCACGAACTGGACCGACCTGATGGACACGCTGCGCTCACCAGACCCGGGGCAGGGTCCCGCGCTCGCCGCGGAGGCGCTGGATCTGCCCGGCTATGGCCACTCGCCGCTGCCCGCCAGCGGCGACTACTCGATCAGCGCCGAGGCCGCGGTGGTCGCCCGGGTGATCGAAAAGCGCGGCCGCGGCCCGGTGCACCTGATCGGCAACTCGCTGGGCGGCGCCATCTGTACCAGGCTCGCGGCTCGCCGGCCCGAGCTGACCAGGACGCTGACCCTGATCTCGCCGGCCTTGCCCGATCTGCGGCTGCGCCTGATACCGGCCAGAGTCAGCGTGCTGACGATCCCCCGGCTCGGACCCTGGCTGATGCGGCGGGCCGGGCGGCTGCCGGCCGAGCGGCGGGTCGACGCGCTGCTCCGCGACGTCTACTACGACCCCAGCTTCGTGCACCCCAGCCGTATCGCCGAGGAGATCGCCGAGCTGGAGCGGATGGACGGCCTTGAATACCTGCCCGGCGTCCTGCTCAAGTCGGCGCGGTCCATGGTGGGCGAGTACGTCCGCCGCGGCGGGGCCACGCTCTGGCGCGACGCCGCCACGATCCGGGCCAGCGTCCTGGCCCTTTACGGGAGCCACGACCGGCTGGTGGACCCGCGGATGGCGGCCCGGGCGGCCCGCACGTTCCCCGACGTCAGGGTGGTGGTCCTCCCGCGCACCGGCCACGTGGCGATGCTGGAGCGGCCGCACGAGGTGGCCAGGGAGATGTGGGCGATGATGGCGCAGGCAGCGGCGCGTCAGCCGGTGGCGAACCCGTCCCGCTCGTGAGGCGCCCGTGACCCGGGCTGGGCCGGGCCGCGCCGGTCTGGTCATCGCGGCCAGCCGGGTCGTCCCCGCCACGGCCGGCTCGGGGGTCCTGTCACCGGGCTACCTGGTGATCTCTGGTGGCCGTATCGCCGAGGCCGGTCAGGGACCGCCGCCGCGGCCCCCCGACGTCGAGCTGGCCGACGGGTGGCTGGTCCCCGGCTTCGTCGACCTCCAGGTCAATGGCTCCTTCGGGGTGGAGTTCGCGACGGCGGACACCGATGGCTGGGAGACGGTGGTCCGGGGGCTCCCGGGGACTGGTGTGACCGCGTTCCTGCCGACGATCATCACCGCCCCGCTCGACCGGCTCGCCGCCGCGCTGTCCTCCGTCGCCGCCCTGACCGCCCGCCCCCAGGAAGGCGCGCGGGCGCTCGGTATCCACCTGGAAGGGCCGTTCATCTCGCCGCTGCGCCGCGGCGCGCACAACGCCGAGTGGATCATCGATCCGGCGCCGGCTGAGGTGGACCGGCTGCTCGACGCGGCCGGCGGCCAGCTCCGGCTGGTCACCCTGGCCCCCGAGCGCGACGGCGCCCTCGCCGCCATCGACCGGTTCACCCAGGCCGGCGTGCTGGTCAGCGTGGGCCACAGCGACGCGACCTCCGCCCAGATGGCAGCGGCCGCCGGCGCGGGGGCCCGGATGGTCACCCATCTGTTCAATGGGCAGCGCCCGCTGCGCCAGCGCGAGCCCGGTGTGCCCGGCCACGCGCTCGCCGACCAGCGCCTGACCAGCGGGCTCATCGCCGACCTGCACCACGTCGCCGCGGAGGTCTGCCTGGTCGCGTTCACCGCCGCCCCCGGCCGGATCTGCCTGGTCACCGACGCCGCGGCCTGCGCGGGCATGCCGCCGGGGCGCTACCTGCTCGGCGGCGAGCCGATCACCCTGCCCGCCGGCGGCGGCCCCCCGGTGCGCCCGGACGGCACGCTGGCCGGATCCGCGCTGCGGATGGACGTCGCGGTGGCCAACATGGTGATGGCTGGTGCCGGGCTGGCCGATGCGGTGGCTGCGGCCAGCCGGATTCCGGCCGGCCTGATCGGCCGGTCCGACCTGGGCCGGATCGCTCCCGGTGCGGCGGCCGACCTGGTCTGGCTGGATGAGGGCCTGCGGACCCGGGCGGCCTGGGTGGGCGGGGACATGGTGTACTCGGCTTCAGCGTCAGGCAGCCGGGTCTGGGCAGCGTACAGGGAGCAACACATGAGCGGGCCACCCACCGAGCAGGCCACGGAGCCAGCCACGGAGCCAGCCACGGGGCGCGAGACGCACCCGGTCAGTCAGATGCGAACCGAGATCGGCCAGCAGCCTGCGGCGCTGCGCGCCACGCTGGACGCGCTGCTGCCCCGGACGGACGAGGTGGCGGCGCTGGCCGGCGACACCAGGCAGGTCCTGTTCATCGCGCGCGGCACCTCGGACAACGCCGCCGTCTACGGCACGTACCTGCTCCAGGTGTATGCGGGCAGGCTGGCCACGCTGGGCTCGCCGTCGGTGGCCACCAGCTACCGCAGCCGGGTCGACCTGTCCGGCGTGCTCGCGGTGGCGCTGTCCCAGTCCGGCCGCACCGAGGAGATCATCGAGACCCTGGCCTGGGCGCGCGACTGCGGCGCGCGAACCCTGGCGGTCACGAACTCCGCCGCCTCGCCGCTGGCCGAGACGGCCGAGGTGGTGCTGGTGACCGAGGCGGGGACCGAGCGGGCCGTGCCGGCCACCAAGACGTTCATTACCCAGCTGGCCGCCCTCGCGGTGCTCGGCATCGGCCTCGGCGCGGACGTGGACGCCGGCCAGCTGCGGCAGGTTCCGGACGAGGTCGAACGCATGCTCAGCGAGCCCGGGGAGGTCGAGGCGGCCGCCGCGGACCTGGCCGGCGCGGCGGGCCTGGTGGTCTCCGGGCGTGGCCTGGTCTATGCGGTGGCGCTCGAGCTCGCCCTGAAGCTGAAGGAAGCGTGCTACCTGCACGCGATGGGGTTGTCCTACGCGGATCTGCTGCACGGCCCGATCGCGGTGGTCGACGCCAGCACCCCGGCGATCATCGTGGCCGCGGACACCGGCCCCGCGCTCGACGGCGCGATCAAGCTGGCCCGGCGGGTCATCGCCGCGGGTGCGAAGACGCTGGCCATCGGGGGCGGGCCAGGCCTGGCCCGGGAGTGCGACCGCGCCCTGCCCGGGCCCAGGCTGCCGGAGTGGCTGGCCCCCCTCGGCCTGATCGTGCCGGGGCAGTTGCTCACCGAGGCGCTCGCCCGGCGGCTCGGTCTCGACCCGGACAGCCCGCGCGGGCTGAGCAAAGTGACCCAGACCGGCTGACCGCCATGGCCACCATCGTCACCTTTCACGCCCATCCCGACGACGAGTGCATCGCCTGCGGCGGGGTGATGCGCAAGGCGTTCGAGGCGGGGCACCGGGTGGTGCTCGTCGTGGCCACCCGTGGCGAGCACGGCGAGGTCCCAGAAGGCGTGCTGACCGACGAGGAGCAGTTGTGGCAGCGCCGGGTGGCCGAGACGGAGGCTTCCGCCGCGATCCTGGGCGCGGCGCGGCTGGAGTTCCTCGGCTACACCGACTCGGGCATGATGGGCACGCCGGCCAATGACCGGCCCGGCTCGTTCTGGACCGCGCCGGTGCCGGAAGCGGCCCAGAGACTGGCCACGATCCTGGACGAAGAACGCGCCGACGTGCTCACCTGCTACGACAAGAACGGCGGCTACGGGCACCCGGACCACATCCAGGTGCACCGGGTGGGCGTGGTCGCCGCGAGGCTGGCCGGCACGCCCCGCGTCTACCAGAGCACGATCAATCGCGACCAGGTCCGTCGCGGGGTGGGCGAGCTGGCCGGGCAAGCTGGCGAGACGGGAGCCGACCTGCCCGACATTTCGGACATTGAGGAGTTCGGCACGCCTGAGGCGGAGATCACCGCGGCCGTCGACATCACGCCCTACCTGGAGTACAAGCGCCAGGCCATGCGGGCGCACGGGAGCCAGATCAGTGAGCAGTCGTTCTTCCTGGCCATGCCCGATGAGGCGTTCAGGTACGCGTTCGGCACCGAGTGGTTCATCCGCGACGGCCAGGGCCCCGGCATCACCGAAACGGATCTGATGGCAGGCCTCCAGCCATGATGGGCGCCTACCTGGCCATCCGGAGGTCCCGCCCGCGCTGCTCCGGGGGCTTCAGCCGGCCGGGACCGTGCGGGTGCGCAGCAGCAATCTGGACGGCCGGGCTGGCGTGTGCCAGAGCTGGTTGTGCGCGATGACGCCCTCGGTCTCGGTCACCATGTCGCCGCCGGTGCCCAGGTTCACGTCCGCCTTGGGGAAGGCCGAGGACGCCACCTCCAGCCGCAGCCGGTGCCCGCGGGCCAGCCGCAGGCACGTGTCCCACATGACGATGCTCACCTCGTAGACCTCGCCCGGTGTGACCGGTTGCTGGCGAGTGAATCCGTTCCGGTACCGCAGCCGGACCATGCCGTCGCAGAGGCGCTGGGCGAAGCCGTTGGGGTGCACGTCGAGCAGCTTGGCCATGACGTCGGTGTCGCCGGCCGAGGTGGCGACGTGGGCGACCAGCCGCACCGGACCGATGACCTCCATCGGCTCGGTCAGCGGGTCGCCGTCGTAGACCAGGACATCGCCCCGGGACTCCACGCCCATGTAGTCGTCGGGTCCGCCGATCTGGGCGCTGCTGGCACTGGTGAGGAAAGGGACCGGCCGGCCGGGGTCGTGCGCCCAGGTGTCGGCGGGCTGGTCCTCCTGCGGGGGTGCCGTCACCAGCCGCCCGTCGCCGTGCAGGCTGTTGGCCGCTCCGCCGCTGGACAGATACAGGGCCGTCTCGGCCACGTAGGGCGGCGGCCAGGACGGCTCGTCCCGCCACTCGGCCGCGCCCATGACGAAGATCCGCACCGGCGCGGCCGGCTGCTGCGGCTTGATGCCCTTGACGTGCTCGTCGAGGAAGGCGACCACCGCCGCGTCGAGGTCGATGAGCGCCTGCGGCCCGAAATCCACCTCGCCCAGGGTGCGGGTGGTGTTGACCTGGTGCCCCCACGGCCCCATCAGCAATCGCTGGCCCTCCCGCCCGGCGGCGACCATGGCGGCGAAGTTGGCCGGGGTGCCGATCTCCTCGTCGTCGTACCAGCCGGAGATGTGCAGCACGGGCAGGTCCACCTCGCCGATCCTGTGCTGGTAGCGCACCGGCTCCCACCACTCGTCCAGGGTCCGGTGGCTCAGCTCGTCGCGCCAGTTGGGCGAGGAGAACCCGGCCGCCTCGTCCATGCTCATCAGCGGCCGGTGCTGGTAGACCTCCATCCAGTCCACGTCGTCCAGGTACTGCGGGACCCGCGCGTCCACCAGGCGGTACCAGTTGATGTGCATGAGCGTCGGCAGGCCGGTCGGTGTCTCCACGAACGGGTCGCTGGGCGTGACCAGGCAGACCATCGCGCGCAACGCGGGTGGCTGCTCCAGCGCGGTCAGCCACTGGATGCGGCCGCAGTAGCTGCCGCCGTGGGTGGCGACGTCGCCGTTGCACCAGTCCTGCGCGGCCACCCAGCCGATCACGTCGAACCCGTCCGGGCCGTCGTGGCGGTAGGGCCGGAAGTCCCCGTCGGAGTCGCCACGCCCGCGCACGTCCACAGCCACGGTCGCGTACCCGGCTTTGGCCAGGGTGGTACCGCGTTTCGATGGGACCTCACCGCTCTTGCCATACGGCGTCCTGAGCACCACTGCCGGAGCGGGCAGCGCTGGCGGGAGGGTCAAGTCGGCCGACAGCGTGATGCCGTCGCGTAGCGGGATGCGAACGTTGAACCGGCGCGTGACCTCTGGCATGGTGCCCGACCCTATCGCGCGTGGTGGCGGGGCCCGGCAGCCGCCGCGCTCCGCGGCCATCATCCGGGCGGCCATCATCTGGACGGCCATCGTCCGGGCGGCCATCATCCGGGCGGCCATCATCTGGGCGGCCATCGTCCGGGCGGCCATCGTCCGGGCGGCCATCATCTGGGCGGCCGCCATCCGGGCGGCCATCATCCGGGCGGTCGCCGGGTCGCCTACCATCGCACCTGTGCGCGAGGTTCCCGACGCCGCGGTACCCCCCCTGCGCGGCGTGATCACCGACTGGGGCGGGGTGTTCACCAGCCCCATCGCGGACACCGTCGACGCGTGGCTGACCGCGGACCTGATCGACCGGGAGCACTACCTGTCGATCATGCGGGCCTGGGTGCGGCAGGCGTATGACGGCAGCGCCACGGTCAATCCCATCCACCAGCTGGAGCGGGGCGAGACCGACCCGGCTGACTTCGAGCGCGAGCTCGCCGGCCGGCTGATCCGCACCGACGGGGCGCGGGTCCAGCCGGCCGGGCTGCTGGAGCGCATGTTCGCGGCCACCATGAGCGTTCCGGCCATGTACGACCTGATGCGCACCCTGCGTCGGGCCGGCGTCCGCACCTGCCTGCTCTCCAACTCCTGGGGGCACAATGACTATCCGCGCCACCATTTTCCCGAGTTGTTTGACGCCTGGGTGATCTCCGGCGAGGTGGGCATGCGCAAGCCGGAGGCGCGCATCTTCCGGCACGCCGCGGGCCTGCTCGGCCTGCCGCCGCAGCAGTGCGTGTTCATCGACGACATCGAGGCCAACGTGACGGCGGCCACCGCGGTCGGCATGGTGGGCGTCCTGCATGACCAGCCGGCCGCGACCGCGGCCAGGGTGGCGGGCCTGCTCGGTCTGCCCCCAGCCCGCCAGGACCCGCCCATCACCCGGTCAGATCCGCCCATCACCCGGTCAGACGCGCCCATCACCCGGTCAGACGCGCCCATCACCCGGTCAGACGCGCCCATCACCCGGTCAGACCCGCCCCCGCCCGGCCTCAGCAACGACTAGCGTTGCCGGGCATGGCGGAATA
>DASZAD010000134.1:0-18063 GCA_035945415.1 Streptosporangiaceae bacterium
GCTACGACCCGATCTTCCTGCCCGACTCCTCACCGCTCACCACGGGCGAGCTCACCACGGGCGAGCTCACTACGGGCGAGCTCACTACGGGCGAGATGGAGCCCGCGGCCAAGGACGCGATCAGCCACCGCGGCCGCGCACTTCGGGCTCTCGTGCCGGTCATCGCGGAACTGCTGAGCGCCGGCTTACGCAGATCCTGATGATCAGTGCCCGCTCAGGGCGCTGGACGGGATCATGGCGACCTGGCCGGGCGGCGGGAGGCTGACGCTGACCGGCTGGTTGATGCCGGTGACCTGCATGGTCACCGTCGCCTGCTCCAGGCTGCCCTGCTCGGCCACAATGATCTTGCGTACCTGGTGCTGCGCGTCGATCCAGACGTTGAACGCCATGGTCTTGATGCCCAGCGCCTGCAAGCCCCTCTGCTCCGTGGCGCGGAAGCTGGACGGCAGCCGGGCCAGGCCCGCCGCGGCCGTGTAGCTGCCCGTGTAGTGAGTGGTCCTGACTCCGTTGATCACCTGCGTGCCCACGGCCCGCACGTTCTTCGCCCCGGTCAGCATCTGCGTCTGCACCAGCGGGTTGTTGTTCTGTATCTGCTGGGTGAGCTGGTTGAAGTTGAGCCCTGTTCCCGTCTGGAGCTGGGCGAACGTCGCTTCCAGCCATGGCTTGCCGAAGTGCCGCGCGATCGGGGCCATCTTGATGTATATGGCCTTCCTGGTCACGATCTCCTGCATGCCACCGGGCAGAGTGTGCCCGGCGATGTCGATGGTGCTGAAATCCGCTGTAGCCAGCAGGCTGGGCCGGGTCCGCACCTGCATCCCCCCGCCCATGTTCCCGCTCACCTCGCCAGACATCTTGACGTTCATGGTGGAGCTGAACGAGCTCAGCTGGCCGGCCTGATGCGCGGCCAGCGTTATGGCCTGCTGCGCTGACATCGAACGTGGCGACGGAGCACCCGCCGTCCCGACGCCGCAGGCTGCGGCCAGCAAGACCGCGGCCGTGCCCGCCGCGGCGGCTGCGGCGATCCTCGCCGTTCTGGAACCTAGGGTCAGACAGGACACCATCGAGGCCCTCCTGTTGGATTTCTGCCTGTGCGGGCCAGGCTACATCGGCTCGCCGCGAGCGGCCCGGCAATGAGCCTGACTCCGGGGAGTTCCGGCTACCCTGCCTCTCCTGGCGTAAACGACAAGCGCGTGCTCGCGGAGATCAACGCGACACACCCCTGCTGGGCAACCGCTCCAGCGCGTGGTCCTAGTTACTACGCCTGGGACCAGCCGGTACCGTAAATGGTCCAAGACACGGCCTGAGGAGCACGCGTGACCGACAAGCGGCTGGCGCCCGGTGACAAGGCGCCCGACTTCACCCTTCCGGACGCCGACGGGAACACGGTCAGCCTGTCCGCGCTGCGCGGGAACCGGGTGATCGTCTACTTCTACCCGGCGGCGATGACTCCCGGCTGTACCAAGCAGGCGTGCGACTTCAGGGACAGCCTGTCCAGCCTGGCGGCGGCCGGGCTGAAGGTTCTCGGCATCTCCCCGGACCGGCCGGAGAAGCTGGCGACGTTCCGGGATAGAGAGGGCCTGAACTTCCCGTTGCTGTCCGACCCGGACCGCCGCGTGCTTCAGGCTTATGGTGCCTACGGTGAGAAGAAGCTCTACGGCAAGACCACCGTGGGGGTGATCAGGTCGACGTTCGTCGTCGGCCCGGATGGCGTGCTGGAGCAGGCACAATACGGGGTGAAGGCGACCGGTCACGTGGCCAGGCTGCGCGCGGAGCTCGGCGTCTGACCGGCCAGAACCCAGTTCGGGGCCGTAGCCCAATGGCAGAGGCACAGGACTTAGGATCCTGCCAGTGTGGGTTCGACTCCCACCGGCCCCACGCGCCGGCCGGCGCTGCTTGTTGATCTTCGATCAACTGCGCCGATCGGCTTGTGGTCGATGCTCACCCGGGGGGCCGAGCCCCCCGGAGCCCCCACGGTGCGGGTTGCCGTTGTCTGTTGGGGTGTCGCGGTTGTCTGCTTGGGGGCCGCGGTTGCCTGGTTGGGGTGCCGCGGTTGCCTGGTTGGGGTGCCGCCGTTGTCTGGTTGGGGTGCCGCCGCGGTGTGGGTTGGTGTTGTCTGTTCGTTCCTGCGGTGCGGGTTGGTGTTGTCTGTTCGCCGCCTGCTAGTTCTCGCTATCACGGCAGGGCTGGTTGACAGGGGGGCTGGGTGATCGATCTACTGCGTTGCATGTCGAATCCCGCTTCAGGCAGCTTCCCCGTGACGACCGGGCTCGGGCTGCAGGGCATGACCATAGAGCAAGACCTCGGCCTGGCGTTCGGCCTGGTGGTGCGCAGCATGGGCTTCGTCAAGTCGGTTGGCGCAGGTTTCAAGATGTTGCGCCAGGGCGAGGTCACCCAGTACACCGAACTGCTCGAAGACAGCCGGCGGCACGCGGTGGACCGGATGATAGAGAACGCCAGGCTGCTCGGGGCCAACGCGGTGGTGGCGATGCGCTTCGACTCCTCGGAGATCGGCCAGCAGCTTACCGAGATCGTGGCCTACGGCACCGCTGTGGTGACCAGGCCGGCGGGATAGCGATTCGCGGGCACGAGCCGGGCATGAAGCAGGCGGGAGCAGGCCATGACCGGGCCTGACCCGGGCGGGGTAAGCGGGCCGGGCCCGCCCCGGTCGCTGCTGAGTGACGCCGACCGCGACCGGCTCACCGGCCTGCTACGCGAGCACTACGCCCAGGGACGGCTGAGCCTGGAGGAACTGCGCCGCCGGGTGGGCATCGTGCTGGCTGCCGAGGACGCGGGCCAGGCGGCGGCCGCGCTGGCCGATCTTCCGCCCTCGGGGACCGGCTCCGGCAGGCCCGGATCGGGTGAACCCGCGGCGCGGATCGGGCAGCGGCGGCGGCACGCCCAGACCGTCAGGCCTGGACCCGCCTGGGTACCGACGTCCGAGCGGTTCCGCGACCCGTCCACCAAGAAGATCATGCGGGTCTGGATCGATCCGGACGACCATAGCCGGCACTACGTGCCGGACGAGGACGGCTGACCGGCTATGGCTGGCGCGGCCAGGTCCGGGACCAAGATCGATGGGGAGTTTTATGCACGGAATTAATACAAAGTCCCCGTCGATCTTGGATGGCCGCGGTCGATGATCCCGGCTATCGTCGTTCGGGCACCCGATGGCATGGAGATGGCCGCGGACCTGAGAAACTGATCCCAGCCGGCCAAGAAAGGACGAATGTGATGGCCGATACGGACACTGCACTCGAGGTGCGGGATCCGGACAAGCTGGTCACGGAGATGGAGCGGACCCGCGAGGACCTGGCTCGCACGATCGACGCCATCGCCGATCGGGTGAGCCCGGCGAACAACGCGCGTCGCCTCGTATCCCGGGTGCGCGAGCAGGCCAGCCGCATCGACCGCCGGTACGTGGCGGCCGGCGCCGCCGCAGCGGTCGGGATCGCCGCCCTGTTCATCTGGCGACGGCGGCAAAGCTGACTCAGCCTGCTCGCTGGCCCTGGGCCAGCTTCGCGGTTGGCCCCCGGCGCTGTGCCTCGCCCGGGGGCCGAGCCCGCCGAAACGGTGCTGGTACCGGCAGGCGGTATGGCTTCTACCGCTTCTGGGTCAGCTTTCCTCGCTGATCAGTTCGCTGTACTCGCTGGCGGTCAGCAGGTCGGACGGGGGATCGGCATCCAGGTTGACCCTGAACAGCCAGGTCTCGTAGGGCTCGGTGTTGACCTGGCCCGGGTCGTCGACGGCGTCCGCGTTGACTTCGGTGACCTCGCCGTCCACCGGTGAGAACAGGTCGCTCACCGACTTGGTGGACTCGATCTCGCCGCAGGGCTCGCCGGCGGTCACCTTGGTCCCGGCCGCTGGCGGGGACACGTACACCACGTCACCGAGCTGGTCGGCGGCGTACTGCGTGATGCCGACGGTGGCGGTCTGGCCGTCAAACGATACCCATTCGTGCTCCGGGGTGTACCGGAGCTGCTCGGGCATGGTCATGGTCATTTTCTCCTGCTGTAAAAGGGGAGCGTCACCAGGTCAGCGGGCTCTTGCTGGCCTCTGATATCAATGGCTAGCCGACCTCCGCCAGTGCCGGTCCCGGCCGCGGCCTGATCGTGAACCCCGGCGTCGAGATAGGCCATGGCGATCGGCATGCCCAGCGTCGGCGACGGCGCGCCGCTGGTCACTGTACCGGCTGGCTCGCCGTCCCAGAGCACGCTGTAGCCGTGCCGGGGGACCCGGCGGCCGTGGCAGGTCAGGCCGGAAAGTACGCGCCGGGGTGGCTGCTGCGCCCGCTGGCTCAGCGCCTCCCGGCCCACGAAATCTCCTGGCTTGCTCAGCCTGACCACCCGGCCCAGCCCGGCATCAAATGGTGTCACGTCGGAACTGAGCTCGTTGCCGTACAGCGGCATGCCCGCCTCGAGCCGGAGAGTGTCGCGGGCCGCCAGACCGGCCGGCACGAGGCCTTGATCCGTGCCGGCGGCGGTCAGCGCCATCCACAGCCGCTCGGCGTCTTCGGGCCGGGCGAACATCTCGAACCCGTCCTCGCCGGTGTATCCGGTGCGGGCGAGCAGGACCGGCACGCCGCCGACCATGGCGTTATGGCTGGCGTAGTACTTGACCTGGTCCAGGTCGATATCGATGAGCGAGGCGAGTATGCTGGCCGCGGCCGGGCCCTGGAGGGCGATCAGCGCGTAGTCGCCGGTCATGTCCAGGACCCCGGCCTGGAACTTGGCGGCCCGGCTGGTGAGTTCGTGGTGCACCACCGCGGTGTTCGCCGCGTTCGCCACCACCAGGAAGGCTTCCTCGCCGGTGCGGTAGACGATCAGGTCGTCGAGCACACCGCCGTCCTCGGCGCAGATCATCGTGTAGCGGGCGCGGCCGGGCGCGAGCGCGGACGGCTCCCCGACCAGCGCGTAATCCAGCGCCGCGGCCGCCCCGGGCCCGGTCACCGTGATCTCGCCCATGTGCGACAAGTCGAACAGCCCGGCCGCGGTGCGGACCGCGCGGTTCTCGGCGGTCTCGCTGCCGTAGCGCAGCGGCATCAGCCATCCGGCGAACTCGACCATGGCGGCGCCGAGGCGCTCGTGCACGGCGCGCAGCGGGGTCTGGCGCGGCTGTGGCTGGGTCATGTGGCACTCCAGAGGTTGGCTGCGGCCCCCTGGGCCCGGTAGCTCCGCCGCAGGCCACCGGCAGCCTAGCAGCAGGCGGCCGGACGTGATAAAGCAGAGCGATGGACTTGCTCTCCGAAGAAGAGATCATCACCCAGCTCGACACCGTCGCCTGGGAGCGCGACGGCTCGAGCATCGTGCGCACGGTGATCCGCGAAGACTTCCGCGACGCGATGCTGTATGTCGGGGCGGTGGCCTATCTGGCCGAAAGCTCTGGACATCACCCGGACATCCTGATCCAGTGGAACCGGGTGACGCTGACCTTGTCCACCCACTCCGCGGGCGGGCTGACCTGGAACGACTTCGTGCTAGCCCACAAGATCGACACCCTGAGCTGATCGCCGCGTCAGGTGAACTCACACGGCAGGCGCTTGATGCCGTTGATGAAGCTGGACAGCAGCCGGTCGGGCTCGCTGGAGGCCCGGATGGAGGGGACGCGGCGCAGCAGCTCGCGCAGCATGACCGTGATCTCCCGGCGGGCCAGATGCGCCCCCAGGCAGAAATGCGGCCCGGGGCCGCCGAACCCCACGTGCGGGTTGGGCGAGCGAGTGATGTCGAACCTGGACGGACTCGACGGGCCGGCGAAGACCGACTCGTCGCGGTTGGCCGCCCAGTAGACGAGCAGCACCTTGTCGCCGGCGGCGTAGTCCTGCCCGTCCATCGTGTAGGCGCGGGTCAGCGTCCGGCGCATGAAGATCACCGGTGACACATAACGAACGATCTCCTCCACCGCGCCGCCGATCCGGCCCTCGAAGTCCTGCTGGAGCAGGGACCGCTGATCGTCGTGCTCGGTGAGCAGCCACAGCGCGTGCGAGATGGCATTGCGCGTGGTCTCGTTGCCCGCGACCACGAGCAGGATGAAGAACGACGCCAGCTCCGCGCGGGTCAACCGCTCGCCGTCGAGGTTCGCGGTCACCAGGGCCGAGACCAGATCGTCGGTGGGCTTGTCCTCACGTGCGGCAGCCAGATCGGTGACCAGCGCGCCGAGCTCCGAGGCCGCGGTGAGGATCTGGCTGGTGGCCTCGTCGAGATCCGCACTGATCAGCTCGGGGTCGAAGCCGGACAGGATCGTGTTGGTGTCGCGCAGCACCATGCCGTAGTGCGCGTCGCCGATGCCCATCATGTCGCAGATGATCTTCAGGGGCAGCCGGGCCGCGACGTGCTCCACGAAGTCGCAGGGACCGGCCTCGATCAGGTCGGTCACGATCTGGCCCGCCGCTCGCTGGACGTCGTCCTCGAACTTCTGGATCATCCCGGGGGTGAACGAACGGGACACGATCCGGCGTAGCCGGGAGTGCCTGGGGTCGTCCATGTTGATCATCGAGCCGAAGTACTCGTTGAACTCGACAGGCATGTCCAGGATGTTCGTCGCGCCCCGGCCCGAGCAGAAGATACCGGGATGGCGGCTCGCTTCGGTGACGTCGGCGTGCTTGACCAGCGCGTAGTATCCGGGTCCTGGCTCGCCGAACGGTGAGGGCGGCTCGGGGAAGAAGGCGGGACGCTCCAGCGCGCGCAGCGCCGCGAACGCCGCGTCCCGCTGGGTGAGCGGCCAGCCCCAGAAGGCGGGGTCCGACAGGTCGATGACCTCCCCGCCGAGCCGCGGCGGGGGTGCTGGAGCCGTCATCAGGACCGTCCCTTCGCCGGAACTAGAATGAGATTCGGTTCCATACTGGCACAGCAGATTGGCACTGGCGGCTGGCACTGGCGGCTGGCACTGGCGGCTGGCACTGGCCGCCGGGCCGGCCGCGCCGGGTGAGAGAGGATCGGGCAGGCTGGGGGCATGGCGGAACAGCTGACCTTGATGGCGGTACACGCGCACCCCGATGACGAGGCGTCGAGCACCGGCGGCGTGCTGGCGACCTACTCCGGGCAGGGCCTCCGTACCGTGGTGGTGACGTGCACGAACGGCGAGTTCGGTGACGCACCGGGCGGCGTCAAGCCCGGGCAGGACGGTCACGACGAGCAGCGGGTGGCGGAGCTGCGGCTGGCCGAGCTGCGCACGTCCTGCGCAATTCTGGGGGTTTCCGAGGTGGAGACGCTCGGCTACCACGACTCCGGCATGCCCGAATGGGACTACAAGGACCGCCCCGAGGCGTTCAGCAACATTCCCGAGGCCGACGTGGCGACGCGGATCGGCGGGCTGATCGAGCGGTACCGGCCACAGGTCGTGGTGACCTATGACGCCAACGGCCCCTACCAGCACCCCGACCACGTGCACGCGGCCAGGTGCGCGGTGGCGGCGGTGACGGCGACCGGCATCCCGGCCAAGCTGTACCTGACCGCCATGCGCGGCAGCGACTGGCGACGGGTCTGGGAGGCGCTGGCCGAGTTGGGCGTGGAGGTCCCGCGGGCCGACGACTTCACGCCCGAGCAGCGGCAGCAGATGGCGGAGACCGAGCGGCGGATCACGACGTCGGTGGACATCAGGCCGGTGCTCGACCGCAAGCGGGACGCGCTCTACGCGCACTCCAGCCAGATCAGCGACTCGTGGTTCAGCAAGATCCCGCAGGACGTGGCGGAGGCGGCGTTCGGGCGGGAGACCTTCATCCGGGCCAGCGACTCCACCGGCGCGCCCGTGCCCGAGGACGACCTGTTCGCCGGGCTCCGCTAGGCGCTCGCGCGAAGACACGGCCTGGGCCGCCAGCTAGGATCTCACCCGCTCGCCGGACGGGTCGAAGGGCGGCCGCAGGCTGATGGTGGCAGCGTAAAGCGTGCCGCCCACGTTTACCTGATACCGGCCCGCCCGGGCGAAATCGGCGGTGACCACGCCGCCATCGGGATCCCGGATGTAGGCCAGCCACACCGAGCGGCCGAGCGTCTCACCCCAGGCCGCCGACGTGACCTGGCCGGTCGCGTGCCCGTCGCGCAGCACGAGCTCGCCGCCCCACATCAGCGGGTCCGGGTCGTCGAGCACCACCGAGACCAGCCGTCGCCGCGGGCCTTCCGCTTTGGCCTTCTCCACCGCCTCCCGGCCGAGGAAGGGCAGGCCGGCGGCGAGCTTGCAGGCGAAAAGCAGCCCCGCCTCGACCGGGTTGTAGTCCGGGGTCAGCTCGCGGCCGAACGCGCGATAGGCCTTTTCCAGCCGCATCGACTCGATCGCGTAATAGCCGGCGTTGACCACGCCCAGACCGGCCCCCGCCGCCATCAGATCCTCATAGACGCCCACGCCGAACTCCGCTGGCACGTACAGTTCCCAGCCGAGCTCGCCGACGTAGGTTATCCGCGTCGCCCGCACCGTGGCGTAGCCCAGGTCGATTTCCCGGCTAGTGCCGAACGGGAAGGCGGTATCGCCGAAATCAGTGCCGGACAGCGCGGACAACAGATCCCGTGATCTGGGCCCCATGACCCCGTACACCGCGTAGGCCGGGGTGACGTCGAGCGCGGTGGCAGCGGATCCCGGCGGGAGATGCCTGCGGATGTGGTCCAGGTCGAACTGCGTTTGCGCGGCGCTGCTGACGATCAGGAAGTCTTCGGCCGACAAACGGGTGACGGTGATGTCCGCTTCGTAACTGCCGCGCCCGTTCAGCATCCCGGTGTAGACCGTGCGGCCGGGCGGCACGGCGACGTCGGCGGTGCACAGCCACTGCAGCACGCTCTCGGCGTCCCGGCCGGTCAGCAAGTACTTGGAGAACGAGGTCTGGTCGAAGACAGCGACCGCCTGCCGGGCGGCGCGCTGCTCGGCGGCCGACCAGGGCAGCCAGTTCTGCTTGCCCCAGGAGTACTCGATCACAGGACGCTGTCCGGGCGGGGCGAAGAAGTTGGCCCGCTCCCAGCCCATCTTGCTGCCGAAACTGGCGTTGGCTTGCTTGAGCAGGTGGTGGGCGGGGGAGCGGCGCAGCGGCCGGGCGGTCTCCAGCTCACGGTTCGGCCAGGGTATGGCGTAGTGCAGGCCGAGGACCTCCGCCACCCGGTCGTGCAGCCACTGGTTGTTGCCGTGGAACCGGGCGAAGCGCCGTATGTCCACGCTGGACAGGTCGGTCGCGGGCTCGCCGCCCGTGATCCACTCGGCCAGCGCGCGCCCGGCGCCGCCGGCCGAGGCGATGCCGACCGAGTTGAAGCCCGCCGCCACGAAGAAGTTCCTCAGCTCGGGCGCCTCACCCAGAAGGAACTGGTTGTCGGGGGTGAAGCTCTCCGGGCCGTTGTAGAACTTCTTGATCCCGGTGTGGCTCAGCGCCGGGATCCGCACGATCGCGCTGTCCATCAGCACCGAGAAGTGATCCCAGTCCTCGGGCAGCAGCGCGAACTCGAAGTCCTGCGGCAGCGCGTCCGGCGGGAGCCAGGGTTTGGCCTGCGGTTCGAACCCGCCGACGACCAGGCCGCCCACCTCCTCCTTGAAGTAGGTGTAGCCGTCCGGGTCACGCAGCACCGGCAGGTCCCGCCGCACGCCTTCGACCGGCTCCGTCACCACGTAGAAGTGCTCGGCGGAGTGCAGCGGCACGTTCACCCCGCACATCGCGCCCACCTGCTTGGCCCACTGGCCGGCGCAGTTGACCACCACCTCGGCCTCGACGTCGCCTTCGGCCGTGCGGACGCCCGTCACGGCGCCGCCCGCGGTGAGAATCCCCGTGACCCTGGTGCGCTCGCGTATCCGTACGCCCCGGCGGCGAGCCGCCCTGGCCAGCGCGTAGGTCAGGTCAGCCGGATTGGCCGTGCCGTCGCCCGGCAGCCAGATCGCCCCGGCCAGATCGCCGGCCCGCATCACCGGGTACAGCTCGCGGGCACGGGCCGGGCTGATCAGCTCGCACTCCACTCCGTACGCCTCGGCCGCCGCGGCGGTCCGCCGCAACTGCATCATCCGGTCGGCTGTCCGCGCCACCGTGACCGCACCGCAGCGTTTGAAGCCGGTGCCGTGCCCGGCCTCCTCATCCAGCCTGCTGTACAGCCGAGACGAGTACTGCACCAGGCGGGTGACGCTCTCCGATGCCCGGAGCTGGCCGACCAGCCCGGCCGCGTGCCAGGTCGTGCCGCAGGACAGCCGTCCGGCCTCGAGCAGCAGCACGTCCCGCCAGCCCAGCTCGGCCACGTGATAGGCCACGCTGGTGCCGATCACCCCGCCGCCGATGATGACCACCCGGGCGCGGCTGGGCAACTCAGTCGTCGCGCTGCACATCGTCCAGCAGCCTGGTGAACTCCCGGCTGGTGAAGCCGGCCGCGGCACCCTCGTAGCGCCGCATGCCCCAGGACCAGAAGTCGTGGTCGAGCGGGCTCGCCGCGGCCTGGATGCACCCCCACAACGTCCACCCGTACTTGGCCACCAGGCCGAGCAGCCGGGCTCTGGCGATCTTGTTGCGCAGCCGCTGGCCGTAATACGCCGTCACGAGATCTTCCAGGCCGTCAGCCGGCAGCGCGCACTCGCTCCAGATGTTGCCGAGCTCGAAGCACGGGTCGTTGTTGCCCGAGTACTCGTAGTCGATCAGCCAGATCCGCTCGCCGTCGTCGACGAGGTTGCCCGCCAGGAGGTCGTTGTGACACGGAACGGCGCGGTGCGGGCGAGCCGCCAGAGCTCGCCTGACCGCCTCGAAACGCGGCATCAGATCCGCGTACCCAATCGGCGCCCGGAAGCCCCGGGACGTGACGACCTCGAAGTACCCGCGCTGGATCTCGAACATGTCGAAGTCGTTGACAAACGGCGGGCCGGCGTGCAGGCGACGGCAGGCGCCGGCGATCCGGGTCAGGTTGCGCTCCGCTGCCACGTCCGCGTCGCGCAGCGTCCGGCCGGGAATGTAGCCGATGACCAGCAGGCCATCCTGCGGCCGGTAGTCGATGACCGGCGGGCCCGCGCCCGCGACCGCCGCCGCCTGGGTGTTGCGATACTCGTTGTCCCGGTCGATTGCCAGCAGTTCGCTGCCGGGGCTGAACACCCGGGCCACGAACACCCCGGCCGGCGTGGTGACCCGGTAATTGCGGTTGGTCAGGCCGCCGGGCAGCAGCTTGACCGACCGCGGCGATCCGGCCAGGCACGGCACCCGGCCGAAGAGCGCGTCCAGGTCGCCGGCGGCGATGCCCTGGTCCGGGGCCTTGAGCTCATTGCCCATCGCCGCAGGCTCCTTACCCCGGCTGCTCGTATCACTCGATGGTGGTAGCCGTCCGGGTACGCCCCCGCTGAGCGCCCGGGCGGCTCAGGCCGTGTCCCATCGGCCACAGTCAAGTGCAGGATAGAGTTTTTCACTGCAAAGGTCTAGACGGAAAATAACGCATCGCATTGACGGGGGTGGTAAGTACCTCCACGAAAGGGGTTGCTTCTGCTCACTGTCAGTAACAAGTAGTCGAGACGTGAGCAAAAGTCTGGACATTACCTTCTGCTGGCCATACGCTACGCCTCAAGCTGCGCCCGGTCCCCGCTAAGAGGCAGTTAGATGACCACTGGTGAAGCTGGCTCAAGCGGCCACGAACGCGACTCCGCCGACCTAGCTCGTTTCGGTTACCGGCAGGAACTGAAACGCTCGCTGGGGGTGTTCAGCTCGTTCGCGGTCGCCTTCAGCTACATCTCGCCATCGACCGGGATATTCACCCTGTTCGCGCTGGGCTTGACCACGCTCGGCGGGGTGTTTATCTGGACCTGGCCGGTCGTGGCGCTGGGCCAGTTCATCATCGCCCTCAACTTCGCCGAGGTCTCCAGTCACTACCCGGTGGCGGGCTCGGTCTTCCAGTGGACGAAATATCTGGCCGGCCGGAGCTACTCCTGGTTCACCGGCTGGATCTACCTGTTCGCCGGGATCCTGACCGTCACCGCGGTCGTGGCCACGCTGCCGCTCGCGCTCATCCCCGCGCTCAACGGGCTGGGCTGGCACAGCCTCGGAGCTGGCAGCGCGACCACGCTGCTGCACACGCAACTCGTCATGGCACTGATCACCCTGGCGGTGATCACCGTGCTGAACATCTACGGCGTGCGGCTGGTTGCCCTGATCAACAACACCGGTGTGGTGTTCGAGATCCTGGGCATGTTCGTGTTCGCGCTCGTCCTGATGGCCTTCCACAATCACCAGGGCTTCAAGGTCGTGACCAACAGCGGCGGCTTCCACGTCGGTGCCAGTAGCTTCCTGGCCGCGATGTTCATGTCCCTGTTCGTCATCTATGGCTTCGACACCGCGTCGACGCTGTCCGAGGAGACCCGCAACCCGCGCCAAACGGCGCCGAAGGCCGTGCTCTACTCGATCGTGGGCGCGTTCATCATCGGCGGCGTGTTCCTTCTGGGCACGCTGGTGGCGATCCCGGACCTGCACGCGGCGATCACCGGTAACGGAGGCTTCGGGTGGTCCCCGGCGAACGTCATCGAGGCCAATTTCTCCACTGGCTTCGCCACGCTGTACCTGTTCGTCGTCTCAGCGGCGATCTTCGTGTGCTGCCTGTCCATCCTCGCGGCGACGATCCGCCTGTGCTTTGGCATGTCGCGCGACAATCAGCTACCCCTCTCCAAGCCGCTCGCCCGGGTGTCGCCGAGCCTGCACACGCCGGTCTGGACCTGCATCGTGGTCGCGGCGCTGGCGGCTGTGCCTTTCATCCAGTATTCGGGAGCCCCCACGATCGCCATCGCGGCGACAGCGATGATCTACTTCAGCTATTTCCTTGGCAACATCGCGATCTTGAGAGCCAGGGTGGGAGGCTGGCCGAAGACGAGCGCGCCCTTCCGGCTCGGCCGGTGGGGCCTGGTGGTCAACATCCTTGGCCTGATCTACGGCGGAGCGATGCTCGTCAACTTCGCCTGGCCGCGGGCGGCCAGCAACCCGAAACCCGTTCAGACCGTCATCGGCGGCGTGCAGAACCTCAACTTCCACATCGGGTTCCTGAACAAGATCCCGATCCTGTGGACGGTCTTTGTCTTCATAGTTCTGGTCGGCGCCCTCTACTACCTGATCAAAGCCCGGCGGCGTCCTTTTACGCCGGTGATACCGCCTCCCGAAGAAGTGCCCATGGTCGGGGCCCGGTGACGCCGGCGGTAGGCAGCGTGCCGGCGGCAAGCAGCGCGCCGCCTGCCGACAGCGCGCCGCCTGCCGACAGCGCGCCGCCGCGGACCCTCACCGGTACGCCACCCAGGATCGCGCGCGGGCCGGGCGCGACGGTGCACGTGCAGATCGAGGAGTGGCTCGCCGGGGCGATCGCGGTGGGCAGGCTCGCGCCGGGGGAGCGGCTGCCCTCCGAACAGGACCTGGCCGGATGGTTCGGGGTCAGCCGGATGACGCTGCGGCACGCGCTCGGCGAGCTGGCCCGCCGCGGGCTCGTCACCAGGTCGGTCGGGCGTGGCGGTGGCACTTTCGTGGCCGAGCCCAAGCTGGAGCAGGATCTGACCACCCTGGCCGGGTTTTCCGAGCAGTTGCGCCGGCACGGGATGACGCCGGGTGCCCGCGTACTGGCGGCGGCCGAGCGCGCGGCGGGGCCGACCTCGGCGGCCGCCCTGGGCCTGACCGAGGAAGAGCACGTGTACGCGGTGCGGCGGATCCGGCTGGCCGACGGCAAGCCGATGGTGCTGGAGAATTCGCTGTTCCCCGCTGCCCTGTTCCCCGGCATGTTGCGGTGCCGGCTGGATGGCTCGCTGTACGAGCTGCTCGAGACCCGGTACGGGCAGCTGCCGCACCACGCCAGGGAGCGGCTGGAGCCGGTCACCGCCAGCGTCCGCGAAGCCGAGGCGCTGGAGGTGGACGAGGGGTCCCCGCTCATGCTGGTCGAGCGCACGGCCTACTCCAAGTCCGGCCAGCCGCTCGAATTCGCCCGCGACCTGTTCCGCGGCGACCGGACCCGCATGGTCGTCTGGACATCAGAGCTGGCCGGCGGTCTGTGAGACGGCCGCCTCCCCATCGCAGCCGGGCTGGACCATGATCGATGGGGAGTCTTATGGGCTGGATTAATAGAAACTCCCCATCGATCTTGGTCGCGCGCCGGGAAGGCGGCTCTAGCCCGTCACGATGTTCGCGATCCGTCCGGGGACGATCACGATGCGACGTACAGTCGTGCCCTCCGTTATTCGCGCGTATTCCGGCGCAGACGTCAGGTGCTCGCGGATTTCCTCCTCGCCGGCGCCGGCGCCGACCTCGATCTGGAACCGGCGCTTGCCGTTGACCTGGACCGGTATGACCACGGACTTCTCGGCCGCCAGCGCCCCGTCGAACTCGGGGAACGGCTCGTAAGCCAGCGATCCGGCGTGTCCCATCCGCTCCCACAGCGCCTCGGCGATGTGCGGGGCCAGCGGGGCCACCATCAGGACCAGCGGCTCGGCCACGCCGCGGGGGACGATCCCGTCGCGGGCAGCCAGCCTGCTGGCGTGGTTGTTCAGCTCGATCAGACGGGCGATGGCCGTGTTGAACCGCAGCTCGTCGAAGTCCCGGCGGACGATCATGATCGTGCGGTGCAGCAGCCGCGTGGTCTCGTCGTCCAGCGGCTTGTCCGCGACGATCAGGTCGCCGGTCTGCTCGTCCACGACATTGCGCCACAGCCGCTGCAGGAACCGGTAGACGCCGACCATGTCGTCGGTCTGCCAGGGCCGGTCCACGTCCAGCGGGCCCATGGCCATCTCGTACAGCCTGAGCGTGTCCGCCCCGTAGGCGGCGTAGATGGCGTCGGGGGTGACGGCGTTCTTCAGGCTCTTGCCCATCTTCCCTGCGCGTGCCCTGACGCGCTCGCCGTGGTAGCTGAACTCGCCGTCGTCCGTCCTGGTCACTTCCCCAGCGGGCACGTACATGCCGCGCGGGTCCAGGTAGGCGTCGGCCAGGATGTAGCCCTGGTTGAACAGCCGCTGGAAGGGCTCCCTGGTCGAGACGTAGCCCAGGTCGTACAGCACCTTCTGCCAGAACCTGGCGTACAGCAGGTGCAGCACGGCGTGCTCCACGCCGCCCACATACAGGTCCACGCCGCCGTCGCCGGGTGCGGCGCCCTCCGGCACCATCCAGTACCGCTCGATGCCGGGATCGACCAAACGCTGGTCGTCGTCCGGATCCAGATAGCGCAGGTGGTACCAGCAGGACCCGGCCCACTGCGGCATGGTGTTCAGTTCGCGCCGGTAGCGGCGCGGGCCGTCGCCCAGATTCAGCTCGACCTCGGTCCATCCGGCCGCGCGGGCCAGCGGCGGGACCGGGTCGCTGTTCTCGTCCTGGTGCGCCTGCGGCCGGAAGTCGGTCATGTCGGGCAGCCGTACGGGCAGCATGCTGTCCGGCAGCGCGATCGGCAGGCCCTCGTCGTCATAGACGATGGGGAACGGCTCGCCCCAGTACCGCTGCCGGGAGAACAGCCAGTCCCGCAGCCGGTAGGACCGCTCGTAGTGGCCGGCGCCGCGCTGGCGCAGCCACTCGGTGGCGGCGTCGACCGCCTGCTGCTTGTCCATCCCGGTCAGATCCAGGCCGGGTACGTTCAGGTCCAGGTAGCCGAAATCGCCAACGTACGCGTCGGGCCACTCCGCAGGCGGGGTGCCGGCGCTGATGCCTTGCTGCTCATACCAGGCCGCTGGTGGCTCCAGGACCGCCCGGACCGGCAGGCCGAACCGCTGGGCGAACTCCAGGTCGCGCTCGTCGTGCGCGGGCACGGCCATGATCGCGCCGGTGCCGTATCCCATCAGCACATAGTCGGCGATGAAGATGGGCACCGGCTCACCGGTCATGGGGTTGATCGCGTAGGAGCCGGTGAAGACACCGGTCTTCTCGTAGCCTTCCTGGACGCGCTGCCGGTCGCTCAGCCGGGCGGCTGCTTCCCGGTAGCTTCTGACCGCGGCGACGGGGGCCGGTGCCAGCGGGCCGTCCTCGCGGCCGTCGGGGTTGCGCCAGCGTGGCGGGGTGCCCTCCGGCCAGCCGTCCGGCTTGGCCAGCTCGTCGACCAGCGGGTGCTCGGGCGCCAGCACCATGTAGGTGGCGCCGGGCAGCGTGTCCGGGCGCGTGGTGTACACCCGGATCGTCGCGGCCGGCCCGGCCACGGGGAAGTCGATGCTGGCACCGTGGCTCGGCCCGATCCAGTTCCGCTGCATCGCCTTGATCGACTCCGGCCAGTCCAGGTCGTCCAAGTCCCGGAGCAGCCGCTCGGCATAAGCGGTGATCCGCAGCATCCACTGCCGCAGCGGGCGCCGGTACACCGGGTAGTTGCCGATGTCGCTGCGCCCGTCCGCGGTGATCTCCTCGTTGGCCAGCACCGTACCCAGGCCAGGGCACCAGTTGACCAGCGCTTCTGAGATGTAGGCCAGCCGGTAGGAGTCGACGACCTCGCGCCGCTGCCGCGCGGTCATCTCGGTCCAGGCCTTCCCCCCGGGGTTGACGACACTGACCGGCTCCCGCGCGCCCGACTCGAACTCCGCGATCAGTTCCTCGACCGGCCGGGCCCGCCCGGCCGCCTCGTCGAACCAGCTGTTGAAGATCTGCAGGAAGATCCACTGGGTCCACTTGTAGTACGTGACGTCGGTGGTGGCGAACTCGCGGCGCCTGTCGTGGCCCAGGCCCAGGCGGCGCAGCTGCCGCCGCATGTTGGCGATGTTCTGCTGCGTGGTGATCGCCGGGTGCTGCCCGGTGTCCAGTGCGTACTGCTCGGCCGGCAGCCCGAAGGCGTCGTACCCGAACGGATGCAACACGTTGTAACCGGTCATTCGCAGGTACCGCGCGTAGACGTCGGTGGCGATGTACCCCAGCGGGTGTCCCACATGCAGCCCCGAGCCGCTGGGGTAGGGGAACATGTCAAGCACGAAGAACTTCGGGCGATCCGCCACCCGGTCGAACCCCTTGGACAGGGACCCGGAGGGATTGGGCGTGTTGAACGTCCCCTCGGTCTCCCAGCGGTCCTGCCAGCTCAGCTCGATCTCGCCCGCGAGCCGCGCGTCGTAGCGGAACGGGGGGTGATCCTCCGTCGCCGCCGTCCTGCGGCTGTCCGCGCTGGCGCGCTGGTCCGGGCCGGCTGGGCCGGTGCCTTCGCTCATGACCTTCTCACCACGATCGATCTGGTTCCAACAAAAAACCCCTCGGACCCGAGGGGTTGCCACGCTGGCTCAGGACTGTCAGCGCGGCATTCCAAGGAGCAGGCGTCCGGCGTACATGGAATCCAGGTTAGCGCAGTCCTGGCCGATCGGCATCCCGATACAACGGGTGAGGAAATGGCCGGATTCCCGGCCCGGCGGCCCGGAGCCGGCCTTCTGTCGTTAGGTCGTGTCTCGTAGATCTTCAGTGGCGCGGTTCGGCGCCCAGACGACGACCGGGGAACCTGAGGTTTATTCCGAGACGGGTCCTTATGAGCCGGAGACGATGATGTCGTGCCACAGGCCGCCGTTAAGGTTCAAATTATTGCCCCGCGCCTGGCCGGGAGCGGCGTCGCCGACGTAGGTGTAGAGCGGGTGCCCGTTGTAGGTGGCCTGGAGCGCGCCGTCCGTCCGCCGGATCGTGCCGATCTTGCCGGTCACGCCCGGGCCGGCCCTGAGGGAGCCGGGCACCGGCGGCCAGTACGCGGCGCACGAGCCGTAGCACTTGGACGCGGTGGCGGTGTCGGGGGCGAACCAGTAGAGGGTGAACCCCCTGGCGTTCGTCAGCACCTTGGCCCCGCCAACGGTCGTGGTCCGCAGCCCGCCGCCGGTCGCCGTGGTGGCCGGACTGCCAGCGGTCGCGGCCGCCGCCCCGAGCAACGCGAAGCCCGCCACCGCCAGGCCGGCGACGGCCGTGATCGTCCTGGCGTCCGGACGGAGCAGGCCCAGCAGCCTGTCGACGGGACGCCCGAGGGCCGGCGTGGCAGGCCCGGGGGACAGAGTGAGCGCGGCCAGCGTGATGAAGCCGGCCACCTCGATCACCCCGGCGACGATCCCCGCGGTGGTCCGGACCTCCTTGAACCCGAACAGGCCGAACCAGATCGCGAGCAGGTAGCCGCCCAGCACGGCCACGGAGAACAGCGCCCCCGCCGCCGCCAGGAGCCGGCCGCCCGGCCACAGCACCGCCACGGCGAGCACGAA
>DASZAD010000135.1:0-8392 GCA_035945415.1 Streptosporangiaceae bacterium
GCGCCAGTACCGCCTCAACCGCAGCGACAAGGCGGAGCGCGTTGTGCGCGGAGCATGCGGGCCAGTCGGGCGCGCAATCGTGAGGGCGGACGGTGATGTCGACGCGCGCCTCGGTGACGATCTCCTCCAAGGCGGCGGTCACCTTATCGTCAGCCACCTTCGCCACCTCCGTTCAATGCTCGCGTGATCACGTCGCTATCGGGGCACGGGACCGGTTCCAGGCAGCCTCCGCAGAGCTTGATGCTGCTCCCGTGCTCGGTGAACCAGTGCATGTGCCTCTCCAGAGCTCGGGCGGCGTCCTCAACCGCAGCGACGAGGGACGGGATGTCCATCACCAGGGCGGCGAACGCGGCGGCCTGCTCTGGTTCCAGCGGGAGAGTTTCCAGCGGGATCGCGGTCACGGTCTCGAAGCGCTCCCGGATCTGGTCCAGGGTGGCGGTAGCGGGGTCGTCACTCATGAGGGCTCCCGTAGGGCAGTTCGCGGCGGATGGCTCTGAGGATGGTGACGGGCGGGATGCCGGTGCTGGGCTTGGCCGTCAGGTCCACGACGGCCTGCAGGGCAGCCACCGCGCGCCGCGCCCGCCCCAGGACCGTTTCCAGGTCGAATGCTGTCGGCGTTGCCGCCGCAGCGTCCAGCAGGAAGCCGAGGTTGAGCAGTTCGGCGTTCAGGTCATCCGGGGCAGCATCGGGGTCAGGAGCCATCGGTGATCACCTCCCACGGCAGGCGCTTGGTGCAGTCGATGAGGACGTGGCTCTTGCCGCAGCGGTGGCACGGCGGGAGGTGCAGCCACCACGGGCTGTCGTTGATCACGGCTTCTCCGTTCTCGCTGCCATTACGGCGGCGTTGCTCTTCGGCGGGTTCCCCGATCCAGGGCACCGGACGCCCCGCTTCCCGTGGTTGCTCGTCTTCCCGTCTGGTGCGGGGACGGTGCGGTTGCAGGCGGGGCACCTGGCCTTGACCGGCTTCGGGGTGGTCACTGGCCGTCCTTCCCTGCGGGGTACCAGAGCGAACAGCCACACCGACGACGGGGATGCGCTGATCTGTGCCGCGTCCCGGACTCCGGCCTCGCCGCACGCCTTGCACACGAGGTCAGTCGCCCGGCTCCCGGCCGGCTTGGCAAGATCGGCAACGAGGAGATAGGCAGCGGGAGCGCAGTCGCAGTACTCGCACGTCAGCGGGCAGTCCCGCATCCGGCGACCGAACATCATGGCCAGGTCGGCGGCGCACGCTTCGGCCTGCGGCCAGGACATGCGCGCCTGAAGTTGCGCGGCCATGTCGTCTTGCAGGTTCAGGGCGCTCACCGCCCCTCCTCCATCCTGTCCATCGTCGCCAGTACCCAGTCCAGGATCGCGACCTCCGTGTAGCACCGGTCGGACTGAGCGTTGCGCCCGTACTCGGCGTGCTCTGCGGCATTCTCATCCTGGGTGGTGCGCTCCTGCTGGATCTCAGCGCGGAGGGCGGCCGGGAAGATCGCGCCGAGAGAAGAGACGAACTCCTCCAGCCAGCGCTCAGCCTCAGCCTTCAGTTCGTCCGGGTCGGCGGAACGAGCGTCCCTGCCGAATGCGCCGGGAAGCTGGGCGATGAGCCTCCACCGCTCTTCGGCCGGCGCGGGCTTGAAGATCTGGAACACCCACGGCTTGTGAGTGCCGACATGTCCGGAGATGCTGCCGATCGGGTCGTCCTGCCAGCGGATGCGGGCCGGGGTGGTCGGGGTGGTCATGAGAACTCCGCTGAGCAGAACCTGTTGCCCGCATCGTCAAGGAAGTCGTCGCCGTGCAGGGTGTTCAGCTCGCCGCGCTTGGTCTCGATGAACTTCAGGAAGTCCTCCAGTAGCTGCGGCTGACCGTACTCGTCGTAGATAAGGCCGAGGTCTAGGAGCCTGCGCCAGGAGGCGAAGTCGGTAACCGGCCACGTCACGGCGTCCGGGCCCTGCCAGTCTGGGTTCGGGTAGGCGCGGAAGGTGAACGCCCATCCGATGCTGGACTTGCCGAGGTGTACCCAGTTGCTGCACCGGGTTTCGCAGGCCCCGGTCGGGCGTACGTAGTAGTTGGTGCCCATCGGTTCAGTCCTTCCGGTCTTCGGGGGCTATCCGGCCGGACTCGGGGCTGTCGTCCGGGTCGTAGCCGTACTCCTCCTGCTTGGGTCCGTAGCCGCGCTCCCCGGCGTGGTCCTCGCACATGAGGGTGCCGTCCACGGTGATGGTTCCCGCCCGGCCGCACTGCCGCTCATGCTCGCCGCCGTAGGTGTCGATGGTGGTGCAGTCGACCTCGCACAGCGGGCCCTCGGGTGCCGGCTCCTCGCCGTACAAGCAGTCCAGGTAGTCAGTCATAGCGCGGCCCTCACTTGCTCGATCCACGCCTCGGCGTCAGCGGCCGAAGCGGCGCGGAGAGTCCCCGTGATGTGGAATCCGACGTCGCCCGCGAGACGGCTCAGTGCTTGCTCGCGGGTGAAATCCTCACGCTCGATCGCCGCCGGGTCGTCCAGCACCAGCGCGACCGCAAGCCTCTCGCCGGTCGACCACGCGGCCTTGGGCCAGCCGTCGTTATGGATGAGCGCCCACCGGGCTTTGGCGGCGATGTCCTTCGCGAAGTCGTCTCTCATCGCGGCGATCTTCGCCTCGGCGTGGGCTTCGCGGAACTGCCGCCGCTGTGCTTCGGTCAGGTTCCAGGGTTCGCTCATGGCTTTAGCCCTCCTCGGCCTTAGCGGTGACGATCAGGGCGTGCTCTGTGGACTCGACGTTCCATCCTGCGGCGGTGATGGCTCCGGCGTAGGCGGCGCGTCTCTCGGCTTCCACGGTGGCGCGTGATGCCGAGCGCAGGTGCAGCGAGTTGACCCGGTGCTCAACGAGGACGCAGCCGGGCAGGAGGCTCGCCGCGACGTGGTAGCCGGCGCTCCACTCCTGCATGCCCTTGATGCGAGAGGGCTTGGGCGCGGACTTCTCGAACCCGGCTCCGGCCAGCAGGCGGGAGATACCGGAAGCGGTGGGGGGCTTGCTCGGGGTCATGGTTCAGTCCTCCAGGGTCGAGCGGGGCACGTTCTCATTGCCTGCTGCCACCATCGCCTTGACCGGGCCGGCCTGACCGCATAGCCGGGAGCCCTCCTGCGAGACGTGATACCAGCCACCGGAGGCGCGGAGAACCGGGGTGCGGCATTTGGTGCAGACCATGGGGACATCAGTGAGGGGACCGTCGGCCTCAAGCTCTGCCAGCGCCTCAATGGGCAGGTACCCGCGAAGGCGGGGCAGGTCGCAGGTGATCAGCCGCTCAGCCGCCGACGCGTCATGCTCGATCTTCTGCTCGCGGTCGGCTTGCTCAAGCCGGGCCACGGTGCTCAGCAGGTCAATGAGCCTGACCTGAATGAGGTCGTCGCCGTGCTCGGCCAGATAGCCGGGGATGGTGGTCACGGGTTCCACCGCCTTAGCAACGAGGGGGATGAGGGGGATGGTCATGGGTCAGGCCGCCTCTCCCGCCCGGCACCCGTAGGGCGAGCATCCCCGTGGCTGCTTGCGCGGCGTTTCGCCCCACATCTGCAGCCGCACGCCACGGGCCGCCATGCGCCGTTCGGCCTTCTCGACGGCGATGTCCAGCGGCTCCCGCGACTCATGCAGGTAGCGCTCGACGTTCAGGCCGGGTGCTTCCCGGTGGGCGTAGTCGAATGTGACCGCATCAGCGAAGTCCTCCGGGTCACGGCGTTTCATGTCGATCCAGATGTCGTCCTCATGAAACGGGCACCCGATGCACGCCGACTTCTCGGCCTGCCAGCCGCGCTCGGCAAGGAACTTCTCGCAGTCCCCGACGGTCCAGCGGACCTCGCACAGCGGGAAGCGGGGAGTCTCGTAGCGCGGGAATCCCGCTGTGGTCACCCGGTCCAGTTCCTCGTCAAGGGAGAAGCCGATCCACTGCTCGCTGAACGCGCCCTTCGGGGCCGGGCCGACGCGCCGCCGGATTCCCGTGCCACGGCAGATGGAGCACGGGCCGATGCCCGCCTCGGGATCCCACGGTGCGATCCGCTCGCCGCTCGCGCCGCAGTAGCGGCACGGCTCCTCCCAGGACTGCGCGCCGAGAAGCAGGCGCACCTGGGAGTTGATGACCTCGATCTTGTACTTCGGGGTGCACTGGCGCTTGATTGCGCCCGGCTCGCCTGTGCGGCGCAGCCGCTTCTCCCACCTGACCGGGATCTGCCGGGTTCCGTTGCAGTCAGGGCACGACTCGGCTTCGTCCAGCCACAGCGCCCCGTCGGAGGTCTCGTAACTGATCCGCGCCTCAGCGCACGCCGGGCACGTCCCGAACTCCACCGGGACTATTTCCCATTTCTTCGGCTTCGTCCACGACGGGACCGTGGCGAACACGCGCGGGTCGAGTACGTCCTTCGGGAGGCTGCCCTTGGTAGCCAGGTAGACCGGGACGCCGTGCTCCTCGCCGAACTGCTGAAGGTTGGCGAGATGAGTCATGACGTGGCGGGGTTCCCACTGGGTGTCTGCGAAGACCGCGCCGTCCAGCTTCGGCAGGAACTTGCCCTCGCAGCCGAGGATGAACAGCGCCGTGGACTGGCGGCCGGCCCCGAGGCTCAGCAGCCGCAGCGTCGGCTCAGCGGTCACAAACCCTCCAAGTCGAAATCCGCCATGACATGGCGGTCATGAGCCAGCGCGACCCGCAGATCGCGCTGGACCCTCAGCGCGGCTGCTCGTGCGGCGAGGTAGTGGCGCAGGAACTCGTCCTGCTCATCCTCATTCATCTTCGCCGCGACCCGGCCGCCGACATACAGGATCACTCTTATGTCACCGTCGTGGACTTCCTGGACGACGAACTGGAGTTCCGCGCCATCTCGGGGTGTCATCGTGCCGGCGATCATGCTTCCTCCCGGCTGCTTGATTGCGGTTTATGTACTTACACAATAGACTAGGCGCAAGCCAGTTGCAACCCAGGAACGGGCAGGTGAGCATGGATTCCAGTACTTACGCATGCGATCATCAGCATGTGCCGAGACCAGCCACGGGAAAGACGGCCAACCGCAACCTGCGCGTACCTGACAGTGAATGGGCGCCCGCTTTGGAGAAGGCCCGCGCCGAAGGACGGACGCTGACGGACGTGCTCCGGGCCTACCTGCGCCGCTACATCTCGACGCCGCCGCGCGAACCCCGCGACAAGTAAAGGCGGCGCGGCCGGCAGCCAACCGCGAAGAAGATTGCCGACCGCGCCCACTCCCATCTCTAGGAGCGTGCTCAATTATGCCCTTTGACGCTGCCGGCACTCCACGCGCCGTCAGGGAGTTAGCCGGGTGGCGTGCGACCTCCCGGCGCGGCAGTGCCTCGAATGGCACATCAGGCCGAAGCTCAGGAAGCCGCGTCTCAGCGAGGACGGCAACGGCTACCGGGCGCTCTGCCCCGCCCACAACGACCGGCACCACTCGTTCAGCATCGGTGTCAGCGACGACGGGAAGTGGCTCCTCTACCAGTGCTTCGTGTGCAGCAACCGCCGCCGCGAACGCCTCGCGCTCATCAGCGAATGCGGGATCTCCGAACGCTGCCTGCCGGTACCAGCGAGGGAAGCCAAGGATCTGCTGGACTTCCTCGCAGAGCTGGTCGCCGCGCCCACTGACAACCATGCTGAGATCCGGCTCCGGGCCGCTGCTGCGCTGGAGGGTTACCGGGATCTGCCCAGGGGCCGGGAGCTTGAGCGCATCGCCGGTTACACCTCGGTCTCGGCTGCGGCGGCCTACTCGTACCGTAAGCGCAAGCCGCCCGTCAACCCCGATAAGACCACCTCTTACCCCCCGAGCGGAAAGCCTGTCAAGCCTCGCAGGCCAGCGTGATGCGGAAACTCCAATGGTTAGAGCAACTCCAATGGCTGGAGTAGTCGACCCCCTCAGAAAACTCCAATGGCTGGAGTCTTCGCCCCCGGTAGCCGGCAGGTGGGCTGAGGCCCGCGCGCTCACGACGCCCCGCCGCTCTCAGTGCTCACTGCCATCCCTGCCGCAGATACCGCACCGCTGGCCGGGATGCGGGCCGCGCCACTCGGCCCAAAGCCGCCCGTCCCGCCATTCCTGGTGCCAGTCGCCGTCGTGGCCCGCGTCTAGGGTGCACCGGCCGAACGGCTCGGGGTCATCGGGGTCCAGGCCGAGGCCATCGGTCGCGCCGCACAGGCCGAGCCGTTGTTCTGGCGTGGTCGTCTCCAGCCAGTCCAGGTACCGGTCCATGTAGTTGGTCATGACACCTCGTTCAGGGTGGCCGGAGAGTCGGGCACTTCGGGTGTCGCCTCGTCCGGGGTAAGCCCTTCAGCTTCGCAGCCATCGCAGAATCCGCCTGAGTGATCCCAGAAGACGCGCCCGCCGCACCCGTTATGAAGCCATACGCTCATCCCCGGCTCCCTTCCTCGTCCTCGCTGCCGTCTTTTACTTCCAGCACCTCACACAGCCCGCGTCCGAACGCCGGACGGCAGATGAGATCCGGGTCATGGTCTGCATGCCGGGTGAGCTTCACGGGGCGGTCAGGCATGGCGGGGGAAGGCGCGGCCATAACCTTGCTGGACACGGAGTCCGCCGCGCCCCCCTCCTTCCCTCCGGTGTCCAGCCCGGAAGGCGCCTGCGGTGGCCACGCGCACTCGCCCATGCTGCGGCACACGTCATCGATGCACTCGCGGAGCCGGCGTCCGCACGCCTGCGCAGGGCCTGGGTACCTGTACCCTCCCCCCGCCTCCCCGCTCACGGCGCGAACTCCGCATCAGCAGTGACCTTGGCTAGCTTCTGGTTTGCCCGCGAGCGCTCCATATCCCGCCACGACGCCAGGTCGTCAATGCTGTACCACGGCGGCCGGGTTTCCTCCTCGGCGCGCACGAGCGCGGCCTCGATCGTGCCGGCGGCGAAGTTCCGCTGGCAGAATGGGTTGCCCTGCTGCCCGCGCGGCCACCACAGGACCACGGGACGGCCTCCGCTGCCCTGGTAGATGCGGGCGTGACCGCGGGCGTTCAGGCGTTTCCAGGCGCGGTCGGCGGGGCTCGGCTCAGGCTGCATCTCGCTCATCTCCTCGCTGCCGCGTCGGCTTCGCGTTGCCATTCCCGCAGTTTCGACAGCCGCACCGGGGGCACCTTATCCTTGCCGTCCCGGCAGACGTAGGTCACGTCATTGATGCGGAACCGCATGATGAAGTCGTCGTTCTTGCCGTCGGGCAGCTTGCGGATGCGCCACTTCTCCGGCGCCGGGTCGAAGTCATCGACCACGGCGTCAGCATCCTGGAGGAACCAGCCGACCTGCTCGTCGGTGGTCGGGCGAGGCTGGAACACGCGCGCCATCGCCGCCGCAAGGTCGTAGACGCGCTGCTCGTCGCGGTGCTCCCACTCGCACGCCGTCACGTCGCCGTCCTCGAAGAGGAGCGGGTAGGCGGCGAGACAGTACTTGCACGGTCTGGCCATCAGGCTGCCTCTTCCTCGTTGCGTTCTTGACCCGGTTCCGGCTCCGGGTCACGGACGACACCGAGCGGGCCGAGGGTGAGCTCAAGTTGTACCCACCTCTCCTCGGCCGGTGCCCGCTTGGCGTCTTCCCAGTACCGGACCGCCGTCTCGGTGACGCCCAGGGTCGCGGCGAGGTGCCGCCGGCTCATCCCTGCGGCTTCGCGGGCCTCCCGGATGGCGGCAGCGACAACAGGGGAGGCGTCCGGCCTCGGGCCGCGCGTCCGTCGCCGAGGGACTGGCCGGGGCGTACGGAACTGGGCGTGGTACCGGGCGTCGAGCAGCCGGACCCGGAACGGGGCCGGGCGGCCGGAACGCCGGAACCGCTCGTAGACGGTGTGCGCCTTGCGGAGAGCCGGTATCCGGTCCAGGGACTCGGCCAGGTCGCCGCGGTCGGCTGCAGTGGTCACGGCTGCTCACCTTCCTTGCGCGTGACATAGCCCGTGTTCCCGCAGACGCCGCACTTGAAGTAGTCGGTCACGTCCTTGCCGTGCGCGCTCGACCCGGTGTGCGTCATCGCCTCGCCGCAGCGGCAGGCCGGAACAAGGTCGAGCTTGCAATCGGAGGTGTCGTGGTCCACCTGGAAATGCAGCTGCACCGCTCCCACCGCCGCGTCTTCGGGCGGTACCCAGCCGCACACGTGGCACTGGAGCCGCAGCCGCTTGTTGATGTTGCCGAGGTTCACGGCTCCTACCCCTTCTCGTCGTTGCGCTCTTCCTCCGGCTCATCCCCGAGCGCCGCAAGAATCCGCCGTCCGCAGTCCCTCGTGGTCAGGTTCTCAGACATCACCATCGACCCGGCCATGTGACGGACCTGGCCGAGGGTGTGCAGGGCCTCGGACAGAGGGGTCTCGGGATCGGGGGCAGCCTCGTGCTCGCCGCCGGCGGCTTCCATCACATGCCCGATCCAGGCATCCACGGCTGCCCCGACGCTGGGATGCCAGCCCAGG
>DASZAD010000136.1:0-2535 GCA_035945415.1 Streptosporangiaceae bacterium
GGTCATCTTCGGCATGGGTACCGGCGGGCCGCGTTCCTCGCTGCAGGGGGTGACCAACAGCCAGCTCGCCGCGCTCGGCACGCAGATCACCATGCTCGGCCGCTCGGAGGCGATCGACCCGGTGTTCGCCACCCAGCGGGGCGCGGCGACGATGACCGGCAGCGGCGACCTGAAGTCGCAGTGCGGCCTGCGGATCGGGCTCGGCGTCGCCTCCGAGGCAGACGCCCGGCTGATCATCCCCGACGACGTGCGGATCGCCGCCGACCTGGCCACGCTCGCCCACCCGGGCAGCGGCATCGTGCAGGTCAAGCAGGGACGCGTCACGCCGGTCAAGTTCTTCCGGCTGGAGCACGGGCAGATCGCCCCGATCGCTGAGCGGAGCGGGTGGAGCCGGCCCCGCCCGGACAAGGTGCTCGCAGATGCGCTCGGCGAGGATTACGCGCACCGCTGGCACCCCGAACGCGCCGGGCACCTGCCCGCCAGACGCGTGCCCCGCACGGGTGCCCGCCCGGCCGCCCACGCAGTGCCCGCCCAGCCGGGTGGCCAGCCGGGTGAGCCGCGGGGTGGCCAGCGGGGTGGCCAGCCGGGCGCGACCGACGCGGCCTTCCAGGCGATCATCGCCGGGTCCGGGCTGGCCGGCCTGGACCGGGGCGCCGGCGACGCCGCGCGCCGGCGGATGCTGGAGTACATCCGCCGCCTGGGTGACCGCGGCGCCACGCCACGCATGATCCACCACCTGCTGGACGCCGAGAGCACAGCCGTGCCGCTGCGGACGATCCAGCACTGGCTGGCCGAGGACCGGCGGGCCGGCCTGGTCGAGCCAGGTACGCTCGGTCGCTGGCGGGCCAGGGGGTGACGGTAAGTGGCGACCTATGAAGACTTCCAGAAGCTGGACATCAGGGTCGGCCGGATCATCGAGGTCGAGGATTTCCCGAGGCCAGGAAACCAGCCTTCAAGCTGCGCACAGACTTCGGCCCCGGCATCGGCGTGAAGAGATCCAGCGCGCAGTTGCCGCAGAACTACGCGAAGGACGATCTGCGGGGGAGACTCCTGGTCACGGCTACGCCGGCCAGACAGGTCGCCCCGCCGGCCACACTCAGCCAGGAGGGCACCTGGCTGAGGAAGAGCCAGGCCAGCACGAGAGTCACCGCGGGCACGATGTAGGTGGTGGCCCCCATGTTCGTCGCGGTCGTGCGCGAGAGCGCATAGGCCCAGGTGGTGAGGCAGCTGAGCCCTATTGCGCTGTGCGGGTGAGGCCCTGGGGACGGGTGTCGTGCATCAGGATCGTGGCCAGCAGGTCGTCGGCCAGGCCTGGCAGCTCGTCAATACGGCCGGCGAGGATCCGGCTGAACACGACCTCATGGATGCCGCCGACGATCGTCTCCGCGGCAAGCGCCGCGCGGCGGCAGCCGGGGAGGAGCTCGTGGATGTTGTCCTCGATGATCTCAGCGAACATTCGCATCGCCGCGTTCCGCCGCGCTATGGCGCGCGGCCCGGCGGCGAGGACTTCCACGATGCACATCCGCGCGAGCTCGGGCTCACCGGCTGTGAACTGCAGGTACGCCGTGATACCCGCGCGCAGCCGCTCCCGCGCCGTGGTCTGGTTGAGGTAGGCGCGCCGGATCTCCCTGGCCTGCCGGCGGACCACCTCATCGTAGGCGGCGAGGAAGGCGTCTTCCTTGTTCTTGAAGTGCTCGTAAAAGGTGCGCCTCGACACCCCGGCCCGTTCGATGATCGCTTCTACGCTCATCTCGGCGAAGCCAAGCTCGGCTGCGGCCTGGGCGACCGCCGACAGGATGCGTTCCCGCTGGTTGGTGGCGACAAAGCTGCGCAACAGGCCGTGCCGGCCGCTAGGCAGCTGATGCGACCGGCGCCTGAGCTCGCCTGGACCCCCGGCTTGCCCGTGGTCCGCCTGTACTGGCTGGGCCAACTGACCCCCCGTTTCCTCAAGGCCGCCGGAGGGTAGCCGGCGGCTTCCTGCTGGTGACTACTGTATCCGCTGGTGCGTGCTAGATACGCTGTCGTTTCTGAGTAGTTAAGGCTAACCCACAAGGAACAGGCCTGGCCTCGACCTCACGCCGAGGCGCCAGAACCTGTTTAGCTTTACATTTCTCCCAGGGGTGTTGACCGGGCCAACACCCTAGTACTACTGTTGGGTAATCTAGATACACTCATGTTTTTCATAGTCTCTGACCAGCACGTTGTCACGCTCACGTGTGTGTTCGTCACGGAGAGCGAAAGGAGGAAGCGCAGCTAGAAGGGGTCAATAAGTGTTGTATGCACGATCGCCAACCGCGGGCGTCCAAGACTGCGACGCCCATCGGTAGTTCGGGGGGGGAATAGACAGGAGGAGTAATGAAACCATCCAGCCGGATACGCCGCGCACTCTGGTTGAGCGCGACGGCCGCTACCGCGCTAGCGCTGACCGTTGCCGGGCTGGCCTCGACGGTGTCTGCCCAGCCGGCCTCGCTTGCGAGCACCGGCACAAAGGGGCCGGGCTACCCCCCGCCGAAGGGCATCTACAAGCCGTTCATC
>DASZAD010000137.1:0-2828 GCA_035945415.1 Streptosporangiaceae bacterium
AGCTCGTCGACCAGGTCGTGCTCCATCAGCGTGCGCACGAGCGGGCGGCTGGCGTACACGACGATCTCCCCCTGTATCTGTTGCTTGAGCTTCGAGACCTCGCTAACTACCTCGCCCGCCAGGACGGTCGCGTTCGTCCATCTGGGCTCTTGGAGCGTCGCGGACACGACGTACTTGGGCAGGCGGTTCAAACTGTCCAACCACTCGCCGCTCATGATTGACGACCGTGCGCCGAAGTACTCGTCGGTCCGCCGACCCATCAGCAGCGCCTCGGCGCCTTGTGCCTCGGCCAGTTCGAGCTCCGCCCACGCCTCCCAGTCCTGGCCCATGAACTGAAGAAACCAGCCACCGTGCCTGAACCCTCCCTCGCCGCTCGGGTCCTCGACGACGCCGTCGAGCGTGATGTTCTGGCTGACCACGATCTTTCCCATCTTGATTCTCCTTGTATCCGGGGCGCGCCCGGACTGGGACCGCCTCCAATCGGGTAGACCACACCGCCCGCCCGGATCGGGCGGCGCAACGCCGCCCAGTCCGCCAGACCGACGGCGTCTTTATCGTTGAGCGAGCCGAGCGCGTCCTGCGGAAAGAAGAAAAGCGAGGATGCATGCCGATGGAGATGGACACGACGGACCGAGGTTTTTTCAGCGTGGTGCCGGTTGGCGTGGTCAGTGCCGGCCGGCGCGACCCGGCGGGAGACCGACCACTGGGTTGAGGTCAAGGCCTGCCTGATCGTGCGAGCTCAGCTATCTTTCCGGCGACGGTAGGCGGCGGCCGCGGCGCGGTCGTTGCACTGGTCGCAGCAGTAGCGGCGAGTCCGGGCGCGGCTGTGGTCCACGTAGACGCAGTTGCAGGGAGCGGCCTGGCATGTGCCGAGGCGGGCGGTGCCGTGGCGGACCAGGTGGGCGGCCAGAGCGGCGAGCAGGCGGGCGCGCAGTGAGGTCATTCCGTGCTGCCCTGCGGCAGGAGCCCAGCGGGCCGTGCCGTTGCTGGACGCCAGCTGGGCCGTGACATCCTGGCGGAGCATCGGGTTCAGGATGCCCACCGCCGCTTCGACGGTGCCGGCCGCGAAGACCGGCTCAAGCTGGGATCGCAGCGCGAGCAGCTCGCCCAGGTCGTCCGGGCCCAGCTGGCCGGCGAGGACGTGTTCGCCGGCGTCGGCCAGGATGCGCTGGTAGACGCCGATGTCGGTCAGCCGGTCCGGCGGGCTGGCCAGCACCCAGTAGGTGTTGATCAGCTCGACGGCGAGGTCGACGTCATGGTCTGTGTGGTCCATTCCTGCCTCCCCGCTCGTCGCATCATCCCGGATGCTACGCCCAGGCTCGCGCCGGTACCGCTCAGCCTGCGACGCCTACTGGCCTGATGACCCGGCCCGGCAGGTGCGGGCCTGGGCCACCGATGTGCCGACGCCGGCTGCCACCAGTGCGGATGCGAGCGCAAGCAGCACAAGCGAAATCGACGGGAGTCCCAGGGCCCGGCCGGCGGACAGGTAGATGGTGCCGGCGACGGCGATCCCGGTGACCATAGGCAGCTGGTTGATGGTGGCCAGGACGCCGCTGAAAGACGCGGCCTGCTCGACGGGGACACCGGCTGCGGTGCGGTGCACGAGGGCGTCGAACCCGGTGCCGTGGGCCGCCCCGGCCAGGACGAGCACCGCGGTGGCCTGCCAGGGCCATGCCATGGTGCTGGTCAGCCACGCGAGCAGGATGCAGGTGGCGGCGAAGACAGCAAAGGCGGCCTGCGGGAGCCGCGGCTGCCAGGCGGCGGGCAGCCGGGTCCATGTGACCGAGGCCGTGGCGAATCCCGCCGCGTACCCGGCGAAGGTGAGCCCCGAGGCCAGCGCGCTTTCGCCCAGGGCATGCTGCAGGTAGAGGGCGGTGGTGAACAGCAGGCCGGCGTAGCTGGCATGCAGGCTGAAAATCCCGGCCAGGCCGCTTCGGATACCGGGCCGGGCCAGCAGCCCCGGATCGATCAGCGGCTGGCGTCCCTTTCCGGCCAGCCGGGCCTCGTGCCGGGCGAAGACCACCAGAGCAGCGGCGCCGGCTGCGAGAACCGGCCACGACCAGATCGGCCATCCGGTATCGGCCCCGAAAGTGAGCGGGATGATCAGCGCGAGAACCCCGGCGGCCAGCCATCCCGCGCCACCCACATCCAGCCGCGCCCCCCCGGCCCCCGGGCCGCGGGGCAGGCGTCGGGATGCGAAGGCAAGCACGGCCAGCCCGGGCGTGACATTGACCAGGAAGATCGGCCGCCACCCGGTGCCGAACAGGTTGGCGGTGACCAGGATCCCGCCGAGCACCTGGCCCGCGGCCACCCCGACGGCGAGCACCAGCCCGGAGACAGACAAGACCCGCCGGCGCCGCTCGCCGGAGAAAGTGACCTGCAGCAGCGACAGCACCTGTGGTACCAGCAGCGCCGCTCCGGCCCCCTGGGCGGTGCGGGCCGCCACCAGCATGACCGGGCTTACCGCCAGCCCGCAGGCCAGCGAGCTGACCGTGAAGACCGCGACGCCCCAGGTGAATAGCCGTCCGAACCCGTACCGAGCACCTAGCCGCGCGCCGGTGACCAGGGCAACGCCGTAGGCCAGCAGATAGGAGTAAATCGCCAGCTGCAGGTCAGGGCCGCTGAGGCGCAGGTCGCGCTGGATGGCCGGCCCGGCCACGTTGACGATCGCCGAATCCAGCGAGGCCATCGCCTGGCCGGTGAGCACCGCTGTGGCCAAGGCCCACGGGGCAAGCACGCGGCGGGTTCCTTGGCTGCTGGCCACGCTGGGCTGGGCGGGAGCTGCGGGCATCGTCATGACGGTGACCCCTCTCCAGCGTTCGTCAGTA
>DASZAD010000138.1:0-13020 GCA_035945415.1 Streptosporangiaceae bacterium
GGCCGGCGCGGGCCGGCCAGGTTATCTCTCCGGGCCGGCGGATGAGGAACGCGCGGTGACCGGGCTGGCCTCGTCCGCCGCCGACGCCTGTGGGCCGCCGGAGTCCCGTCCCCTTGTGCCCCTTGTGCCCCTTGTGCCGCGCCGGGCCAGAGCGGTCATCCTGCCCCGCAGTCCCAGGTAACCGGCGACGACCACGGCCAGGTACATGACGTAGACCACGAGCTGGAGCGGTGTCGGCGCGTCGCTGTAGCCGAAGAAACTGTGCAGGACGTCACCCACCGCGCTGTTCTCGGAAAGCAGCCTGGACGTGTGCCACATGGGCGCGTCAAGCACCGGCAGCCAGCCGAGCTCCTGGAGGTTCTGCACCGCGTCGGCGAGCAGTCCGGCTGCGAAGACCATGAGCAGCACGCCGATCACGGTGAAGAACCGCGCCAGGTTGAGCCGGTGCCCGAGCCGGTAGATCACGAAGGCGATGGACAACCCGCCGGCCAGCCCCAGCGCCGCGCCGCCCAAGGCGCCGGCGGTACTGGTCGAGAACACGATGGCCAGCGTGAACACGACCGACTCCAGCCCTTCGCGGCCGACCGCCTGGAAGGCGAGCAGGCCGATGCCCAGCCGGGCCTTGCCGTCCAGCGCGGCCTCCGCGCGGGCGCGCAGCTCGGCGGACAGGCCCCGGGCGTGGTCACGCATCCAGAAGGTCATGTAGGTCAGGACGGCGGCCGCGACCAGGTAGGTCACGGTCTCGAAGATTGTCTGTACCCGGGAGCCCGCGTAGTTGTGGATGGTCACATAGGCGACGACCCCGCCCGCGGTGGCCAGCACCAGCGCGGCACCCACCCCGGCGAAGACGTCGCGGAAGCGGTCGCGGCGCCCGAGCCGGTTCAGGTAGGCCAGCAGGATCGCGATGATCATGCTGGCTTCGACGCTCTCGCGCAAGAAGATGACCAGCGTGGCCAGCACGTGCCGGACCTCCCTTTAAGAGTTAGGTTAGGCATACCTTAGTACACGACCCAAAGCCACACCAGGCTGCGCCGGTGTTAGCACCCTCACATCGCCGGGCCAGCCCGTGCGCAGCATGAGACTAGAGCCAGCGGGTAGCGCGCTGATATGCCGGGCATGACGACACTCAAGGACCGGATCACCGAGACCGCCCGCCGCCAGCAGCAAGACTATGCGAGCGGCGAGGACCGGCCGCTGCGCAGCTATGTGACGGTGATGTCGATGTATGGAGGGCTGGTCGGGGGCATGGCCGTGCTGGTTACGACCGGACTGGCCGCCGAGGCTGGATCCGGCTTCCTTCAGTTCGCGTATGCGGCGGTGGAGCAGGCGGCCGGAGGTTGACGGCCGGTCAACGAGGAAACCCTTGGTGGAAGGGCGGATCGCTGGATGAGGAGGCCTGAGTCGTGCGACTGCAGTTCCTGCGCCCGCTGTTTGACAGCAAGGGAAACTACGCATCGGTGTATGTCGAGACCTCGCGCGCCGGTGAGACGGCCGCCGAGGCGGTGGCACTGCGCTGGCGGGCCGCCAGGCAGGCCCTGGCCGAGAACGGCGTCGATGACGCCACTCTGGACTCGGTCGCCGAGCTGATGACGGACCGCGACTACGCGGCGCCGGGGCTGGCGGTGTTCGCGAGCGAGGGGTGGGTGCGGATGAGCCGCCCGCTGCCTGCCCCGCCCCGGCGGGAAATCGCCAGGTACTCCCGGCTGCCGCATGTCATGCCGCTGCTGGCCCAGGCGCCGCCCCGGGTCCCGCACCTGAGGGTGACCGCCAACCGGGCCGGAGGCGAGGTCGTCGAGGTCTACGGCGAGGGCCAGGACCGGCTGATCCACGTCGAAGGCGAGGGCTGGCCGGTGCACAAGACCTCGGTCGGCGGCTGGTCGCAGGCTCGCTACCAGCGCTCGGCCGAAGAGGCGTGGGCAGAGAACGCCAAGGAGCTCGCGGCGCAGGTGACCGCCGCCGTCCAGCGGACCGGCGCGGAACTGATCGTGGCCGGCGGCGACATCAAGGCCCGGTCGCTGTTCCTGGACCGGCTGGGCCAGCCGCTCCGCGAGATCGTCGTGGTCGTGGACCGGGAGGTCCCGGCAGGCTCCGACGTGCTGGCCGTCGCGGCCGACGAGGCGATCAGGCGCCGGGGCGAGCAAGCCTGCCGGGCTGGGCTTGCGACCGTGCGCAACCAGCTCTCGCGCGGCCGGGCCACCGAGGGGCTGGCGAACACCCTGGCGGCGTTGAGCGAAGGCCGGGTCGCCGTCCTGTTCATCGCCGACGATCCCTCCTCGGACGCGACCGCGTGGATCGGCCCGCACCCGGAGGAGCTGGCGACGTCGCCCGCCGTGCTCCGCGACCGCGGGGTATCCGAACCGATCGTCGAGCGGGCAGACGCGGCCATCGTGCGCGCGCTCGCCTCGACCGGCGCGGAGCTCTGCTTCATCCCCGAGAATGAGCCCGCGCCGAAGGACGGGATCGGGGCCCTGCTGCGCTACGCGACAGCGGGCACCTGACCCGGCTCCCGCCTGAGCGCGCGCCGGCGAGTAAACCGGCGACCGGTCCAGTCAGAGACCCAGCTCACGGGTCCGGCATGCCCGGGGAACGTGCGATTTGTTCCGGGACGGGTCCTTGGCGCGCCATTAGTCCCGCGCCGCCCGCCCGCCCTCCAGATGGGCGGCGGAGCGCACTTTAGCAGCCCTGCAACCGTTTGTCCTCATTTGACGGATTTACCTCCGCGGCGGGGATCACCCTGGTTAGGCTCCCTCGAAGTCAAGCGCTCTGCGGCCTCAGCGTTTCCTGGCGGCCACAAAGAAGCGCGTCCTGCTCGGGAAGGAGCCCCTTGGGTCGCCACCGTAAACCCCCGCGCGTCCGGATGCCGCAGGCGGCGGCCGGTGCGGTCGCAGCGCCGGCGCTGGCCGGCGTGGCCACGGCCTTCGTGTCCCCGCAGGCTGCTCTCGCCGCCACGGCCCCTCCGCCAGCCACGCAGGCCGCCCTGCATCACGTCACCCTTCCGGCTGCCTACCAGCGGCCCTCCCCCGCGCACCTGCTGGCCGCCGCCAGGCAGGCCAAGGCGCACAAGTCCGGCACCAGCCTGCCCGCCTGGTACACCGTCCGCGGCGGTGACTCACTGTCCGCCATCGCCGGTCGCTTCTACCACGACACGGCGGCCTGGCCGGTGCTCTACTGGAGCAACCACAGCCAGATCCGCTGGGCGGACATCATCCGGACCGGGCAGCGGCTCCGCATCCCGGCGAAGCCCGCCACCATACCCAGGCCGCCCTCGGCTCTCGGGCCTCGGGTGTACGTGCCGCGGCACGCGGCCCCGGCACACTCACCCGCCCAGTCCGCCCCGGCCCGGCCCGCACCGCACCGGTCTGCCTCGGCAACGGCCGCGTGGAGCGGGGCCTACCCCGGCGGCGCGTTCGGCGCGTGCGTGGTCGCCCGTGAATCCGGTGGCAATGCCCAGGTCATGAACTCCTCTGGCCACTACGGCCTGTACCAGTTCGCGTACTCCACCTGGGTGGCTTATGGCGGCAACCCGGCCGACTTCGGGCACGCCAGCGTGGCCGAGCAGAACCGGGTCTTCGCCAACGCGCTCGCCCGGGGCGGGCAGAACAACTGGGCGCCGTACGACGGCTGCTGAGGATTCGCCTGGCTGACGGGAGCGGCCGGCGCCAGACAGGCTTCACATGGTCGAGGGGACCGCCGGAAGGCGGTCCCCTCGATGTTTGTTACGGATTAGGTCTGCGGGCAGGGGTTGGGGAAGATGTTCCGGAAGTTCTGGAAGATGTTGAAGCTGCTGCCTCCCTGGGCGGTGTAGTCAGACTGGATCATCGTGCCGTACTCACCGTTCTGCCCGAAGTCGCTGATCTCTCCGGGGATGTCGTTGCCGAACTGCCACTTGCAGCCGCCGCCGCCGACCTTGGTGGTGGAGAAGAAGGGATAGAACGTGGCCGGCTGACCCGAGTCGGTCTGCGGGATGAGTGTGCAGCCGTTCCCGCTGAATGGGTCGCAGGTTGGCTCGACCGCTGGCAGGTCAGCCTCGAACGCGGCCTGGGCGTACTGCAACGAGTAGTTCGGACCTGTCTTCGGGCTGGTGAACTGGAACGGCGTCGGGTGGGCCATCGTGTTGCCGTTCGGCCAGAGCTTCTGGTACGAGGCGCCGTCGAACCCGCTGTTGGTGAACGTACAGCCCTGCACCTTGTACAACAGTGCCTCCGAGCCCGGGAAGCAGAAGATGTCCTCGCCGTCGGTCGGCTCCGCGTTCAGCCCCCGCCCCTCATTGTCGCTGCTGGGGCAGCTGGTGGGGCTGCCGTCGGGCAGCAGGCCGAACGGCGTGGCCGGGACCTTGGCCGGGCCGGTGCAGAACTGGAAGTGGCCGATCTCGCTGTCGAACGCGACGTTGTAGGTGTGCGCCGCCCAGGTGACGCGCGTCTTGGTGCTCGACGTGTTGTACATCGGGTGGAAGTTGTACGGGATGGCGTCGCAGGACGTGCCGTTGGGGTCGAACTTGACCTGCGCGAACCCGTTGGCCTTGCTGGCCGTCATCGACCCGGTCTGGCCCGTGGTGTGGTCGGTGATGGTGACCTTCAGGCCGTTGGCGGTGTCCTTGAACGCCGTGGTGAGGTGGTCACCGGGGTTCATGAACAGGTCCTGGGAGCTGGGCGTGAACGTGCCCAGGGTCGAGTCCACCGGGTTGGCCGGGGCCTGCGACTTGCCGCTCTTGGTGATGAAGGCGAAGTTGAGGTACTCCTCGCCCACCCTGTGCAGGCAGGTCTGGTTGTTCGCCTGCCCGGTGACCCCGTTGAGCGACAGGCTGTCGATGTTCAGCGCCGCGCACCACTGGGTCTTGCTGCACGAACTGGCGCCCACGGCTACCGCCCAGGTCGGCCACGGCACCCAGCCGGGCGGGTAGAACTGCATCTCCATGAACGCCTCGCCGACGTGCTTGGGCGAGACCGCGGGGTCCAGGATGTTCATGTCGCTGTCCGGCGGGCAGGTCTTCACCTGCTCCGGGTAGGACTGCGTGTCGCACATGGCCATGCCGAACCAGTCGGCCCCGCTGAGCTCGAAGGCGAACGACTTGTTCACCGAGTTGGGATTGCTCGCGGACGGGTCGACCGGCAGCGTCACGTTGTAGCTCATGTGATTGCCCGAGCCGGGCTTGTGCGAGTAGAACAGCGCGGATGGCTCGTCGTGGCCGACGTAGTGGCCGAACACCTCGTCCGAGTTCGCCACCTCGGTGCAGAACGCGGTCGAGTTCGCGCAGTTGATGTGCATGTGCCGGCTCAGCGAGTTTGTTACGTGCCGGCTCGTGCTGGCCCCAGCCTGCGTCAGGGCACCGCTGCCGAGGGCGAGCGACGTGGCTGCCATGGCCACCGCCGCGGCTATCGACAGCCTGAACCTGGCGGATCTCACTACCCCACCTCCTAGTAGATGAAGCCCGGAGGTTCGGCGGCACCCGCCGCGGCCGCACGTGCCATCCGCTCCACTTGGGCGGTTTCGTCCCCAGCTTGGCACTGCGGCATTTGCGCCGTCCAGATCACCGCGCGCATTTCCTGATCTTGTCTTTATTCCAGGCGGGGTTTGCGCAGGAAAGCCCGCAGCCGCTCCAGCGGCCAGGTGTTGATGACATCGTCGGCGGTGAGCCAGCCGCGCTGGGCCGCGCCCGTCCCGTAACGGGGATACCCGAGCTCCACGGTCGCGTGCGCGTCGCTGTCGATGGCGAACCTGACCCCGGCCGCCTTGGCCCGCCGGACGTGCTCGGCCGGCAGGTCGAGCCGGTGCGGCGAGCCGTTGATCTCCAGCGCCGTCCCGGTGCGGGCGCAGGCGGCGAACAGCTCGTCCAGATCGACATCCACCGGCGCCCGGCGGCCGATGATCCTGGTCAGCGGGTGCCCGATGATGTTGACGTAAGGGTTCTCGCAGGCGCGGACGAAGCGCCGGGTCATCTCGGCCCTGGGCTGCCCGAAGTGCGAGTGCACCGAGGCGACGCAGATGTCGAAGCCGGCCAGGAAGCCGGCCGGCCAGTCCACCGTGCCGTCCGGCCCGATGTTGAGCTCGCTGCCGTGCAGCAGCGTCATGCCGCCGGCCGATCCGCCGAGCCTGCGTACCTGTTCCCGCTGCGCCAGCATCTTCTCGTCGGTCATCCGGTGCATGACCAGGTCCGGCGCGTGATCGGTGATCGCGTAGTACTCGTAGCCGCGGCGGGCCGCGGCGGCCACCATCTCCTCCAGCGAGGACACCCCGTCGGTGAGGTCGGTGTGGGTGTGCAGGTCGCCCCGCAGGTCCTCCTCGGTGACCAGGCCGGGTAGCTCGCCGCGCAGCGCCGCTTCGATCTCGCCGCCGTCCTCCCGCAGGCACGGCGGGATCCAGCTCATCCCGAGCGCATCGTATATCTCTTCCTCAGTCCGCGAGGCGATCAGCTCGCCGTCCTCCACCCGGAGCAGCCCGTACTCCGACAGCCGCAGCTTGCGCCGGACCGCGATCTCGCGGGTGCGCACGTTGTGGGCCTGTGATCCGGTGAAGTACTGCAGGGCGGCTCCCCACGAGTCGACCGGGACGACCCGCAGGTCCACCTGGAGTCCGCGGTGCGTGCGGATCGACGTCTTGGTGTCGCCGCTGGCGATCACCTCGGCCACGGCCGCGAGCGCGATGAACCTGGCCATCAGCGCCGGAGCCGCGTCGCCGCCGGACTCACCGGCACCGGGCTCGACCGCCGCCAGGATGTCCACGTCGCCGACGGTCTCCCGCATCCGCCGCAGCGACCCCGCGTACTCGCACCGGACGCAGCCGGGGCCGTCGCTCAGCGCGGTCACGATCTCTTCGGCGGTCTCGAGTCCCACGCTCAGCAGCATCCGCTCGGACGACTGTCGCAGCAGCTCGATGCCGCGCAGGATGCGTTGCTCGCTCTTGGACCCGAATCCTTTGAGGTCGCGCAGCCGTCCCGCGCTGATCGCCTCGGCCAGCTCATCCACCGACGCGACACCGAGCTCCCGGCTCAGCTGCAGCGCCCGGACCGGCCCGAGCGCGGGGATGGCGGTCATCTCGCGCACGCCAGCCGGTATCGAGGCGCGGAGCTCTTCGAGGACCTTGATGCTTCCGGTCGTCAGGTACTCGCCGACCTTGTCCGCGACCGACTTGCCCACGCCGGGTATCTGCCGCAGCCCGGCTGTGTCGAGCTGGGAGATGTCCGCCGCAGAGCCCCGGATGGCGCGGGCGGCCCGGGAATAGACGCGTGCACGGAATGGATCGCCGCCGGTCATCGACACCAGCTCGGAGTACTCGGCCAACAGCGCGGCGACCTCATCGTTGGGACGTGGCACTCCAGCATTGTCCCCCGTCGGGCCAGGACGCCGTTTGGGCCCCTCACCAGCGGGTAACCGGGAGATCCGCGGCTGCAGCGAAACACCGGAGGGAGGCAGATCATGCCCAGGGCGCAGATCAAGGACGAGAAGACCTACCAGAAGCTCAGGGACCAGGGCGAGAGCAAGGAGAAGGCGGCCCGCATCGCGAACGCGGCGGCGGGCAGCTCCCGCAGCAGCGTCGGCCGCCGGGGCGGCAAGAGCCCGTCCTATGCCGACTGGAGCAAGCAGGACCTGCTGGAGAGGGCCAAGGAGATCGGGATCAAGGGCCGCTCCTCGATGAACAAGTCACAGCTCGTCAAGGCGCTGCGCGATCACTGACCCAGAGGAGACTGGCCCGACGGAGGCTGGCCCGACGGAGGCTGAAGGGTCATCCCGAACGTTCGCTCCGCCGCGCTCCTGGCGGCGTGATAGCCGCAGGCCCCGTGGACCCCGGGACCCGGCGGGGTGGCCGCCGAGCAGAGGTAGATCGCGGGATTGGGGGTGGCGTAAGGGACCCGGCGCGGTACCGGGCGCGCGACCGCCTGCAGGCCGTCGAAGCTGCCGCAGCCGATGTCACCGCCCGGGTAGCCGGGGTTGCGCGCCTCGATCTCGGCCGGTCCGGCCGTGCGGCGGGCCAGCACCCGGTCGCGGCACCCGGGGGCGAACCGGTCAAGCTGACGCTCGATGGCGGCTGTAGCGTCGCCCGGCCACCCGTTCGGCACGTGCCCGTACACCCAGAGCACGTGCTGGCCCGCCGGAGCCCGGAGCGGATCGGCCACACAGGGCTGCACCGCGATCAGGAATGGCGGCTCCGGCAGCGATCCGGCCTTGGCGGCCCGCAGCGCGGCGGCAATGTCCTGGTAGCCCGGGCCCAGGTGCACGGTGCCGGCCCGCCGCGCGGGCGGTGCCGTCCATGGCATCGGCCCGGACAGCGCGTAGTCGATCTTGAAGATCCCCGGGCCGTAGCGGTACCTGGCCAGCGAACGAAGGTAACGTGCGGGCAGCTCAGACCCGGCGATCCTCGCCAGCGCCCCGGGCGAGGTGTCGAAGAACACGGCGCGGGCGTCGGGGAGCTCCTTCCAGGAGCGGATCTCGTAGCCGGTCACGATCTCGCCGCCAAGCTCCGTCAGGTGCGCGGAGAGCGCGTCCGAGATCGCTTGCGAGCCGCCCGCCGCCACCGGCCAGCCCACCTCGTGACCGGCGATCGCGAGCAGCAACGCGATCGCCGAGCCCGGGGGCGAGGTCAGCGGGATCATGGCGTGCGCGGCCAGCCCGGCCAGCAGTGCACGGGCCGCTGGTCCGCGGAAGAACGCGCCGGCCAGCGCCGCGGGGGGCAGCGCCGATCGCAGGCCGAACCGGCCGAGCGTGAGCGGGTGGGCGGGCCAGGCGGCGAGTTGCGGGCGCAGCACGCTGGCCGCGAGATCGTCCCAGCGACCGCGGAACGGCGCGATCAGCCGCTCGTAGCGACGCCCGTCCGGGCCGAGGCTGGCCGCGGTCGCACGCACCGAGCGGTCGAGAACGGCCGCCGACCCGTCGGGGAAGGGGTGTGCCAGCGGCAGCGGAGGGTGCAGCCAGCGCAGACCGTGACGACGCAGCGGCAGCCGGGCCAGCACCGGGGACCCGATGGCAAACGGGTGCACGGCGGAACACCGGTCGTGCCGGAAGCCCGGCAGGGTCAGCCCCTCGGTGCGCGCGCCGCCGCCGACGGTCTCCGCCGCCTCGTAGACCCGGACACCGAGCCCCTGAGCCGCCAGCGTGATAGCCGCGGTGAGCCCGTTCGGCCCCGCACCGACAACCACCGCATCCAGGCTCGCCATGACCCGATCAGGTTAGACGCTGGCCACCGCCGATCAGCACGGACCCCGGCACCGGCACCGGCCCGGCACGGGGCGTGCGACGGCGCCCGAGCGTGCGGCGGCGCCGGCGGGGTAAACGGCGCCACCGCACACGCGTTCCGGCTACCCCGCAACCGGAGCGGTATGCCCGCACGAACTCCACGTGCCGGGTAGAGGCCAGGGAGGAGGTGTCGACATGGTCTTGTCCGGACTTTCGACCGTCGTAATGATCGTCGTCATCGTGCGTGATCCGGGTCGCTTCATATTGACTTCCCGCAACCGTTGGCACACCCTGGAGTGTGCCCGCCACATGACGGTGCGTAGGTGGTGTGGGGGACCCTGGAGTGCGGGCGTGTCTGCCCTCTGCTAGCTATCCGGAAGGAGCAGGCGATGCGTAGAGGCCGGCAAGCCTTGGATCCGGTTAATCCGAGCCGGCGCAGTTTCCTCCGCCGGGCGGGGATCGCGGGTGCGGCTGCGGCAGCATTCATCGGCGGCGCGGATGTGCTCGGGATAACTCCGGCCGCAGCAACCGGCCGCTCGAGATCAACCTCGAGAGCAACATCGTCGTGCACGTTCGTCAGGTGTGGCTGCAACGGTGTGAATGGTTCTGACAGCAATGGGTGCTGCCAACCTGGTTTGTGCTGCTATCACTGCTCGGGGGGATGCCGCTCCTTCAGAGCCTGCTTCCTCAGGAGCGTGACCAACTGCGCACCCAGCTACACATACCACTGTTAGCCACCCTTAATGCTGCGTTCCTCATAGAGTGTGGAGATCAGCTCGGCGCTCGGGTTGGCCGGTGCGGGGTGTGTGGATTCTGTCCAAGATTCGTCAGTGCGTAAAACTGGCTCTCGATCTTGATCCGAGGCCACCGGCGCGCCTGGCCGGGCGCGCACGGCGTACGGCGCGACCACGGTCTGGGCGTAGGCGTTGCGCGTGACGTCCAGGTACGGGCGGTGGCGCCGGTTCTCCTTGCGCTGTTCCGTGGCGGCGACGTCGGGATGCCTGGCCGCCAGCAGGTCAGCGACGGCCCGGACGAAGTCCTTGCCATCGTTACCTGTCCTCCCGTACCACCTCGGCATCCTCCCCGGAACCCTGTCCACCAGGCACAGGGGCAAAACCCCGCCGGCCCGGCGGCTCCGGGGTATCGTCAAGTTTCATTGCTTTGCGCAACTAGCGATGGCTATTCTCGGGTGGTGACACATTTCCCCGCGAAGCTGGGCGCGCTGCTGACCATCGCCAGCTTCGGAATCGCGGCCGCGGGATGCTCCAGCCCGGCCACGGGGGCGTCGAGCGACACCAAGCACAGCGGCACGGCCAGCGTCGCGTACGCCTCCTCGCTGCAGTTCCTGAACGAGAAGATCGTGAGTCCGGCCTTCACCACGGCCGAGGGGTACGCGTTCTCCGGCCGCGGCGCTTCCTCCGGCGAGCTGTCCTCGGAGATCGCCGCCCGCGTGATCACCCCGAATGTCTTCGAGGCCGTCGGCGGCGACAACATCACGCCGCTGGAGCCGAAGTTCACCAGATGGTACGTCCAGTACGCGGGCACCTCGATGGTGGTCGCATACAACCCGAGGAGCAAATACGCCAGCCGGTTCCAGGCGATCGCCAGCGGCAAGGAACCGCTGAAAGACCTGTTCACACTCATGGAAACGCCCGGCTTCAAGCTCGGCCGCACCGATCCCAACATCGACCCGCAGGGCCGGGATTTCGTTTACATGCTGGAGCTGGCTCAGTCGTACTACCACCTGCCGGCCAATACGGTCACGAAGATCCTCGGCGGCCCGCTGGCCTCGGCGCGATCATCGGAGATCTACGCCGAGTCCGCGCTGGACGCGACGCTGCAGTCGGGCCAGCTCGACGCGGCCAGCGCGTTCATCACCCAGGCGGCCGAGCTGCATCTGTCCTACATCCCGCTGCCCACCGCGATCAACCTGGGCAGCTTCGCCGATGCCGCGCAGTACAAGAAGGCGAGCATCACGATCACCGGCAACCAGACCAAGCACGGCTCGCCGCAGGTCATCGACATCACGCTGACCGGCAAGCCCACGGCGGCCGGGATCGCGTTCGTGCGGTACACGCTGTCGCAGGCGGGGCTGGCCGAGTACCGCCAGGGCGGGTTCACGGTGCTCACGCCCACCGTGTCCGGAGACAAGAGCGCCATTCCGCGTGCCATAGCAAGTGAGCTTCCCTAACCCGCCGGACCTGACGTCCGGCAGCTCCGGTCCCGGGGGCTGGGCTGGCGGGCAGCCCCCTCCAGCCTGGCCGGTGATGGCCAGGACGGCTGGGCGGTTCCGTCCGGTATCGGCGATTGCGTCGGTCGGTGGGGCGGCGGTGATCTGGGTCGCGCTGCTCGGCCCGGTGATCACCCTGCTCGCGCACCTGTCGTGGGGGGCCATCCGCAGCGCGCTGACCGCGCCGGGAGCGCTGGATCCCCTCGTCGTCTCGGTCGAGGCGGGGGCGGTGACGCTGGCCGTGCTCGTCCTGCTGGGCACGCCGCTGGCCTGGATGCTGGCCCGCGGCCGGCTCCCGTTCCCGCGGGTCTGGGAGGCCGGAGTCGTGTGCGGCCTGCTGCTGCCACCGCTGGTGATCGGGCTGCTGCTGATCTTCATGGTCGGTCCATACACCCCGATCGGAGAGCTGCTGGGCCGGCTTCACCTGTCGGCTACCAACACCTTCCTCGCCCTGGTCATCGCCGAGGTGTACGAGTCGGCGCCGTATTACGTGCTGGGCGCGCAGTCGGCCTTCATCAGCGTCGATCCCCGGCTGGAGCAGCAGGCCGCGCTGCTCGGCGACCGGCCGTCTCGCGCGGCGCGCCGGGTGACGCTGCCGCTGGCCGCGCCCGGGCTGGCCATGGCCCTGACCGTGGCCTGGGCCCGGGCCATGGGCGCCTTCGGGGCGGTGGTGATCATCGCCTATCATCCGGCCGGCCTGCCGTTGCAGATCTTCACCACACTGCAGACGACCGGTCTGGGCTCCGCGCTGCCATACGCTCTGGTCCTGCTGGTGGTGGCGCTGCCGCTGCCCCTGACCGCCTACATCTGGAGCGCCCGTGCTGCACGCCGACGTCGAGGCTGACCGAGGTGACTTCACCGTGCGCGCCGCCGTATCGGTGGCGCCGGGCGAGCGGCTGGCCCTGTTCGGACCCTCGGGCGCAGGCAAGACCACGTTCCTTGAGGCCATCGCGGGCCTGGTGCCGCTGCGGCGCGGCCGGATCGTCCTGAACGACCGGGTGCTGACCTCCACCTCGCCGCCGCTGCCGCCAGTCCCGCTCTGGCGGCGCCGGGTCGGCCTGCTACGTCAGGACCCCGGCCTGTTCCCGCACCTGTCCGTGCGGGGCAACCTCGGCTACGCCCCAACGGCCAGCCGCGACGCGCGGCTCACCGAGCTCGCCGCCGCGCTGGGCCTCGGCGGCATGCTGGAGGCCATGCCCGCCCGGCTCTCCGGCGGGCAGGCGCATCGGGTGGCGCTGGGCCGGGTGCTGCTGGCCGACTGTGACGCGCTGCTGCTCGACGAGCCCTACAGCAGCCTGGACCCGGGGCTGCGGCGCTCGCTCACCGAACTGGTGATCGGGCTGGCCAGCGACCGCCGGGTACCGGCGATCCTGGTGGCGCACGAGCTTCCCGAGGCCCAGTCCTTCGCCAACCGGCTGGCGGTGCTCGATCGCGGCCGCTTGCTGCAGGCCGGTCCGCCAGACGAGGTGGTACTGCGCCCGGCCACTCGCCGGGTGGCCGAACTGATGGGCTACCTCGCCTTCGTTCCTGTACGCCGCAGGGCTGACGGCGGCATCGAGGCAACGGACGCCGGAGCGGGCCAGGAACCAGGCCAGGAACCAGGCCAGGAACCAGGCCAGGAAC
>DASZAD010000139.1:0-14190 GCA_035945415.1 Streptosporangiaceae bacterium
GTCAGCCGCCTGGCTGCGACGCCGCTGCCACGGCTTGGCCACAGCCGGCGCAGAACCGCGAATCCGATTCCAATTGCCTCCCGCAACCGGTGCAGAACCCTCCCGGCCCACCCGGGGAATCCGGGCGGGCTGGCCGGGCCCGGGCCGCCTCCTGGGCGGCGGCCCCGGAGCTGCCGGGCGAACCGTTCGGTTCCGCGCCCGGCACCCGGAGCCCGCCATCGGCACTGTCACCGGACAAGCGGGCCGCGCGCTGGGCCCGGGTCAGGCTCAGCTCGACCACCCGGACGGCCTCGTCATCGAGCCCGGCCTCGCGAACGAGCCCCCACACCTGCGCGAGCAACACCGGCAACCCGATCGGCCACGCCGCCACGAGCGCGATCGCTGTCGGAGCCGCCTGCTTGCCGAAGATGCCCGCTCCTGCCCGCACCATTGTTCCCCTCGGGCGGCCCTCAAGGTGGATCTTCAAGGCCGATTTGAGGCCCACTACCGTCTTGAACACCCCACCGCGGGTGATCCCCACTTCCCACTGACCGTCATCAAGCTGCGAACATTCGACCTGGTAGTTGCGCTGCTTGAAATGCCCGGCCAGCTCCTCGGCGACCGGAGCCAGATCGCTGACGGCGATGGGGATCAACTTCTCGCTCTTGAATATGCTCACGCCTGTTCTCCCGTGTAATCGGCGGCTGCCTGCTGCACCGGTTCCCCGCAGCGCAGACAGAAGTGCCAGCCGGGATCCAGCTCCTGGCCGCACTTGCCACAGCCGACCCGCTCTGCCATGCCGCCAGTTTTGGCAATGCCTGCCAGTTGCTTGAATGCGGGCGATTCTGCCCAGACCGTTAGTTCCCTGATCCGGACGGCCGGTATCGGGTGGGTTGACCCGCTCTCAAGGGTGCGGGCCAGGTAGCGATCCCATCTGGAGGCCTCGGTGACCTGATCGAACTCCGCGGCCTGCTCCAGGAATGCTGAGTAGCTGACCTCTCCGGGCCACCATTTGGGCACCCCGAGGATGTGGAACAAAGCCCGCTGCATGGGTTCGGGGTCGCGGAAGTAGGCGACCGCGGCGCGGTCGGCGGTGAGTTCGCTCTTGCGATACCAGTCGATCAGGGCCGCCTGGATCTGGCCGGTAGCCAGCCCGGCGACGGCCTTGAACACCGGCGTGCCGAGACCCCCAGCCGTTGCTCCCGCCCTGAGCATCGCGTTTGCCATCTGCCGGTACAGGATGTGCTCAGCCAGGATGTGGCCGCACTCATGAGCGAGCACCGCCTGGATCTCATCCTCGGCGAGGTCTTCCAGGAGCTGGTTGTAGATCACGATGGCCGTCCGGGTGTGCCCGACCGTCATCGCGTTCGCCTCCCCGCCACGGGTGAGGTAGAGCTCAGGCTCGGCGATGCCGAAGGCTTCGCAGATGGGCGGGAGCAGGCGATAGATCTCCGGCAGCTGCTTGGGGCCCAGCCGCAGCGCGCTGGCCAGCAGGGCCTGCCGGACTTTCCGGTCGGTCACTACGCTCAGGTACTTCTTTACCGTCGCCTGCAGCAGCGGGATCCGCTCCAGTTGCTGCCGGGCCGACATGTCCAGTGGATGCAGGAAATCGGTGACATCGAAAACCGCAGTCACGACCCTTCCCCCGTTCTCAGGTAACTACGGGCGGGCACGCGGATACCGTGCGCGGAAGCCAGGCACGAGAGTGCCGGCACTAGTCAGATGCGCTGATGACCCAGCAGATACAGCTATAACTTCTCAAAACCCACAACTAACGTAAAGGTTATACCTTTCTTACCATGCCGAGCTTGCGGGAGTCGTCGTGGACATGCGGGATTGGCTGAAGCGTGCCGTGGACGCGGTCGAAGCCTGGGAGGCCAGCTTCGCCTCGTTCGAGCGGCACCCGTCGCTACGGGTCAACGAGGAACGGTTCACCGAGGCGTTCGGGGAGTTCGCCGTCCGGCTGCGGGACAACTACCCCTACTTCCATCCGTTCTACGCCGGCCAGATGCTCAAGCCGCCGCATCCGGCGGCCGTGGCCGGCTACCTGGCCGCCATGCTGATCAACCCGAACAATCACGCGCTGGACGGCGGACCGGCCACCTCCCAGATGGAGAAGGAAGCGGTCGCCCAGCTCGCCGCCATGTTCGGCTACGACGATCATCTGGGGCACCTGACCAGCAGCGGCACGATTGCCAACCTGGAAGCGCTGTGGGTGGCCCGGGAGCTGCACCCGGGCCAGGCGATCGCCTACAGCACCGAGGCGCACTACACGCACGGCCGGATGTGCGGCGTGCTCGGCGTGCCCGGGGTCGCCGTCGAGGTGGACGACTCGGGTCGCCTTGACGTCGGTGCGCTGGACGAGTTGCTGGCCGGTGGGCGGATCGGCACCGTGGTGGCTACGGCGGGCACGACCGGCCTGGGCGCCATCGATCCGGTGCACGACGTGCTGGCCACAGCGCGACGGCACGGGGTGCGGGTGCACGTGGACGCCGCCTACGGCGGTTTCTTCACGCTCCTGGCCGGCCGCCAGGACCAGGCCGGGCTGGATCCGGCTCCCTGGCGGGCGATCGCGGCGTGCGATTCGGTGGTGGTGGACCCGCACAAGCACGGTCTGCAGCCCTACGGCTGCGGGGCGGTGCTGTTCGCCGACCCGTCGGTGGGCCGCCTGTACCGGCACGACTCGCCCTACACCTACTTCACCTCGAACGATCTGCATCTGGGCGAGATCAGCCTGGAATGCTCCCGGGCTGGTGCCGCGGCCGCCGCGCTCTGGCTCACCTTCCGGCTGCTGCCGCCATTGCGAAATTACGCTGGCGGGCTGGGCGACGTGCTGGCGGCCTGCCGCTGCGCCGCCCTGGACTGGACCGGTCTCCTAGCGGCCTCCGACCGGGTCGAGCTCTATCAGCGACCGGAGCTGGACATCGTCTGCTACTTCCCGGCGACCACGCCGGGCAGCCTGAGCGCGATCGACGCGGCCAGCGCCCGGATGCTGGCCGACGGCGGCACCAGCCCTGAGCGGCCGGTGTGCCTCAGCACTCTCACCGTCACCGCCGAGGCGCTGCGCCGCAGGCACCCCGGCGTCATCGCGGACGCTGAGCGAGCCAGGATCCTGCGTAGCGTGCTGATGAAGCCGGAGTCCGAGACCTTCGTCACGGAGCTTCACGCCCGCATCGAGGATTTGGCCAGCGGCTGAGGACCGCCCCGCGACACCCCATCATGGAGGGGTGATCGAGGTCAGCCCGGACCGGTTCGAGGAGATGGTGGCCGTCGCGCTGGACGGGCTGCCCGAGGAGTTCGGCCGGCTGATGACCAACATCGCCGTCACGGTCGAGCACGGCTGGGGACCGCCGGGCCTGCTCGGGCTCTACCAGGGCGTGCCCCTGACCAGCCGGACAACTCACTATGGTGGGGTGCTGCCCGACCGGATCACCATCTACCGCCGGGCCATCTGCGCGATCTGCAACACCGAGGAGGAGGTGGGCGAGCAGGTGCGCCGGACGGTCATCCACGAGGTCGGCCACCACTTCGGCATCGACGACGACCGGCTCCGCGAGCTCGGCTGGTGAGGGGAGCCGGGGGGCCTGACCGCTGAGCCTAGTCGTGCTCGGCGAGCGGCTGCTGAAGCAGCCGGTTGGTGCCCTGGGTGAAGATGCCGCCAACCGCGGTGCACACGTGCGCGGAGACACACGAGACCGCCGCGAGGTGCTTGCCTGCCGCCGGCTGCGCCGTTGCCTGGATCTTCCAGCTGCTGCCGTTCCAGTACTCGGCGGCCGCGCGCGCGGTGAAGCTGGTCGGGGCGAACGTCGCCGCTGCGGTGCAACTGCTTGCCGTGGGGCAGGAGACCCCCCACAGACCGGTCAGGCTGCCGGCCTGCGTGGCGGTGGGGTTGGGGGTGGGCTGGGTCACCCAGGTGCTGCCGTTCCAGTGCTCGGCCAGCGTCTGCATCACGCCGACGGCGGAGATGCTCTTGCCGACCGCGGTGCAGGTCGCCGCCGAGGAGCAGGCGATTGCGGCCAGGCTCGCGACCGGGTTCGCCGGGTTTGGAGTGGGCTGGACGGTCCAGGTCGTGCCGTTCCAGTGCTCGGCCAGGGTGAGCTGGCTGCCGTTGGGTGGGGTGGGCTCGTAGTTCCCGACCGCGGTGCAACTCGTGTCCGAGGTGCACGACACCCCGGACAGCTGGCTGCGCGGCTTACTGGGTGTGGCCTGGATGGACCAGGTGCTGCCGTCCCAACGCTCGGCCAGCGCATAGACCAGACGGTTGTTGCTGATCGGCTTGACGTAGTAGCCGGTCGCGGTGCAACTCGTGTCCGAGGTGCACGAGACACCGAGCAGCCCGCCGCCCAGCGCGCCGGCCGGCACGGAGACCGGCGGGATTGTCCAGGTGCTGCCGTTCCAGTGCTCGGCCAGCGGCTGAACGACGTCGTTGGCAGCTACCTGGAAGTAGCCGACGGCCATGCAACTCGTGCTGGTCGCACAAGAGACGGCGTTGAGGCTGCTGTTCAGCGCGGCCGGGCTGGGCGCAGCCTGCACCGTCCACGCGGTACCGTCCCACGACTCGGCCAGGCTCCGGGTGGCGTTGTGCTTGACGTAGAAGCCAACCGCGGTGCACCTGCTCGCGGTGAGGCAGGAAACTCCCTGCAACGCGCCACGCGTCGCGCCGGCCGGCAGGGCGGTTGTCTGGGTGGTCCAGGTGCTCGCGGCGCTCGCTGGCCCCGGCCAGCCCACGGCGATGGCCGCCATGGCGGTCATCGCCGCGCTCGCGGTTGACAGTCGCTTCACCGGTGGACCTCCCTTGGGTAAAGGGGTGTAAAGACGGCGGAATCCCCCAATATGACGTGCGGCCACGGCACCGGGTTGTCACGGGCGAATCACCACGCTGCGCGCCCAACGGCCGGGTCCGGCCGGGTCCGGGCGGGTCCGGGCGGGTCCGGGGGGGTCCGGGCGGGTCCGGGCGGGCCGGTCACCCGGGAAACAGATTCTCGATGACCTGCGCTACGCCGTCCTCGGCGATGCCGGGGATCACGCGGTCGACCATGGCGAGCACGTCGGGGTGCGCGTTGGCCACGCCGTAGGACCGGCCGGCCCAGGCGAGCATGGGCAGGTCGTTGACCGTGTCGCCGAACGCCACCACGTCGGCTGCGGCGATACCCAGCCGGCCGGCCAGCGCTGCGAGCGCCGACCCCTTGGTGATCCCGGCGGCCATGGCTTCCACCAGGCGGGGACCGTTGGAGTGGCAGACGCTGACGATCTCCCCGATAGCCGGGCTGGCCAGGGCCAGCAGTTCGTCGGCGGACAGGCTGGGGTGGCGGCCGAGGAGCTTGGCCGCGTCCCGGGCGAACAGCTGCGGGTCGGTCACCGGGGGCGGGGAGTTGCCGGTGTCCCAGGCCCCGAGCTGGAACAACGGATCGCGAGCCATGCCGGTGGCGTCCTCGACCGCGATCCCGATGCCGGGGATGGCCCGGCGTAGCCGGGCCGCCGCCTCGGCGAGCACCGGTGCCTGGATGAGGTGTGCTTCGGTGACCTTCCCGGTCCTCAGGTCGTAGATCAGCGCGCCGTTCGCGCAGATCACCGTGTCCTGGTCGGAGAACGGCGCGAGCACGATGCCGGCCTGCCGCGGCGGGCGGCCGGTCACGAACGCGAGCCGGGCACCCGCCTTCTCCACGCGCCCGAGCGCCGCGATGGTTCGCTCGGACATCGTCCCGTCGCGGCGCAGGACGGTGCCGTCGAGGTCGGTGGCGACCAGGCGGGGGCAGTCAGCCATCAGGCGGCTCCTCCCCCCGGCCGGATGGCCCGGTCCTCGGGCGGGACAACCCGGCCCCCGGCCGCGACCACGCCCCCGGACGGCACAACCCGGCCCTCGGGCGCGACCCCGCCCCCGGACGGCACAACCCGGCCCTCGGGCGCGACCACGCCCCCTGGCGGCACGACCCGGGACGCGACCGGGCGGGCAGCGCGTCGCACCGCCACCGGTCCGAGGATGGCGATGACTACGGTCAGACCGGTCGGGACGAGCAGCGCTATCCGCAGCGACGTCGCTCCGGCCAGCGGGCCGATGAACGCGGGGCCGCCCAGCTCGCCCGCGTAGCCGAAGGTGGCCACCAGGGACATGGCGTGACCGACGGCCCGGTCGAACTCGCCCACAGCGCTGAAGATGACGGGCACCACGGTGGCGAGCCCAGCGCCGGTCACGGCCCACCCGGCGTAGTCGCATGGGAGGCCGCCGGCTGGCAGCGATCACACAGCCGCCCGGTGACGGTCATCAGCGCTATGGCGCCGACCGCGACCATCAGCAGCACCAGGCCGAGCCGCGTCTCGCCCAGATGTAGCCGCGAGTTGAGGGTGGGCAGCGACGCGCCCCACAGCGCGCACATCACGCCGCACAGCCAGAAGATCCCGAAGACGGCCAGCCGGGCCCGCATCACGTCGCCGACGGGATGACGGCTAAGGCCTGGCCGCTCCCCCGCAGCAGTAGTGGCCGGGCGTCCCTTTCCCGTACCCGGGCGAGTCACGCCCAAGATCGACGGCGACGTTTTGCCACTGGAACGTACAGAACTCGCCATCGATCTTGGTTCAGCCCGGCCGTTGTCACCTTCGGACCCAGAACGTGTCGTGGTAGCGCGTGAACTCGGCGCGTTCCGCTTCGCTGGGGATGACGCCGATCGCGCCGCCTTCGCCCAGGTAGCGCCGCTCCGGGTAGGACATCTCACTCCTCTCGTACCTGGCCATTCCAGTACGGCCAGGGTACGCGTCCTGGCTGGGGGCCGGATTTTGTCGGCCGGCGCCGGTAACGTGCCGGGTGTGGCGAGAGTCTCGAACCAGTCAGACCGGGACTGCCGCCGGCAGCCGCCGGCTGCAGTGGCAAGCTAGGCCCTGTCTCGTGGATCTTGGTGCCAGCGCTTCCCAGCGCGACGGAGGCGTACGAGACACGGCCTAACTCATTACTAGTGATGGAGCGGCTCATGCCGAAGCGCACTTCGTACGCCCAGGGCACGCCCAACTGGGTCGACCTGCAGACCAGTGACCAGGCCGCGGCCAAGGAGTTCTACTCGGGCCTGTTCGGCTGGAGCTACGACGACCAGCCGATGCCCGACGGCATGGTGTACTCGATGGCCCAGATCGACGGGGACAACGTGGCCGCGATCGCGCCGCAGTCGCCGGAGATGGCCGCGGCGGGCGCGCCGTCGATGTGGAACACCTACATCGCCGTCGACTCGGTCGACGAGGCGGCCGCCAAGGTGGAGGGGGCCGGGGGTCGCATCGCGATGGCACCCTTCGACATCCCGGGCGCCGGACGGATGGCGTTCGTGCTGGATCCCGGCGGCGCAGCCGTGGCACTGTGGCAGGCTGACCAGCACATCGGCGCCACGCTGGTGAACGAGCCGGGCGCAGTGATCTGGAATGAGCTCGTCACCGCCGACCCGGACGGCTCGGTGCCGTTCTACCGTGAGGTCTTCGGCCTGACGACCAGCACGATGAACATGGGTGCAGGCGACTACACCCTGTTCCTGGCGGGCGACGCCCAGGTCGGCGGCACCACCCCGCCGACGCCGTCAGGCACGCCGAACCACTGGCGCGTCTACTTCGCCGTGGCCAGCGCCGACGAGGCAGCGGCCAAGATCACCGAGTTGGGCGGCGAGGTCCTGGCCAAGCCGTTCGACACTCCAGCCGGCCGGATGGGCCAGATGCGCGACCCGCAGGGTGCCGTGTTCAGCATCGTCCAGCCCCCGGCCGCCCAGTCGTAGCCATCGGCCAGCCGGCCGCCCGGCCAGGAGTCAGACCATGCAGATACCGAAAGGGAGCGACGAGGACAAGCTGTACTTTCGATCGCTGATCCCCGACCGGCCCGACGTAGAGATCAAGCCGATGTTCGGCAACCTCGGCGCGTTCGTGAACGGCAACATGTTCGCCGGGCTGTTCGGCTCGGCGGTCGGCGTTCGGCTGGACCAGGCTGGCCTTGACGAGCTGGCGACGATCGAAGGGACCGGGCCGTTCGGACCCGCCGAGCGGCCAATGGGCGGATACGCCAGCCTGCCGCGGATGTGGCGCGAGTCACCGGATCTCGCGGCAGACTGGATCGAGCGAGCGCTGTCCCACGTCGGCTCGCTGCCGCCGAAGGCGGCGAAGGCTAAGAAGCCGCGGAAGCAAGCCGGTAACAGAGGCAGATGACGCCGCTGGCGAAGCTACGCTCCCCCGCCAGTGCCAGATCCAGGCGGACCTGGCCGGGCATGGACCGGGTGCCGCCTCCCACGACGGCCGGCACGACGAACAGCTGGTATTCGTCTACGAGCCCGGCCGCGATCGCTCTTGAGCCGGGCCGGCTGTCCAGGCCCCGGCGGCCGGGCGGTTAGCCTGGTCCGGTGACCGTGTCACCCAGCCGCGTCAGCAGTCCTCCGCCTGCTGGCCCACCTGCGCTCCAGCAGCCCGACTGGCCGGACCGGGACCGGCTCCGGGCGGTCGTCCGCCAGCTGGAAAGCTTGCCTCCCCTGGTGTTTGCAGGCGAGTGCGACCAGCTCAAGGCGCGGCTGGCCGCCGTGGCGCGAGGCGAGGCGTTCCTGCTGCAAGGCGGTGACTGCGCGGAAACGTTCGCGGGCACGACGGCCGAGGGCGTGCGGGGCAAACTGAGGACGCTGCTGCAGATGGCGGTGGTGCTCACCTATGCCGCTAGCGTGCCGGTGGTGAAGGTCGGCCGGATGGCGGGCCAGTTCGCCAAGCCGCGATCCGCGTCCACCGAGGTCAGGGATGGCGTCGAGCTTCCCGTGTACCGGGGGGATGCGGTGAACGGCCTGGAGTTCACCGCCTCCGCGCGCACGCCCGACCCGGGCCGGCTGCTGGACGCCTACCACTGCTCGGCGGTCACGCTGAACCTGTGCCGGGCCTTCACCAGCGGCGGGTACGCCGACATCAGGCAGGTCCACGCCTGGAATCAGGATTTCGTGGTTCAGAGCCCGGCCGGACAACGATACGAGCGGCTGGCCAGCGAGATCGACCGGGCCATCGCGTTCATGCACGCCTGCGGGGCCGACCCGGAGGAGTTCCGTGCGGTCGAGTTCTACTCCAGCCACGAGGCTTTGCTGCTCGAGTATGAACGGCCGCTCACCCGGGTCGACTCGCGGACCGGGCTGCTCTACGACGTGTCGGCTCACCTGCTCTGGATCGGCGAGCGCACCCGGGCGCTGGACGGGGCCCACATCGAGTTCGCCAGACAGATCCGCAACCCGGTGGCGGTCAAGATCGGCCCGGGTATCACCGCGCAGGACCTGCTCGCCCTGATCGAGGCGCTCGATCCCGACCGGGAGCCTGGCCGGCTCACCCTGGTCACCCGGATGGGCGCCGCCGGGGTGCGCGACGTGCTGCCACCCCTGATCGAGAAAGTCGCGGCCAGCGGAGCCGAGGTGGCGTGGGTGTGCGACCCCATGCACGGCAACACGGTCGAGGCCGCCACCGGACACAAGACCCGCCGCTTCGACGACATCCTGGACGAGGTGACCGGTTTCTTCGAGGTGCACCGCGGGCTCGGCACCCACCCGGGTGGTATCCACATCGAGTTCACCGGCGACGACGTGACCGAGTGTGTGGGCGGCGGCACGCACGTGGCGGAAAGCGACCTGCTCGACCGGTACGAGACCGCCTGCGACCCGCGGCTGAACCGCGGCCAGTCACTGGATCTGGCGTTCCTGGTGGCGGGCATGTACCGCCGGCACGGCGTCTCCTAGCGGAGGCCTGGGCACCGGGTCACGGCGGCGGCCGCCCCCCGCGCACGAGAGCCGCCCGGCCGGGCACGTTGCCCTGCTGCATCATCACCGCACCGGCCGGCGCCTCCCCGGCCACGTACCGGTCGAGGAAGGCGGTAGTCACCCGCGCCACCAGCGGCTCCGGCGGCCGCCTGGTCTCGTAGGGCGGGAGATGGCCCGCCCCAAACAGGTCCAGGTAGAAGCGCGGACCAGTGGTGTCGGCCCGGTACATCTGCTGGCTGGCCCACGGGGGATTGATGTTGTCGGCGTCGCCCTGGACGAACAGAATGGGCGGGGTCCCGTCAGGGAACCAGGACCCGCGCAGTGGCCAGGGTGACTCGGCCCCGGCCAGGATCACGGCGGCCTTCACCCGGTGGTCGAGGCAGCACGTGTTGCCCGCCACAGCGACCACGGTGTCGCCGCCATCGGAGTGACCGGCCACGGCGATGTCATCAGGATTCACCAGACCGGACAGCACTCCGTGCGCCTGGCCGCTGATCTGCAGCATCTGGCTGAGCACGTAGGACACATCCCCGGGCTGGTTCACCAGATCGGGTTCGTGCGGGTTGCTCATGTTGCAATGGGTTCGCGGGAACTGCACCGCGGCCACCACGTATCCGGCGCTGGTCCACGCGTTCAGCAGCGAGTTGTAGCTGTTCTGGCACTGTAGATACCCCGGGGCGAACACCACCAGCGGAAACAGTCCCCGGGCCAGCCTCCCCCCGGCGGCCGCCGAGGCCGGGATCACCGGGTACCGGACGAGTGTGGGCAGCACCCGCACTCCCGCGGCCCGCACGCGAGACCGGTCCACCAGCACGAACAACCTCTCGGCTACCGCGTAATTGCCAATCTTGCCCACCGCCAGCCGCACCAGCGGCCGCGGCTTTGGTGGCGAACTGCTAGCCGTTTGGCGGGACCCTACGGGAGCGCCGGGATGCCCGGGCGTCGAACTGGTCGCGGCCCGGGCCGCCACGTATATGCCGGCGATGAGCACGGCCAGCGCTGCCGCGCCGATGGCCGCCCACTGGCGTCGGCGTGCTGTGCGTGCCGGCCCATCCGGACGCGCGGGCGCGTCCGCGTAGGCCCTCCGGTTCACGCCAGCAGGGTACCGTGCGGCTCGGCGGTGCCGGAATTAGCTACTGAAACAACTGCTCGGCGCCAATAATTCGCGCTCATATGTTCCAGCGGGCAGGTGGTCGCGCAGCCGGCGTTCGGCTCGCCGACGGCCGGCGGAGCGGGCACCTGTCCCAGCCCCCAGCCTTGCCGAAGATCCTAAAAATATCCGGATCATTGAGGGGTTATTCACAAGATCATCTACCATGAGTTGATCAAGCTTTGACCGGCTTCAGCGCGACGCCGGAGGCTTGATGATCATGACCGTGAATAAGCCTCATTGTTAATGAAATCTTCATGAAGCTTAAATTTCTTGACCATATCTAAAAGCGCCGGAGTCCAGAGCACGTCATAACCGTCGATAGTCTGAATCAGTGGATGCCAGCGAAAGATCAGCACCAGGCCCGGCCGTGGGAGGCAAGGTTTCACTGACCGGGTTCGCTACCGAGAACGCCGTCCGGCGCCAGCGGCGGGTCTGGTCGAGACGCGTGGCAAGCTGGGACCAGCACGGCTCGGCCGCGCTGACGAAGGTGACCGCCGCCGTGCTGGACGCGGCCGACGCCGGGCCAGACGCGCAGATCGTCGACCTCGGGTGCGGGACTGGGCAGCTGAGCCTGCCACTGGCCCGCCGGGGCGCCCGGGTGCTGGCCGTGGACGTCAGCCCGGCCATGGTCCGGCGGATGGAGTCGCAGGCCCGGAAGGAGAGCCTCACCACCCTGGAGGGTCTGGCCCTTCCGATAGAGGAGCTCGTGCTCCCGCCGGAGAGCGTCGATTTGATCGTCTCCAGCTATGCCCTCCACCATCTGCGCGACATTGACAAGGCGCGGCTGGTGGAGTCCGCTTTCGGCTGGCTTCGGCCCGGCGGCCGCCTGATGATCGCCGACATGATGTTCGGCCGCGGTGGCTCCGCCCGGGACCGGGAGATCATCAGGTCCAAGGTGGCGGCGCTGGCCAGGCAAGGCCCGGGCGGCTGGTGGCGGATCACCAAGAACGCGGTCCGGTACCAGCTGCGGGTGCACGAACGGCCGGTCTCGATGGACATCTGGACGGCCATGCTGACCCGCAATGGCTTCACCGGGGTTTCGTCGGCCACCATCGTGGCCGAGGCGGGGCTGGTAACGGGCGACCGCCCGGCACGCTGAGGTATCGCATGCGCCGCCCGCACCGGACCATCGCGATCCTCACGGTGTTCACCGTGACCGCATGCATGTCGTCCACGACCACGGCTTCGTCCACGCCTGCGGGCAAGCACACCATGGCGACCCGCAGTCCCTCACCCCCGCCGAGCACGACCAAGCCACCGCCACCGCCACCGCCGCCGAGAGTGATCATGTCTTCGTTCCGAGCGTCCGACGGGACACTGGTGACACTGGCCCGCTTCACCGGGACCGTGTTCTTCCGGCTGCACGCCGGCAGCTCAGATCCGGGCTCGGCGGCACTGTCCGTGGTGCACGCCGGGCCGGCCGTCGGCCCCATAGAGCGCCACCGGCTGCTCGCCGCCTTCAACGGCGGCTTCCTGCTGGCCGCCGGAGCCGGCGGCTACGAGCAGGAAGGCCACGTGATCAGCCCGCTCAGGAACGGGCTGATGAGCCTGGTCATCGACCGGTCAGGAGCCGCCCGTATCGGCGTGTGGAGGGTGAGCGTGCCGCAGCCGCACGAGGCGGTGTTCAGCGTCAGGCAGAACCTCACTCCACTGGTCAGGTTCGGGCGTCCCGCTCCGGCCGCCGCCGACTGGGGCGCGTGGGGTGCCACCCTCGGCGGCGGCGCGTACGTGGCGCGCAGCGCACTTGGCATGACCCCGTCCGGCCAGCTCATCTTCGCCGGCGGCATGTCGACCGTCCCCGCCGACCTGGCGACGGCCCTGGCACATGCCGGCGCTCGCATCGCCATGGAACTCGACATCAACCCCGAATGGGTGCAACTCGACGTGGCACGGGTGCCCGGCGGTGTCCTGCGAGCCGCCATCCCCGGCCAGGAGCGCCCGCCCGGTCAGTATCTCGCCGGCTGGACCCGCGACTTCATCACGGTCCTCGGCCCCTGACTCGCCGGCCGGCCGCGACTGCCGGTGCCTCGCGGGAGAGCGGCGGCATGACCCGTTGGAGGCACACCCAGTGTTGAGAACTTCGCGGGGGCGTAGCCAGCCGTTACCACGCTCCGGTCATGGCGCAGCCGATCGTGACGGCCTCCTCGGCGGCTAGTGCGGCGGCTAGTTCCCTGGGCCCAGGTCCATGCACGGTGGCCGACTGACCGCGCGCCCAGGGCTGCCTCCGGGTGGCGTACCACCACCCTGTGTCGGAAACCCAAACGTGATACTCGGGATGGTCCCGCTCCAGCTGTGCGGCAGCCTCTCGCTGATTGCCACAAGCAGGGGCGGGGGCGAGGGTGGAGGCGTCAGCTGGCTTCCTCGGAACGGGGACCTGACCCTCCGGATCGGGGGGTTCTCCTGCCGGGGCGCCAGTGGCATCCGGGGTCATCGTGGCCGGCACCTCAAGTAACGACGGGTGATAGCGCACCGTGGCATCACGGTCACAGTTGAGCCCATCAGCACACGGCGATGGTGGCGTTTCTGCGACGCGCATCTCAGCCCAGCTCCCGGGAGATGGAACCTGGCCACGTGACCTCCCCTAATGGATCTTATGGCAGGCAGCACACAGTGCCCCGGCACCTAAGCATCGTGTACCGTTTCCAGCTAATGACGCAAGGCTGCCGTGACGGCGGGTCTATGACGCATGGCGGATTACCGCCATAAAGAACGTGAGGCGTCGGATGTTCAACGCTCTGGGCATCTCGGGCACGGAAGAGAGCCTGTACACGGTGCTGATTCACAATCCGCGCTCCACGGTCGCGGAGCTGGCCGCCTACGCGTCGATGTCTTCGCAGCAGGCCACCAGGGACCTGCAGAACCTCGTCCGCAAGGGCCTGGCGAACCGCCTCCCCGGCAAGCAGGGACGTTACATCGCAGTCGCCCCCGACCTCGCCATCGAGCCGCTGCTGGCCCGGCAGGAGGACGACCTGCGACAGGCCCGGCTGGCCAGCAGCGACCTGATGAAGGCCTTTCACGAGGCCTCGCGCCAGGATCACCCGGCTGAGCTCGTCGAGATCATCACCGGTGAGGGCAATATCAGGAGCCGCACCGAGCTGCTGCCCGATGCAGCCCGCTGCCAGATCCGGGGCTTTGACCGCCCACCCTACGTACAGTCTCTTGAGGATTCGGTGGCGCGCGAGGCCAGCCGGATCCGCGACGGCGTCAGCTACCGCGTCGTTTACAGCGCGCTGGCGGTGATGTGGCCGGGCCGGCTCGAAGGCGACATCCGCGACGCGGTCGCGGCCGGCGAGCAGGCCCGGGTACGTCCGGACCTGCCGA
>DASZAD010000140.1:0-11035 GCA_035945415.1 Streptosporangiaceae bacterium
TCACGTCCACCCAGAAGTTACCCAGCTTGTCGGTGCGGGACCGGGTGAAGCCCCGGATCATCGCGATGGCGACCACCAGGCCCACTGCCGCCGACATGAACTGCTGCACCACCAGCCCGCTCATCTGCGAGATGTAGGTGAGCGTGGCCTCGCCCGCGTAGTTCTGCCAGTTGGTGTTGGTCACGAACGAGACGGCGGTGTTCCACGAGGTGTTCTGCGGCACGGCGGCCATCGGCTGCCCGACGAACCCGAACAGCGAGTGCTGCAGCCGCATCATGCCGTACAGGAACAGCACGCTGACCGCCGAGAAGGCCAGGACGCTGCGGGCGTACGTGCTCCACTTCGTGTCCGCGCTGCGGTCGATGCCGATCAGCCGGTAGAAGGCGCGCTCGATCCGCCAGTCCTTCTCGGTGGTGAAGATGTAGGCGATGTAGTCGCCGAGCGGCACGTAGCACACGGCCAGGGCGGCGAACAGCAGAGCAAACTGCAGCCAGCCCGCGGCGGTCCCGTTCACTAAAACCTCTCCGGCAGGATGAGGGCCACGAACAGGTAGACGGTCAGCACGATGCCGCCGATGAGGCCGATCCAGTTCTCAGCGCTCAAAGCGCTCGATCCCCTTCACCAGTAGCCAGAGGAAGCCGAACACCAGGATGGTCAGGCCGATGTAGGCCAAGTCCTCCACTGGTCCTCCCACGCGGACGCCGGCCGCGTCCGCTGCGGCCGGACACATCAGGAATACCTGGGGGAACCCTGGAGGATTTCGGTCCAAGCGCCATCCATGCGGCTCGCCGGCCTCTCCTAACAGAACCCATACGGGCCGGCTAGGCTGCGGATACAGCACAAACCTCGATAATCCCCTCATAACCATGCGCCACAGGACTCTCGATGAAGAGTTTCTTGCTGTCCGCCATCGAAGACACCGCGGAATACGGCTACGACCGGCTCCCAGGCGCTGATGACCTCTACCATTCGCGGCCGTGGCTGAGAATGGACGAGCGGATCAAGATAGCCCGTCCGTTCGTCGTGGGAGCCCAACCCGATGCGGGACCGCCCGCGAGCGCGGCGGTCTGGGGGCTCGTGGTGCCAGACACCGCGTTCTGGCCGTTCATGCGGATAGACACCGTCCTGTCCCAGCTTCTCGACGATCGGGGCGTGGCGAGGACGGAGGCGACCCAGCAAGCTCTGCACGCTCTTATGCCCAACGCCTACCTCGGCGCGCTCCGCGGCGGGACCACGCGCATAGCGGTGGATCCCGGCCTGGATGCCGTCACCGCGCGTGGCGCCACCGGTGAAGTTCTCGACGGGGTGGAGACGATGGCCCGCGACGAGGGGCTGGGCAGCGTGGCCATCTTCTACCTTCCTCGGGAGGAGGTGCTGCTCCGTGAGGTGCTGACCGCGCGAGGGTACGTCCGCTTCGGCCCCGCGCTCCAAGTCGCGGTGCTGCAGACCACCACGTTCGCCGGCTATCTCCGCGGGCTGAGCTATAACCGTCGCCGAAGCCTGGCCAACGAGCGCAACAAGCTGGCCCGGGCGGGCCTGCGGATCGGCGTCGAAGTTCTGACCCGTGAGCTGAGCGAGCAGATGCTGCCCTTGGAGGCTCAGCTCTACAAGAAGCACGGGCACCAGGCGCATCCCACGGACATGGCTCGCACGCTGCACCATGACGTGATCGACCAGTACGGCGATGCGGCACTGGTGATCACCGCCCGGGCCGGCGGGGTGCTTCGCGGCTACCACGCGGTCATCCAGACGGGCGAGACCTTCTACTCCAGGGAGGCGGGGTTTGACTATGCCTGGCAGCAGCGCCTGCCCATCTACTACGAGGTCGTGTTCTACCGCACCATCGAACTGGCCGAGGAGCGGGGAGTCCGGCTGATCTACTACTCCTACAGCGCGGACGAGACCAAGGCTTCGCGCGGCTGTGAGCTACTGCCCAGGGATACCTACGTGAAGGCACTCGACACCGGCGTAGCGGCTGAACTCGACCGGATGCACGCCAGGTTCGAGCGCGGTGACACGACCTAGTGCCGTGACTGGCTACGTTGGCCCGGCCGACAGGGCGGCGGACCGGCGATCCCAGTCAAGATCGATAGGGCGGGGGCGGCTGCTGGTAGTGCACGGTCGTGGCCATGGCTCAAGTCTGCCCGCACCGCATCGCCCCCGCCGTTGATCAACCGCCGTGACTCATCCGCCACGGACGGCTGTGACTCCCGTGTCCGTTCCGACGAAGACCAGGTCGCCCGACAGCGACGGCGAGGCGAAGTGGGGCAGCGGGGAGCCCAGGCCGATCTGGTAGCGCACCCTGCCGCCCGCTTGCGCCAGCTCGTAGAGGGTGCCGGAGTCCCAGCCGGCCACCCAGACCGCTCCGCCCCCCGCGACCGGGGAGCCCTCGGCGCTCGCGGGGCCACGCCAGAGCACGCGAAGGTGATCCCCGGCGGTGGCCACGGCAGCCATGCCCCCTCCCTCGCAGGGCACGTAGGCCGTGCTGCCCGCTACGGCCGGGCCGCCGAACGCCGGGCAGATCGCGGCCTGGGCCAGTTGCCCGCCGATTCCGCCCAGGTGAGCGGCGTCCAGCAGGTAGCCGGTGCCACGCTTCCCGACGGCCAGGATCCTGCCGCCGGGGAGCAGCGCGGGCGACATCGACCCGAGATCCAGGTCGCTGTCGTTGTCGGCGCCCCACGTCGCCGGGGCGAAGAACCCGGTCCGGCGCAGGCCCGGCGTCAACGCGATCACCGAGTCGCTGCCGTCGTAGGGCGGTGCGGTGGCCGCCCCGTTGCCGACGCTGACGTAGAGCGTGCCGCTCGCGATCACCGGGCCGCCCGTGCCCCAGATGGCGCCCTTGCTGGCGGTCGGCACCCGATAGGAGATCAGCGGCCCGGAACCCGAGGCGGGCACGCCGGCCACCGAGCCGATGTAGGGACCGCAGTCCCCGTACAGGCCGCCGAACCCCACGTAGACCCGCCCCGCGTCGATGGCGAGCGCGGGGCGCTGCTGGTCGAACCGGGGCTGCCCGTCCGGGGTGGGGATGTCCCGCCTGAGGCGGACCTGTCCGGTCAGCGACAGGCCATACAGCACGTGGTGATAGCCGGTCTGCTCGGCGACCAGGTACACCAGGCCGGTCGCCGGGTCGTAGGCCGGGGTCCCGGTGATGCCGAGCGGGTTGATGTCGCCACACGGCAGCGCGGACGACGGCACCGGGGTACCAACGTGCGTGCGCCACTCGACCCGGCCGCTGGCCCGGTTCAGCCCGTACACGGTGTCGTTCTCGGTGGCGGCGATGACCAGGTTGCCGATGATCAGCGGCTGGCCGTACACGGCTCCGTCCAGCCCGGCCCGCCAGGCGAGGGTGAGCGGCCCCGCGGCCGGGAGTCCCGGCACGTAGCCGGTGCGCGCCGCGTTCGCGTGGTAGACCGGCCAGCTGGTTCCAGGCCTGGCCGGCCCCGGTCTCGTGGTCAGGCGGGACGTCGTTCCCGTGGTCTGGCGGGACACCGGCGAGCTGTCATGATGCGGGGCGCTCGTGCAGCCGGCCAGCGCCGCCAGTGCCAGCGGCACAGCGGCCAGACGCGGGACTCGCATCTCGCCAGTCTCCCAGGCTGGGCCGGCCCCGGCAGCGAGCGGTCCGGCGCTCGGCAGGCGCTGCCCTCACGGCGGACGGCCTGGCGCGACGGCGCTCATCCCGGCAGGCTGGGGGGGGTGAGCCGATTCGCGTCCTACGACGGCACCATGCTGGCCTACGACCGGCTGGGTGCGGGGCCGCCGCTGGTCTGCCTGCCCGGCGGTCCGGCCAGGCATCCGGTCTACTTCGGCGATCTTGGCGGGCTGGGCGAGGCCGCGAGCAGGCAGCTGGTGATGCTGCACACCCGCGGTACCGGGGACTCGGCGGAGCCGGAAGACCTCTCCAGCTACCGCTGCGACCGCCAGGTGGAGGACGTCGAGGCCTTGCGCCGCCATCTCGGCCTGGAGCAGATGGACCTGCTGGCCCACTCGGCCGGGGGCAACATGGCGATCTTGTACGCCGCCAGGTACCCCGGGCGCATCCGCCGCCTCGTCCTGCTCACTTCCGGGCTCCGCTCGCTCGGCTTGATGCCGCCCCCCGGCGAGGAGCGGGAGGCGCCGCTGCGACAGCGGTCGGGCGAGCCGTGGTACGAGACGGCGCTGGCGGCGTTCAGGGAGGCTCAAACCGGGCGCGACTCGACGGCCAGACTGCTGAAGTACGCGCCGTTCTACTACGGCCGCTGGGATGAGGCGGCGCGGCGGCACGTGCTGGTGGGCGTGGAGCCGCGCGGCGCCAGGATCGGAGCCAGATACTACGCCGCGGGAGCGTTCGACCCCGAGGCGACGCGGGCCGCGCTGGCCAAGCTCCCGGCACGCGTGCTTCTTTACGCAGGCCAGCTGGACTTCATCCCGCCGCCGCGGCTGGCGGCCCGGGCGGCCGAGATGTTCCCGCGGTCCGAGCTGGCCATCCAGCCGCGTGCGGGGCACTACCCGTGGCTGGACGATCCGGTCTGGCTGAGCCGCGTGATCGCTCGCTTCCTGCGCTGATTCCCGCTGTCGACCAGGTTTGCCAGCGGGCGAAACACGACGCGTCACATTCTCGAACTGGCCTGCGAACCTGGCAAAATAGGGACAGGGTCCTGGGACGCACGGAGGTAACGGGGATGGTGATCGGTTCTTTCGCGGCGTTGGGCGACAGCCTCACCGAGGGCATGAATGACCCCCGGCCAGAGGTGGAGGGTGGCGGCTATCGCGGCTGGGCGGATCGCTTCGCCGAGCGCCTTACGGCGGCGAATCCTGAGCTTCGTTACGCGAACCTGGCCGTGCGGGGCAAGCTGCTCAAGGAGGTCGTCGCCGAGCAGCTACCCATCGCCCTGGCCACGGCGCCCGACCTGGTCAGCCTGGCCGCGGGCGGGAATGACCTGATCCGGCCCGGAGCAGACCCTGACACGCTCGGCGACCTGTACGCGGGTGCGGTGACGGCGCTGCGGCAGTCCGGCAGCCAGGTGCTCGTGGTCACCGGCTTCGACCCGCGCACGTTCCCGGTGCTCCGCTGGATCCGCGGCAAGGTCGCCATCTACAACATGCACCTGCGCTCGATCGCCGACCGCTACGGCTGCCCGGTCCTGGACCTATGGTCGATGCCGGTGCTGTGCGACCCCCGGGTGTGGAGCGACGACCGGCTGCACCTGACCCCGGAGGGGCACCGCCGGGTGGCCCTGCGGGCCTGCGAGGCCGTGGGGGCGGTGGCGGACGCCGACTGGCGCGAGCCGCTGCCGGTGCTGGCAGGCGCCGTCACGCCGGCCGCGAGCATTGGCTGGCTGGCGGCCCGCCAGGCGTGGCTGACGGCCCGGCAGGTGGACGCGCGCTGGGCCCGGCGGTACGCCATGCCGTGGGTGCGCCGCCGGCTTCAGGGCGCCTCCACCGGCGACGGCCTGGCCCCCAAGCGTCCCGAGCTGCTGCCCCTGAACGCCACAGCACCAGCCGCGTAGCCATCGTCACAGCGCCTGAGCCGTGTCGCTCAGTTTCACGCCCGGGCCGGCGAATGCCGCTCGCAGTGTGGAGCGTATTGGCCACAAGGAGCCATTGGTCCGGAAATGAGCGGACGCGCCGCTCGCATCCGGGCCCAGGAGGACACCATGGGGCTGCGTTTCGTAGGCAGAGATCCGGAGACCGACGGCGACCACTGCCCTGCCGTGTTCATAGACGAGGGCACCGCGCAGCGCATTTTCGACGCCAGCTCAGTCCGTTTCACCGGGTGGTTACCGGTTGCGTACCTGACGAACTACGGCCAGGAGGCACGACCCGAACTCCGCACCTGGACCGCCTGGCACCGGTGGATCAGTCCGGCCGCGTGAACACCAGCGGCCGCACCAGCCGACCCACTCCTGCTCCAGGTCTGGCTCGGCCTGTGATGCTGCCGGGACTGTCCGATTTCCGAAGGCTCGGCGCGCCAACACGTCTGTCGCCGCAGATGAGGGGTATCTCCCGGCCACTGCCGACGGCAATTCCACCGTTGGCCGGACACTCCCATGCTGCCGGGTGGCGAGCATATCGTTAAGACTCTAATGGCGGGGACGGCCGCCTTGGACCGGCTCCGGGGGGCCGGATGCGGCGAGCGGCGGCAACGTTGCGGCCGCCTGCGGCGTATCAGAGGTAGCGGACTGGAGGAGGAGTGATGCGCACCAGACTCGTTGCCGGCATCATGGCGATCTCGGCGGTCGCGCTCATCGGCGGGGCAAGCGTGGCGGCGGCCGGTGCCAGCCCAGGCGGCACCCGGGCGGAGCTGCTTCGCATCATGAATACCACGGCGACCTCGGTCCGGCTCAGCGTGATCGCGACCGGGGCCGTCACCGCCGGGGGTTATGTCATCCCGGCCGCGGTGACCGACGTCGTCGTCTTCCCCAGGGGGACGTTTACGTTCCGGCACGTCCGCCGCAGCGGCACGGCGGCCTTCAACTCCCACACCTGCCTGCTGACCGAGACCCTGCGAGGCACGTTCACCCTCGGCGAGGGGTCCGGCCGCTATGCCGGGATCCGGGGCTCGGGGACGTTTGTGACCAGCATCGTCGCCGTGACCGCGAGAAACCGCGCCGGGCGGTGCACGCATCTGCAGGCCCCGGCTACCTACCAGGAGATCACCACCGCGAGCGGGACGGTCAGGAGATAGCAGGCGACGGCCGCCGGACGCCCCAGGCCGGCCGCGCCCCCCGCTTCGGATGTGAGGTCACGGAGTTGCTCGTGGATCAGGAACACATGGTCGCGGCGCAGGGCCTACCGAGTACCCGGGCGATCGGGAGCCGGAACGCCGGCTGCCCCCTCAGGTGTATAGAGCTCAAGGACGTACTACGGATGTGATCGTCATGATGGCCGATTCAATCAGGCGCAAGCCCATCGGTGTGGGAGTGTCCGCCATGGTGCTCGCGCTGGCGGCATGTGGCAACCAGGCTGCGCCTGGGAGCGCCAGCACACGGCACCGGATATCGGCGGTGATCATAGGGGCGGTGGCCGCCCAGTTCCGGGTCCGCCCGGGATCTGCCGTACGAGATCGTCTGGTAACGCCGGCGACAGCCCGTGGCGAGATCCCCCACTTAGTCCACCGGCCGCAGCTGGTAACCATCCGGAGCTTCGAAGAAAATCTCTCCCTCCGGGTCGAGCTTGGGATCAGCCGGGTCAATCAGGTCAACGTCGCTCCAGTAGTGGATCGACGACTCCACCTCGTCACGGAGCGGGCGCAACTCTGTTACTTCGGCAAAAAGCCAGTCTACCTCCTGCTGGGAGAGGCAGGGCAACCAGAGACGACCCGCAGAGTCTTTTTCATCCATGGGCGCACTGATCCAACTGGAATCGAGGCGTTCATAAAGCAGAATTGGTAGCGTAACAGTTTCGGGGTGATCACGCGAGTCGCTATATCCGCGCAATTGAGCGACGATGATTCCGTCGCGGATGTCAACCTGATACACTTTAGCGTGCTCAGGCCTTCCACTCCTGGCCAGCTCCGGTGTAGGACTTGCAAATGCTGACATGCGGCGGCTGGGATATCCGGCGGGCCGCTTCCATTCCCACAGGTTGTCAACCACGGTCGGCACGTTAACCGGTGGCCGGACGACCTGGCCGGTCTTGTCCATGTTGTCCTGCACAAGATGGGGGAGGACCGATCTGTAGATTGCCACTTGTCGCCCGTCCATGGCCACAGGATATCTGATCATGCCGTCGCTCCATCGCCGTGGTCCCGGTTGGTCAATAGCGTCTCGGTTCGCGTCCACACCCGGCGCGTTATCTCTGGCGCTTGATCCGATATCGAGTCAAATTTCTGCCGGACGGTGGTGATCACCTGGGCGTCGTAGGGCGGTCCTCCTGCTCGCGCCTGTTCCAATTCGCGCCGGAGAGCACCATACTGGCCACCCGCCGCGCGGTGCTTCTCTGCTCTTTCGTCGAACCGGAGGAACGTCTGAAGCGCGGACAGCACCGCGATGCCGGCAGTAATCAGACCCACGGTGATGCGGTATACGGGGGAGGCCGCTGCTTGAAACGTCGCAAAGACCGACGTGGCCACGACCGCCGACAGCGCAACGACGGGTACTCCTAGCTCGTAGTTGGCCCGGGCCAGTGGACGGGCGGCTTCATAGTGAGCAAATTGCGACTCTCGCGCGCGTCGATACCAGTCGTCCAGCAGCTGTTCAGTCGATTCTGGTGCGGTCTTCATCGCCACTCACAATCATTGTTACACCTTCGTCTTGACTGGGCATCTGATTTGTTCTCAGATACTCGAGATAGGCACTCTTCATGCGCTGGGCTACCACCTGTGGAGCCTCGGCCGAAAAGATCTTGATGTCACCCTGAGGGTAATATCTGCTGAATCGGCGCTGAAACTTCTGCGTCTCTTTCTGTCGATTAAGCCACGGCCTGCGCTGGAGCAGCCTGGAAACGACGATGTCGGTGCTGTCGCTGAGTGATTCAGACGGAAGGAGGACGATAGAGATACCGAGGCTGGTAAGGACATCGGCATTGTTACCAAAGCATGTGTCGATCTCATCGTACAGCAGGAAACCCGAGGAAATAGCGTATACCGTACGATGGGTAACATTAACGACAAGATCGTAGAATAGTTCGGTGTTGCGTTTGCAATAAGCTGGGTAGCCGAACTCGTCGATCCACGATTGAATGGGACCGACCTGCTGGTTGAACTCGGCATCCAAATCTACGAACCTGAAGCCCAGGTCCTGCGCCAGCAATTCGCCGCTCGTGGTTTTTCCGACCCCGGCGGGACCTATAATGAACAAAAGTGTGGAATCACGTCTACTGCCAATATGCTCAGCATTCTCGGACATTATGCCTCACCTGACTTCCCTCCCCCGCCTCACCCAACTTCCGTGAGGACATGCGACATCTTAGCATCCTGCCCGCACTTTGGGATCGTCCTTTAGGCGGCGGGCTCTCCCATGGCCATCTACACGACGCCGCGGCTGTCGTGCCAGCGACACATTATCGGTGCGTGGCCGGATGCGCTATTGCCCTATGCAGAGGGTTAATCCCCGGCGTGACCGACGGGCGTGCACAAGGTCATGGGTAACACAAAGTCCCATCGATGGGCGTCAGGGGGGATGGTCAGCCGCGCAGGTCCGTGAGGATCTCGGTGATCCTTCCCAGCGCGGATGCGATCCACGGCAGCCGGACCGGGTCCGGGGCGGACAGCGCGGCTTCCCGCTGCTCGTCGCTGGCACCGTAGAGCAGTCCGGTGGCCAGGCGTAGCCTGAGCGCGTCCGGCGGCTCCCCGAACGCGCTGCCCGGCAGCACGCCCGCGCCGTACCGGTCGAGCAGGAGCCTGGAGAGCTGCTCCGCCGTGTTCACCCCGTGCCTGGCCCGCAGTAGATCCCGCCACGGGTCGAAGTCCGGGTAGAGGTAGAAGGCGGCGCGGGGCTCGGGCACGGTGATGCCTTCGGCGCGCAGCACGCCGGCTACGGCCCGGGCCACGTGAGCGTGCAGGCGGCGGCTGGCGCTGACCCGCCGGGTGAGCTCGGGAGGCTCGGCAAAGGCGAAGGCGGCGGCCTGCTGGATCGGCCCGGCCGGCGCCGACCAGATCTCGCTGCCCACGCTGAGCAGCCGGTCCCGCACCCTCACCGCGGCCAGCCCCGCACCTTCGCCGCGGGGGAGCCGGGCGACCCCGATCCGCCAGCCGCCCAGGGCCAGGCTCTTGCTCAGCGCCGTGGTGACGATCGTCCGTTCCGGCGCGACTATTGCCGGGCTGAGCACCGGAGTGCCAGAGGCGTGCACAAGGTCGCGGTAGATCTCGTCAGAGATGATGATCAGGTCGTGCTCGCCCGCGACCGCGCACAGCTCCCTGACCGTGGCTGGGGCGGCCACGGTGCCGGTCGGGTTGTCCGGCATCGTGACGATGACCGAGCCGATGCGCCTGCCTTCGGCCCGCGCGGCGACGACCGCCCGGGCCAGCTGGGCCGGGTCGGGTACTCCTCCCTCGCCCGGCCGGGTCGGGACGAAATGCGGTTGAGTGCCGATGATGGCGGCCTGGGCGGCGTAGCTGACCCAGCTGGGCCGGGGGACCGCCACGTCCGTGCCCAGGGCCAGCAGCAGCCCGTACAGCAGGGCCTTGCTGCCCGGGCCGCAGACCACCGCCGCCGGGTCCGTGGGCATACCCCGTCGCTCCCAGTAGCTCGCCGCGGCCGTACGTAGCGCGGCGAGACCGGCGACGGGACCGTACCCGTTGCGGCCGGTCGCCTCGGCCAGCGCCGACCGCAGCGCCGGATGGACGGGCAGCCCCGCTTCGCCGAAGCCCAGCGGCAGCACCTGTTCGCCGCGACGCCGCCGGGCGGCGAGGGCTTCGTTGGCGGCCAGTGTGGCGGAGACCGTGGCCGGGATGTGGCCCGGCGCGAGCCGGGGCCCCGGCGCCTTGGCCGGGCCGGTAGACGGGGGAGAGGGGATGACAACCGGGGGGGAGGGGACGACAACCGGAGAACTGGCGGCCGGAGCCGCCAGCTGCCGGGCCAGGGCACCCATGTGCCCCATGTCGGGTATGGCCGAAACAGCCATCGGGAAGGATCACTCCTCGTGCGGACCGGGCAGTTCGGTCTCGTAATGCTGGGCTGCCGCTTACTCAACGCTGTCCAGTCTGCAATCAGTTAAGCGTAAGCACGAGCGTTACTTACTGAAGCAGAGGTTAAGCTGATCTTATGCTCGATGCGCATCGCCTCAGGTTGTTGAATGAATTCGCCGAGCGCGGTAGCATCGCCGCCACCGCGGCGGCGCTCGGCTACACGCCCTCCGCCGTCTCGCAGCAACTCGCGATCCTGGAGCGTGAGGCCGGCACGCCACTGCTCGACCGGACGGCCCGCAGCGCCGAGCTGACCGGCGCCGGACGGCGGCTCGCCCGTTACGCGGAGCAGATCCTGACCCTGATGGAGGCCGCCGAGTCCGAGGTCTCCGCCCAGTCCCAGGAGCCCGAGGGACGGGTCGTGGTCAGCGCGTTCCCCACGGCAGCCGCGGCCTTCGCGCCAGCACTGACGCGTAGATTGCGAACCCACCC
>DASZAD010000141.1:0-5242 GCA_035945415.1 Streptosporangiaceae bacterium
AATACCTGGCCCGCGAGCTGTCCGGCCTGGGCAAGACGCCGGTGATCGCGATCGTCACGATGGTCGACCTGGCCTCCAGAGATCAGATCGCCCATCAGCTCGCCGCGGTCGCCTCCCTCGGGGACTGGGCGGACATCGTCCCGGTCTCGGCGGCGACCGGGTACCAGCTCGACGTGCTGACGGATGTGCTCGTCGGCAAGCTGCCGCCCGGCCGGCCGCTCTACCCGGACGGAGAGCTCACCGACGAGCCCGAGCGCGTCATGGTGGCCGAGCTGATCAGGGAAGCGGCGCTGGAAGGGGTCAGGGACGAGCTACCGCACTCGATCGCGGTCGTGGTCGAGGAGATGGGGCCGCGGGAGAACCGGCCGGACCTCACCGACGTGCATGCGTTCTTGTACCTCGAGCGGCCCAGCCAGAAGGCGATCGTCATCGGCTCCAAGGGGGAGCACCTGAAAGAGATCGGCACCAGAGCCCGCCAGCGCATCGAGGCGTTGCTCGGCACTCGCGTGTATCTCGACCTTCGTATCAAGATCGCCAAAGACTGGCAGCGCGATCCCAAGCAGTTGCGGCGTCTCGGGTTCTACGACTGACCTTGCCCGGCTGGAACGGGGGCAGGGTCATTCGTTCCGCCGGCCGCCCGCTCGCGCCAAACGCCGGCCTGACCCGGCTGTGTGAACGCCTGACCCGGCAGTGTGAACGCCTGACCCGGCTGCGGGAACGCCTGCTCCGGCTGCGGGAACGCCCGCTCCGGCAGGCCCTCAGCGCGGCTCCGCTCTCGTATGCCCTAGCTCAGTATTTAACTTGACAGATAATTAACTATATGGTGAAGTAGCAGAGTGCTCGATGAGATGTTCATGGCACTGGCTGATCCGACACGGCGGGCGATTGTGGCCCGGCTGGCCCGGGGCGATGCCACGGTGAACGAGCTGGCCGAGCCGTTCGCGATGTCGCTGCCCGCCGTGTCGAAGCACCTCAAGGTGCTGGAGCGGTGCGGGCTCATCTCGCGGAGCCGGCAGGCTCAGTTCCGGCCTTGTCACCTGGAGGGGGAGGCGTTGGACGCGATGATGAGCTGGATCGATGACAACCGGCGGATCTGGCGGGAGCGCTTCGACAAGCTGGACGCGCACCTGCGGGACATCCAGGGAAGGGGAGCCGATGAGTGAGCTGACCTACACCCGGGTGTTCGAGGCGCCGCGGGAGCTGGTGTTCCGGTGCATGGTCGAGCCGGAGCACCTGGCGCGGTTCTGGGGACCGGCCGGCGTGAGCACGCCGCCGGACAGCATCAGGGTGGATCCGCGGCCCGGAGGAGTCTTCGAGACCGTGATGGTCAACGACGCCGACGGGAGCCGCTACACGATGCGGGCGGTCTACGTCGAAGTCGTGGAGCCGGAGCGGCTGGCGTGGACTGACCCGGAGACCGGGATGACCACAACATCAACATTCACCGACCTCGGTGACGGCCGGACCGAGATTCGGATCCGGCAGGAGAACGTGCCCGAAGCGGCCCGCGGGCCCGAGGCACGGGCAGGCTTCAGGACGTCGCTTGACCGGTTTGCCGCGTACGTGACCTCAGTCGTGAACGGGAGATGATCTTGATGAGTGACAATGAGCGTCAGCCCCTGGTAGCCGCCGAGTTCCTGCGGCTGGGCGAGCTGCTCGCGGACGCCTCCGACGCCCAGTGGGATACGCCGTCACTGTGCGAGGGGTGGCGGGTCCGTGAGGTGGTCGCGCATATGACGATGGCGGCGCGGTACTCCGAAGAGGAGTTCATGGCGGAGTTGCGGCGGTACGGCTTCGACTTCACTCGGTTGTCGAACGAGGTCGCCAGCCGGGACGCGGAGCTGCCAGCGAGCGAGCTGGTCACCTGCCTGCGGTCCGAGGTGATGGGACGCTGGACCCCGCCCGGCGGCGGGTACCGCGGCGCGCTCAACCACGTGGTGATTCACGGCTTGGACGTGACCGTGCCGCTGGGCCTGCCGCGCAGCCCGGACGAGACCATCCGGGTCGTGCTCGACGACATGACCCGGGGTGGCGTGCACGAGCACTTCGGGGTCAGCATCGACGGACGCCGCCTGGAGGCCAGCGACCTCGACTGGTCGTATGGGTCCGGTGACACGCTGCGCCGCCCGGCCGCGGCCCTGGCGCTGACCCTGTGCGGTCGCGCGGTGCCGGTGTCGTAGCCAGCCGCTAGCAGCCCGGCTAGCCGATCACCTGTGCCACGTCGACCTGCCAGGTCTCCCACTCGTCGAAGACCTGGAAGCCGAGCTGCTCGTTGATGGCGATCATGTGCTGGTTCGAGCCGGCGTTGTCGGTCTTGATCCAGCGGAGCTGCGGCTCGGCTTTCGCCAGCAGGTCGAGCATGCCCAGCTTGACCAGGAGCCCGAGCCGGTGCCCACGGTGCGGGCGGGCGACGGCGGTAAGCGCCTGGAAGCCCCACTCCGGCTGCTCGGGCTCCACGTCGAACTGGGTCAGCGCGGCCAGGTCGCCGGTCTCGTCGCTGCGGGCGACGATCGTGTAGTCGCGCAGGCCCTGCCGGGCGATGCGCCGCTCCCACTGCCTGATCCGCTGGGCGTCCACGTACTCCACCTCTTCTCCCGCAGCCCGCGGCGCGTCCTCCACCGCCGCGTTCACCACGGCGAGCTGGTCCAGGTACTCGTCCGGTGCCGGACCAGACCAGGAGAGCAGCGTGTACCCCCGCGCAGCCGCCTCGGCCTGCTGGCGCAGCCGGTCCAGATGCCCGTCAGGGAGAGCGGCCAGGTCGAGCACCCGGACGATGTCGGACGGGCCTGCCCTGGCGCCGGCCGCCCGGGCGAACGCCGAGCCGGGCGAGCCCTGCCGCGAGTCACCGGACAGCAGGGTGCGCCCCTGCTCCCGCGCGCGCTGGGCGGCGTGCCGCAGCAGCGCGGTGCCGAGGCCGGCCCGCCGTTTGTCCGGGGCGACGAGGATGGTCAGCTGACCGAGCTGGGGATTGTCCGGCGCCGGCAGCTCCAGCAGATACGCGCCCGCCGCGACGGTCTGCCCGCCGTCCGGCACCAGCCACGACTCACGCGGGCACACCGTCCAGCCCAGGCCGAACCAGCCGGCGAACACCGGAAACGACATCAGCGGGCCCTTGGGCTCATCGAAGGGCTTGCCCGCCTTCACCAGCTCGTAGCAGGCCCGGACCTGTGCCGTGTCCGCCAGGGGATCAAAACGTTCGATCTGCACCCAACCAGGAAAACCCGCCTCGCCCGGTGACGCCACTGGTTTTCCGGCGGCGCTGGGCCATGAACGACTGCTAGCCGGGGGGCCCTGAAGCTTCTGCTCTACGGAGTATCGGTGGTGGCGATCCGCCCGATCGAGTAACTGCCGGCGCACTGGGCACCGGGATTGTCCCGCCCGGCGTCGCCCTACCGCGCGCTAGCGGCTGAGCTGCGCGGATTCATGGATCTGACGTGCGATCCGGGCGTAGTCAGCGGACAGCTCCGTGCGGATCTGTGCCTCTTCGGCGGCGGTCAGGCACAGCACCGGCTTGCTCGGCGGACGACTGCGCAGCACGGCGATGCGAAGGTGGGCCGGCGGGTGGCTTTCAGTCACGCGCAGCCGCTGGCGCGCTTCGGCGCGGCGGCGGCGATCCTTCTCGGTCTCGGGCAGGCTGGACAACGCGGCCCGCTGCTCATCCCAGAATCCCGCGGTCTCGTCGGTGAACTTCTGCCGGATGACGGTGAACACATGGGTATCGCGGCCGGTCACCAGAGTGTCGAGCATGTCCGCGGTGCTCGCTGGCGAGGCCAGCCGCGCGGCGAGAGCGTCCGCGACGTATTCGGCTCGCTGGCTTGCCCGCAACGAGATGACGTGCTGCAGCGTGAACACCGCTGCCACCACCGAGCTGAGCAGCGCCTGCGCCAGCCGGGCGAGCGTGTAATCCGCGCGGCCCGGCCGGAGCACGTAATACAGCCGGGCCAGGGTGGACAACGAGGTGCCCACGACCATCCCGTGCCGCGCGTCGCCGTTGACGCCGTGCGCGAGTTCGTGCCCCAGCAGCGCGAGCTTCTGGTCGATGGGCAGCGCCTCCCACAACGGAACGCCCAGGGTTAGGACACGGCGCCGGCGCAGTCCCACCGATGTGTATGAGGCATTCCAGGCCGCGACCGGGACGACCGCGTAAACCGGCCTGGCGCCGAGCTCGGCGGCGACCCGGTCCAGCAGGCCGAACAACGCCGGGGCATCGCCCTGGTAACGGACATGGTCACGCTTGCGGAGGCTGCCCAGGCGCGGGCGGAGCTCGATCGCCAGCAGCACGGCCACGATGGCCACGATGATCGTGGCGACGTTCGGCGCCCGCAGGACCAGCCACACGGCGGCGGCAATCAGCCCGGCTGAGCAGGCAAGCACCAAGACCGCCAGCGCATAGGAGGCCACCCGCGCCACACCCCAGCCAGGTCGGCGCGCGGCCGACCCGGACACCTGCCGGTACAGCGACTCGACCATACGCGCGGACCACCGGTCCACACCTGCCCGCACGAGCCCCCTGCGCCCGCTGTCCCCGGTGGATCCCGCGGACCCGGTAAGTCCCCACTCGCAAGCCGTGCACCAGGTCGGGAACCCGCTGACCACGCAAAGCGGCCCGCCGCAACCTGGGCAGCACCCCGGCGCGCTCGGCATGGTCACAACAAGGCATCTTAGAGCGGACACCGTCCCTCCAGCGAGTGTCTTCTCTCCTGGATCTCGCGGGCCGGAAGGACGTGGATCGCCTTAGCGAGCTGCCCAGCCCGCCGGGGGCAGCAGCGGAGTTTGCGCAGGATGCGCCAGGTCTTGAGCTGGGCGTGAGATCTTGTTTCTTGCTCGAACGGGAAAGCAAATCCTTGGCATTAACCTGGGGGCGCCAACCGTTGGTCACCTGAGGTCCATTCTGCACGCGGTGTATGGCATAACGCTGTGATACGGCGTCACCGGGGGACCGTACTGGCTGCTATGGTTTCCCGTGATGTCTCGCGAGCTGCTCCTGCTTAGCGGCCGCGGCGGGGGCCGATAACGGCCGGCTCCCTCGCCGCGGAGTTCCAGCGCGTTCGCTGGCCGCGTCCAGATCAACGAGGGAGCAGCACTCCGTGCGTATCAACCAAGTACCCAGTGGCATGCCCTGCCACCGATACACCCCCTTCAAGCCCGTTGACCTGCCCGACCGCAGCTGGCCCGGCCGGGTCGTCACGGCCGCGCCGCGCTGGCTGTCCACCGACCTGCGGGACGGGAACCAGGCACTGAT
>DASZAD010000142.1:0-10088 GCA_035945415.1 Streptosporangiaceae bacterium
CTTGCCGGACGTCGGCTCCGCGGCCTGGCCGCCCCCGGCTCTTGCCCGGGAGTGAAACATTTGTCGGCCCGGCGTATCATCCCGGTGTACCATCGAAGTTACTCACTGGTAGGAGGCCGCCCGTGGGACTGGCATATGCTCGCGCAGGATCGGGACCGCCGCTGGTCTTGCTGCACGGGATCGGGCATCGGCGGCAGGCCTGGGATGCTGTGCTCGACCGGCTGACACCGCATCGCGATGTCATTGTGGTTGATCTGCCCGGACACGGCGAGTCCCCGCCACTTGACCTCAACCGGGGTCCGGCGATTGGTGGCCTAACCGAGGCGATGGTCAGACTGCTGGACGAGCTCGGCCTGGAGCGCCCGCATGTGGCGGGGAACTCGCTCGGCGGGCGCATCGCCCTGGAGGCAGGGGCCGCTGGCCGGGCCGCCAGCGTCACCGCCGTATCTCCGGCGGGCTTCTGGCGCAGTGACCGCGAACTTGCCTACGCCAAGGGGATCTTCCGCTCCATGCAGGCGCTGGGTGGCCGGCTGGGTTCTTACGGGCCCAAGCTGGTGCGCACCACGCCCGGCCGGGCGATGCTCTACGCCACGGTGGTGAGCCATCCCTCCCGCCTGAGCCCCGAGCAGGCCCTCGGCGACATGGCCGCCTTCATGGCCGCCAGGCCAGCCATGAACGCCATCCTGGCTGAGGCGACCCCGTTCACCGCCAAGATCCCCGACGACATCCCGGTCACCGTGGCCTGGGGCAGCCGCGACCATTTGCTCAGCCCCGGCCAGGCCGTGCTGGCCAGGACCCGCCTGCCCCAGGCCACGTTCGTCCGCCTGCGCGGCTGCGGTCACGTCCCGATGACTGACGATCCCGCCCTGGTGGCTGGCGTGCTGCTGCGCGGCAGCGACCCGGACCGGGCGGCGATGCTGGCGACGTGATGAGAGTCTTGTCCATCACAACTCCTCTGCGATCCGGTGCTTGAGGTCCGCGAGGGCGGCCTCGTCACGCTGGTAGAAGGTCCACTGGCCGATGCGTTTGGAGGTGACCAGGCCAGCCCGCGCGAGAGCCTGGAGATGCGCGGTGGCGGTCGGCTGGGCGACCCCGAGCTTACGGGCAATGAACACCACGCACACGCCGTCCTCGACCAGATCGCCGTCGCGCTGCGGCGGGAAGTGCGCTCTGGGATCCTTCAGCCAGTGCAGCACCTGCAGCCGCTTCTGGCTGGCCAGCGCGGCCAGGACGGCGGTGTCGAGCACGGGACCGTCAGGCCAGGAACTCGCCGCGAGCGACCACGACCGCCGAGCCACCCACCGCCACTTCCGTGACCTTGTTCGCGTCCCCCTCCGCCCGGGCGTACAGGATGGACGGGCGGCCGATCTCCTCGCCCTGCCGGATCTCGATCCGCTGGCCGAACCCGGTCCAGCCGTGCCTGGCCAGGTGCACGGCCAGCGGGCCAGCCGCCGATCCGGTCGCCGGGTCCTCGTTGACACCGAGCGAGGGCAGGAAGCACCGGGACTTCCAGCGGGCGCCCGCGCCGGCGAAACAGCTCACCCCCCTCCGGGGCAGCAGGCCGGGCAGCGCGTTCAGGTCCGGCCGCAGCCGGCGGACCGCCTCCTCGTCGTCCAAGGCCACGTAGACGTGCCGCGGCCCGTTACTGTACGTCTCGACCGGCAGCCGCGAGGAGTCCACACCCAGAGCGGCCAGCAGCTCGGCAACCCGGTCGTAGGGCTCCCAGCCCGGCACCGGCTGCCGCATCCAGCCCGGCAGGCCCGGCCCGTGCGGGCCGGCGCCGTCGAAGTCCACCTGGACCAGTCCCACACCGGTCTCAAGCGTGATGGTGTTGAGGCCACGCTGCTGGCAGAGCGCGAAGGCGGTGCCGAGCGTCGGGTGCCCGGCGGACGGCAGCTCGACCAGGGGGGTGAAGATCCGGATCCGAGTGTCACCGCCCTGCTCGGGCGGGAGCACGAACACGGTCTCCGACAGGTTCATCTCCGCCGCGACCCGCTGCATCCGGTCGACCGGGAGCCCGTCAGCCTGGGTGAACACGGCCAGCGGATTCCCCTCCAGCGGGGTCTCGGTGAAGACATCCACGACCACATATCGCTGCATAGGGTCGAAGCTATATTGCTATTTTTCTAAGCGCAAGGTTCAACGGGAGCGCCCTGCCCGGCGTCGTCAAGGTGCCTGCCCGGCGTCGTCAAGGTGCCTGCCCGGCGTCGTCAAGGTGCCTGCCCGGCGTCGTCGAGGTGCCCTGCGGGCCTGGTCAGTTGCCGCGCAGGATGTTGCCGATGATCCCGCCGGTGGCGCCCGCCGCGGCCGAATCTCCGGTCGTGTTGCCCAGGTAGGGCTGGAGCGCGTGCGCCAGGTTGGGCAGCGGCATCGACTGCAGCCAGATCTGCCCGGGACCCGTGAGTGCCACCAGGTGGAGCCCGTCGGCGCCAAACAGCACGTTGGCGATGCCCGGGACCCGGGTGATGCTGAACTGCACCCGGGCATCGAACATGCCCACGTGGCCGGGATGCGCCAGCAGCGTCTGGCCCGCCCCCAGCGTGTACGTCGTCAACTCACCGGACAGCTCGATCCAGGCCCTGCCCTCACCGTCGAGCCGCTGCAGGATGAACCCCTCGCCGCCCCACAGCCCGCCGCGGAACGACTGCTGGAACCCCATGCTCGGGGTGACCCCGGCCGTTCCGCACAACCAGCCGTGCCGGTGCACCAGGAAGGACTGCCCGTGCCCCACATCCACGGGCACGATGTGGCCGGGCAGCTTCGCCGCGAACGCCACCATGCCGGGACCGCCCTCGGCCTCGAAGCGGGTGACGAAGATCCCGCCGCCGCCCACGGCGCGCTTGAGTCCCTGCATGAAGCCGCCGCCGCCACCCCCCATGGTCTGCGACATCCGGATGTTGGGTGACATCCACGACAGCTCACCGTGTGACGACACGATCTGCTCGCCCGCCTGAAGGTGAACCTCCAGCACCGGCATCGTGCTGCCCTTGATTTCGGCCTGCATTCCGGCTCCTTCGCCGCCTGCGCCCGGCCCCGGACCGGGCTCTGCGCACAGCACGCTACTCTCACGTCGGAGCTATCGCCGGAGGGGCCGATGCCATCGCGCACGTTCACCGACTCTGTCACCTGGTACGCCAGCCTGCCCACCCTGTACGCCGCGGCGGCCGCGCTGATCACGAGCGAGCCCGGCCACGTGCTCCTGGTCAAGCCCAACTACCGCGACCACTGGTCGCTGCCCGGCGGCATCCTCGAACACGGCGAGCCACCCCACGCCGGCTGCGCCCGGGAGGTCGCCGAGGAACTCGGTCTCGACCTGACCCCGGGACCCCTGCTGGTCGTCCAGTGGGTCCCGCCCGACGCCGAGCGCCCGCGCCCCTTCGTATTTTTCGTCTTCGACGGTGGCCGGACATCCCCCGGCACCCCGATCAAGCTCCAGGCTGAGGAACTAGACGACTATCACTTCGTGCCCGTCGAGCAGTTTCCTGAGTACCTGCCGCCCTTCGTCCTGGCCAGGGTCTCGGCGGCCGTGCGCGCTCTCGAAACCGGCGTGCCTGTGTATTTGCCGGCTGATCGGGGGTGACGCTGGGGGCAGGCGCCCGCTCCGCCGGCCGTCGGCAAGCCGGACGCCGGCTCCGCGCGACCACCTGCCCCAGCTTTGCCTATGCGTGCGATGAGAACGAGAAGCCGCCGGGGCAGCTGTTGTGCTCGGCGATCAGCCCGGCGATCGTGGCTATGGCGATTTCGGGCGGGCTCTTGGACCCGATGTTCAGGCCGATGGGGCGGTGCACGCGGGCGATGTCGGCCTCGGATACGCCCAGCCCGGTCAGGAGCGGTATGTGCGGGGCCGGGTGGCGAGGACTGCCCATCAGCCCGATCCAGGCGGCCGGAGTCGCCAGGAAGTCCCGGAGCACGGGCCCGAGCTCCGACCGATGATGGTCGGTGACCACCACATCAGCGCTGGCGTCCGCATACTCAGCCGCACTCGCAGCGAGCGTCACCCCGGCAAAACCGCCGGCGGCAGCGCGCTCCGTGTCGGGCTCAAGCAGCACCGGGCGGAACCCCACATCTGTGCCGTAGCGCAGCAGGTAACGAGCCACCGGCGACGCGAACACGGCGATCAGCGTCCGGGTCTGCGGAGCTGCGGGAGCGCGCCCGTGCGCGACATCACACTGCGGGTCAGCATGCACATCAGTCATATCCAGGAGCTTGCCACGGCTGACACCCGATCGCCCAAGCCGGGGGCAGGTGGTCGCGGAGCCGGCGTCCGGCTTGCCCAACGGCCGGCGGAGCGGGCGCCTGTCTCCGGCGACCCCCAGCGTCCGCCAGATAGCCGCTATGAAAGGCTCCCCATGGAGGTGTTCATGTGAAGATTGGCTTGCAGATTCCGGACTTCACCTGGCCGGATGGGCCGGCGAAGCTCGGCGCCGATCTGGCCGGGATCGCGCGTACGGCCGATGACGCGGGATTCGGGTTTGTCAGCGTCATGGATCATTTCTTCCAGATTCGCGCGGTGGGGCCGCCGGAGCACGAGATGCTCGAGGCGTACACGACGCTGGGCTACCTGGCCGCGCACACCCGCCGGGCCAAGCTGGTCACGCTGGTCACCGGGACGGTCTACCGGCATCCGGGGATCCTGGCGAAGATCGTCACGACGCTCGACGTGCTGTCTGGCGGGCGGGCCTGGCTGGGCATCGGGGCGGCCTGGAACGAGGAGGAGTCCCGCGGTCTCGGGATACCGTTCCCGCCGGTGGCTGAGCGGTTCGAGCGGCTGGAGGAGACGCTCCAGATCTGCCTGCAGATGTGGAGCGGCGACGAGAGTCCCTACCAGGGGAAGCACTACCAGCTGGAGCGGCCGTTGAACTCGCCGCAGGCGCTGAGCAGGCCGCACCCGCCCATCATGATCGGCGGCGGGGGCGAGCGGAAGACGCTGCGGTTCGTGGCGAAGTACGCGCAGGCGTGCAACCTGTTCCCGGGGCCTGAGCTCGGGCACAAGCTGGACGTCCTGCGCGAGCACTGCGAACGGGAGGGCCGCGACTACGACGAGATCCAGAAGACCTGCTACTTCATCTTCGACGTCGGGGAGAAGGGCGAGAAGGCGGGGCAGGTGGTGGACCAGCTCGGCCAGCTCGCCAGCCAGGGATTCTCGGCCGCCATCGGCCGGGTGGCCGGAGTCCACGAGATCACGCCGCTGGAGGTCATCGGATCCGAGGTGATCCCGGCGGTCGCGAATCTGTGAGACCCGGGGGTCCGGTCAGGAGGAGGATGACGGACGCTGACCGGAAGGGCTGGAGGGGTCAGGCCAGACCGAGCAGGGACTCGATGCCAACGGTGAGGCCGGGCGGCAGCGAGGCCAGGCTCCGCACGGCGAGCAGCACGCCGGGCATGAACGAGGCCCGGTCGAGCGAGTCGTGCCGGATGGTCAGCGTCTCGCCGTGCCCGCCGAGCAGCACCTCCTGGTGGGCGACCAGCCCGGCCAGCCGGACCGCGTGCACATGCACGTCGTCGACGGTCGCGCCGCGGGCGCCGGGCACCTCGGTCGTGGTGACGTCGGGAGAGGCGCCCAGGCCGGCGGCCTCCCGGGCCGCGGCGATCAGCGAAGCGGTACGCAGCGCGGTCCCCGACGGCGCGTCCGCCTTGCCCGCGTGGTGCAGCTCAACCACCTCGGCCGACTCGAAGAACCTGGCCGCCTGACTGGCGAAATGCATCATCAGGACCGCGCCGACCGAGAAGTTCGGGGCGATGAGCACGCGAACGTCCCGCCCGTCACGAAGCGAGGCCGGGGTACGAGCCGGGGTATGAGCCGGGGTACGAGCCGGGGTACGAGCCGGGGCGCTGGCCGGCGCGAGCCGGGGTCCGGCCAGCCCCCCGCGGACCTGGCCCAGCCGGGCCTCGTCGAACCCGGAGGTTCCCACCGCGCAGCTCAGGTCGTGGTCGATGCACCATCGCAGGTTGTCCAGCACGGCCGAGGGGTGGGTGAAGTCCACCACCACGTCGCAGCCGGCCAGGGCGTCCCGGTCGTCGCCGACGTCCACGGCGGCGGCCAGGGTCAGATCATCGGCCGCTTCGACGGCGCTGCTCACCTGCGTGCCCATGCGCCCCTTCGCGCCGAGCACACCAACCTTGATCATCGGGCCTCCCGAGCCTCCGGCCAGGCCTAGGCCTACTCTCGCCTCACCCGAAGGTGGCGGCGAAGGCGTCCGCGTCGTCGTACGGGCCGACGACGGCGAGCACCTTGGACCGGCCCAGCACCTCGGACGCTACCTCGCGCACCTGATCGTGTGTCACCGCCTCGATCGAGGTCAGGATCTCGTCGACCGGCTCCAGCCGGGGGTAGACCAGCTCCGACTTGCCCAGCCTGCTCATCCTGGAGGACGGGTCCTCCAGCCCCAGGACGATGGAGCCGCGGACCTGCCCCTTGCCCCGTTCGAGCTCCACGTCGCTCAGACCGGAGCCGATCACCTTGGCGATCTCGTCCTGGCAGATGGCCAGCACCTCATCCGCCTTGGCCGGCAGGCAGCCGACGTAGATGCCCCAGATGCCGGTGTCGGCGAGCTGGGAGTTGAAGCTGTACACCGAGTAGGCCAGCCCCCGCTTCTCCCGCACCTCCTGGAACAGCCGGGATGACATGCCGCCGCCGAGCGCGGCGTTGAGCACGCTGAGCGCGAACCTGCGATCGTCGGTCCGGGACAGGCCGTCGCAGCCGAGCACCAGGTTGGCCTGCTCGATGCCGCGGGACACCAGCCGCAGCGCGGGCCGGGCCGGGCCGCCGCCGTCGCCGGCGCCAGTCTGATCGGCGCCAGTCTGATCGGCGCCAGTCCGATCGCCGGCAGCGCGCGACGGGATCGCGTACTGCCCGCCGATCCGGGGCGGGGCGGGGCTCAGCCGGGCCGCCTCCCCGGTCGTGACGCCGGCGAAGGCCTGCCGGACCAGGTCCACCACCACGTCGTGGCTCAGGTTCCCGGCGGCCGCGACCACCAGGTGCGGCGGGGTGTACATGGCCTGATAGTGCTCGGCGATCTGCTCGCGGCTGATCGCGTTGATCGAGCTCACAGTGCCGAGGATCGGGCGGCCCAGCGGGCTGTCGCCGAAGAGCTCAGCGGCGAAGGCCTCGTGCACGGTGTCCGAGGGATCATCCTCGTTCATCGCGATCTCTTCGAGGACCACGCCACGTTCGGCGTCCACGTCACGGGGTGCGATCAGCGACCCGGTCACCATGTCGCACAGGACATCGATGGCCAGCGGCAGATCGGCGTCGAGCACGCGCGCGTAGTAGCAGGTGAACTCCTTGCCGGTGAACGCGTTCAGCTCTCCCCCAACGGCGTCCAGCCCTGCGGAGATCTCCAGCGCGGTGCGCTTGCTGGTGCCCTTGAACAGCAGATGCTCCAGGTAATGGGTGGCGCCGGCATGCGCGAGGTCCTCGTCCCGCGAGCCGACGCCGACCCAGATGCCGATCGCGACCGACCGTACGGCGGGCAGCGACTCGGTGATGACCCGGAGGCCGCCCGGCAGGACGGTCCGGGCGACGGCGGGGTCACCGGGGGTGAGCCGCGGGCTCGCCGCTCCGGGACCGTCGCCGTCGAGGGGACTGGAGGGGTGGATGCTCACGACTCGCGCGGCCCCCGGTGACGGCGCCGGGTCCGGCGGTGCCCCTCGCCGCCACCGTCACCACGCTCGCGACCGCCGTCGCGGCCGCCTTCCCGGTGGCTGTCGCGATGTCCCTCGGAGCCAGCGGAGCTGGCGAAGCCCTGCGGGCCGCCCTCGGCGCGGGCGGGCGGGCCGTCGTCATGCTGGGAGGCGGGAGGACTCGCGGCCGCATCCCGCTCCACCACCTCGACGGGAACCAGGGAGAGCTTGCCTCGGTCGTCGATCTCGCGGATCTCGACCTCGATCTTCTCCCCCACCTTGAGCACGTCGTCCACGTTCTCGATCCGCGCGCCGCCGTGCAGCTTGCGGATCTGGCTGATGTGCAGCAGGCCGTCCTTGCCGGGCAGCAGCGAGACGAACGCGCCGAACGTGGTTGTCTTCACCACCGTGCCGAGGAACCGCTCCCCCACCTCGGGGATGTGCGGGTTGGCGATCGCGTTGATCGCGCTGCGGGCGGCCTCGGCCGACGGGCCGTCGGTGGCGCCGATGTAGATCGTGCCGTCATCCTCGATGGTGATCTCGGCGCCGGTGTCCTCCTGGATCGAGTTGATCATCTTGCCCTTGGGTCCGATGACCTCGCCGATCTTGTCCACCGGGACCTTGACCGTGATGATCCGCGGCGCGGACGGGCTCATCTCGCCCGGCTCGGAGATGGCCTCGCGCATCACGTCGAGGATCGTCAGCCGCGCCGCGCGCGCCTGGGTGAGCGCACCGGCCAGTACCGACGCCGGGATGCCGTCCAGCTTGGTGTCGAGCTGGAGGGCGGTGATCACGTCCTTGGTGCCCGCCACCTTGAAGTCCATGTCGCCGAAGGCATCCTCGGCGCCGAGGATGTCGGTCAGCGTGACGTACTGGCCGCCTTCGTGGATCAGGCCCATGGCGATGCCCGCCACCATGTCCTTGAGCGGCACGCCCGCGTCGAGCAGCGACATGGTGGAGGCGCAGACCGAGCCCATCGAGGTGGATCCGTTGGAGCCGATCGCCTCGGACACCTGGCGGATGGCGTAGGGGAACTCCTCGCGGGTGGGCAGCACGGGCAGCAGCGCCCGCTCGGCCAGGGCCCCGTGGCCGATCTCCCGGCGCTTGGGCGACCCGACCCGGCCGGTCTCGCCGGTGGAGTACGGCGGCATGTTGTAGTTGTGCATGTAGCGCTTGGTGCGCTCCGGGTTCAACGTGTCGATCATCTGCTCCATGCGGAGCATGTTCAGCGTGCTCACGCCCAGGATCTGGGTCTCGCCCCGCTCGAACAGCGCCGAGCCGTGTACCCGGGGCAGCACGTGCGACTCGGCGGCCAGTTGCCTGATGTCGGCCAGGCCGCGGCCGTCGATGCGGACTCCGTCGCGGATGATGCGCTCCCGGACCAGCTTCTTGGTCAGCGCGCGATAGGCGGCACTGATCTCCTTCTCCCGGTCCTCGAACTGGCTGGACAACTTCTCCAGGGCCAGCGCCTTGATCCGGTCGGTCTCGGTCTCACGCCGCTGCTTGCCGGCGATCGTGAGCGCCTGGGCGAGCTCGTCGGTGACCGCGTCGGCCAGGGCGTCGTAGACATCCTGCTGGTAGTCCACGAAGATCGGGTACTCCGCGGTCTCCTTGGCCGCCTCCGCCGCCACCCGGGACTGGGCCGCACACAGCGCCTTGATGAACGGCTTGGCCGCCTCCAGGCCCTGGGCCACCGTCTCCTCGGTCGGGGCGACCGCATCGCCGGCCGCGTCGGCCAGCAGGCGCAGGGTCTTCGGCGTGGACTCGGCCTCGACCATCATGATCGCGACGTCGCCGTCCTCGAGCACCCGGCCGGCCACGACCATGTCGAAGGTCGCGTCCTCGAGCTGGGAGTAGGACGGGAAGGCCACCCACTGTCCCCTGATCAGCGCGACCCGGACGCCGCCGATCGGCCCGGAGAAGGGCAGCCCGGCCAGCTGGGTGGACAGCGAGGCGGCGTTGATCGCCACCACGTCGTACAGGTGCTCGGGATGCAGCGCCATGATCGTCTCGACGATCTGGATCTCGTTGCGCAGGCCCTTCACGAACGAGGGGCGCAGCGGCCGGTCGATGAGCCGGCAGGTCAGGATGGCGTCCTCGGACGGGCGGCCCTCCCGGCGGAAGAAGGAGCCGGGGATGCGGCCCGCCGCGTACATCCGCTCCTCCACGTCCACCGTCAGCGGGAAGAAGTCGAGCCCCTCCCTGGGCTGCTTGGACGCGGATGTGGCCGACAGCACCATGGTCTCGTCGTCGAGATAGACGACCGCGGAGCCGTTGGCCAGACGGGCCAGGCGGCCCGTTTCGAATCTGATTGTGTGGGTGCCGAACAGGCCGTTATCAATGAACGCGTCGGCGGTGTGCACACCCTGCACGGGTGAGACCTCCTTGTGTGAGGTCCCGCGCCCGCCCCTCGTGGGTGACGCGCCTTGCGTCTTTGGCAAGGCTGGCTGCCGGCCGGTCTTCGA
>DASZAD010000143.1:0-16757 GCA_035945415.1 Streptosporangiaceae bacterium
CTCGTCCACGGCGCCGACCAGGACGTGGGTCAGGGCCTGGACCGGCTGGGGTGGGAGAGAGCCGCGGTCGATGCCGTCCTGGAGCAGGGCGGCGATGAGCCCCACGGTATGGCGCAGGCAGATCTCCCGCCACCTGTCCCACCCCAGCACGGATGGGCCGTCGAGCAGGACGATGCGCTGCAGATCCGGTTCTGCGCTGGCGTCGAGCCAGGCACCGGCGCCGGCTAGCAGCATGCCCGTGGTATCGGCTGGGTCGAAGCCCGCCACGGCGCCGGCGACCCGCTGGGCGATCTCGGCTTCGACGTCGTCGAGTACGGCGGCGAACAGGCCGGTCTTGCCGGCGAACTGGTGGTAGAGGGCGCCGCGGGTCATGCCTGCCTGCCGGGCGATGCGCTCGGCGCTCACCTCGGCGAAGCCCTCGGCGCCGAACAGGCGCCGGGCCGTGGTGATCAGCGCGGCCCGGGTCTGCGTCGTCCGTTCACTCTGGGTCCGTCGCCCGGCCGGCATTTCCTTTGACACCGGTATCAACTTTCATACACACTGTACGTAATTTCAATACACCTTGTATGGAAGTTGGATACTACCGGAGGCCGCCATGCCCGTCATCGATCTTCCGATCGGCCCCGTCGAGTACCGGGTCGTCGGGCCCGGGGCCGCCGGCGCGCCGGTCGCCGTGTTCGTCCACGGCTTCCTCGTTAACGCCACGCTGTGGGATCCCGTGGCTGAGAAGCTAGCGGCCGATGGGATCCGCTGCATCCTCCCCGATTGGCCCCTGGGCGCCCACCGCCGGCCGGTGAGGCAGGACGCCGATCTGTCGCCCGTCGCCGTGGCCGGCGCGGTCACCGATCTGCTGAGCGCACTCGACCTCCATGACGTCGCCCTCGCCGGCAGCGACACGGGCGGCGCTCTATGCCAGCTCGCGCTGCGTGGCGATACCCACCGGGTGAGAGGGCTGGTGCTCACCAACTGCGACGCCTTCGAGCAGTTCCCGCCGCGGTTCTTCGTCCCGCTGTTCACCCTGGCCCGCTCACGGTCCGCGGTGTGGACGGTCGCCCAGCAGAACCGGCTGCGCGCCGTACGCCACTCCCCCCTGGCCTTCGGCCCTCTGCTCAACCGCCCTCGCTCGGCCAGCCTGACCCGCGGCTGGATCCAGCCAGTCCTCGACAGTGCGGCCATCCGGCGCGACGTCACCCGATTCGCCCGTGGCATGCGGCGCAGCGAACTAATCGACGCCGCGACCTGGCTGGGCCAGTTCGAGGGCCCGGTTCGCCTCGTGTGGGGTGCCCGGGACAAGCACTTCACGATCGGCCTCGGCCGGCGGCTGGCGGCCGCGTTCCGGCGAGCCCAGCTCGACGAGGTGGCCGATGCCACCACGTTCGTATCCATCGATCGTCCCGACGCAGTGGTCAACGCCATACGAGACGTGCTCGCCAAGTCACCAGAATGAGAGCGCCGCCGGCCGGGAGCCTGGGGCCCCCGGCCCACCCGTTCTGGAAGAGACAGACCTGACTCCCGCCGATCGGTCCCGCCACGGCGCGTTCATGACACAGAACCCTCCACAAGACCCTCTCAGGGAGACGTCCCGCCCGCACTGACCGCCGCGGCGTCCGCGGTCTCAAGGACCGCCTGCAGTGCGGTCACCGCAGCATCGGCAGCCACCCGGGCGGTGAGCGCGCTGGTGTGCGCGCGGTTCAGCTCTCCCAGGGCGATGCAGTCGAACGCCACCCGGGCGTCGTGCGCTGCCGCCTCCAGCTCACGGGACGCCTCCTCCAGGGCCGGGTTGTGGCGTTCGTCTGGTGCCTGGCTCATCGCCGATCCTCCCAGCGGTCCCGTCTCGGAACCCTGATGAGGCGGACGGCACGAACGCCAACCGGACCACCTGGTCCCGGGTCTCGGCCGGGACCGGCTCCTCGGATAGAGACCCTCGATGAGCTAAGCGCCCGGCACGCCGAGCCCGTTACAGTCTTGTTACAAACGGTCCCGCACAGGGACGTGCTACGGTCCGCCCGGGCTGCGGGCAGACCTCCCTCGCCCGAGGCGGTTGCCGGCGAACTGGGCGCGAAATTCACGCCGATGCCATTTCTCGATGTCATTGATATGTTCGTCGCCCAGAGTGAGCGCATCGCGGCTGCCGCGATAGTCAACTTCGTACCCGAACGGCTGCCGCGATAGTTATCTTCGTACCCGCGAGGGCGCCAGCTGGCGCCCCAGGAAAGACTCGCCACATTAGGGCGCGATTCGTATTGAGTCGACGAGGCGCATGGGTATACATCGCCGCACGCGAGTGGCATTCTGAGACGATGACTACCCGGGATGAGATCGTCCACACTGCCCTCAGCTTTAACGGCACACGCGACGGCCAGGGTTACGACGGCCCGAACCCCTTCAGCCCCGATCTGGGGCGGCCCGCGGAGGCGTGGTGCGGTGACTTCGTCACCGACATGTACAAGCGGGCGCAGATTCCCCTCCCATCGATGCAACAGTACTGTCGGACCGGGTTCGCCTACTGCCCCGCAGCCGTCAGTTACGCCCAAGCGCACGGCGCGACCCGCTCGAGCTGGCAGGCCCAGCCCGGCGACATCGTGCTCTTCGATTGGACCGGCCAGGGGGTGGCCGAGCACACCGAGCTCGCGACCGGCTACCAGGGCGGCGCGCTGTTCACCATCGGCGGCAACAGCGGGCCGAGCAACGTGGATAACTTCCGCGGCGAGGGCGGCGTCCACCGGCATAGCTGGAACGCGCCCTCCGGCCAAGGCAACAACCAGATTCTGGTCGTGATCGACACCTCGAAGATCGTCCAGTTCGGCGGGCCTGCCCACCCCACCCAGCCAGGCAATCCTCCACCGGCCGGGATGCGGCTGCTCATGCTCAAGTCACCGCTCATGAGTGGTGCCGACGTCCTGGCCGTCCAGCAGGCACTGAATCAGCGCAACAATGCCGGCCTGACCACCGACAGCGCCTACGGGCCTTTGACGCGCGACGCCGTCATCAACTGGCAACAACGCGAGCACCTAGCCGTGGACGGCATCGTCGGCCCGGATACCAGGACCTCGTTGGGCTTGCCGTCAACATCCTGACCGGGCCGCCCGGGAGCCCTCCCGCCCGCGCTCACACCACCGGCGCGGGTCCCCCGTGGTTGCAGCCCGGCCGCTTGCAGGCAAGACTCGCAGCCATGACTTCCCCCAGCGCCCGCAACCCCGAGGATGAGTACGCCGACGACGAGTACGCGGACCACGATGCCGAAGACGTCGAACAGCCCCGGGTGCCGAGCGAGATTCCTGACGACGAGCCCGAAGACGACGTGCTCGAACAGCGTCAGGAGGTTCCATACGGCGACGACGACCAGTAATGGCCGAGCCGGAGTTAGGCCGGGTATCAGCTCCCGGTGCCTCCGGTGCTCCCAGTGAGTTCCGGCGGTGCCGGTGAGCTGCCGGAGCCGATCTGAGCCTTCAACGCGGCAAGCTCCTTGTCCACCTCGGCGGCTGACCCGGCTTCGTCGAGTTCCTGCTGGATGTCGTCGGTGTCGCCGCCGACGTCTTCGAGCACTCCGGATTGGAGCAACTCGTCGACGGCGCCGGCGCGGGCCTGCATGGTGGCGATCTTGTCCTGGGCCCGCTGGAGCGCGTCGCTCATGTCGCCAGAGTCGCGGGAGATCCCCGCGACGCTCTCGCTCACAGAAGACTCCGCCTTCGCGGCGGTGTACTCGGCTTTCAGCACTTCCTTTTGCGTCCGGAAGTCGTTCACCCTCTTCTGCAGTGCCTCGAGGGTGTGCTCAAGCTTTTCCTCCTGCTCGGTGAGCTGCTCGTGCTGAGGCTCCATCGCATCGATCTGGGCCTGGGCAGCGGCCTTGCGAGAAAGAGCCTCCCTCGCCAGATCCTCTCTGCCCTGGGACAGCGCCGCCGCTGCCTGGCCCTGGAGGTGGTCCACCGAATGCCGGAGCTGCTGTTCCTGCAGCTCAATCTGCTTGCGTGACGCGGCGATGTCCACCAGCCCCCGGCGGACCCGAGTGATCTGATCGAGCATCTGCTCGTAGGAAAGGTCGAGCATCTCGTCGGGCTTCTCGGCGGCGTCGAGCGCCTTGCTGGCTTTGGCCTGCACTATCTCGTGGGCCCGCTGGAAAAGGCTCATCTCGGCTGCTCCTCGTCATGGTGGCCGGACCCTGCCGATTCCGCTGCCGGCCCGGCTCCGGGTCAGCGGCGGAACTCCTACCGGCACCGATATCCCGGAGGCTACCGCCAGAGTCCGCCCGGCCGGCGTCGAGGCCAGCGGTGCCCGGTGTCCAGCCCGGCCTGAGCAGGCTCGGGCTGAGTGGTCAGGCGATTGAGGGACCGACGGTACGGAAGGCGAAATTCGGTCGCTGGATCACCTTTTCTTCGCACGCCACTCCGAACCAGTCAATCCGGTTGAGCGCGTCCATCAGAATCAAGAGCAAATCTGGCGGCAAGCCGGCCGGGTCCCCCGGGCTTCGCTGAGCGATTCCTGCTTGAATGCCGCGATGCCGGTGGCCGCGTCCGCGTCCTCACGCGCCTCGAAATCCTGGCCGGTCTGATCCGGATCGTACGGGAAAGGCGCGGGAACTCTCGTCGCTCCACGGGCAGCCGGCCAACGATTCGCTGAGGAGTGTGGGCCTGGGTGGTCAGGGGTCGCGTGCTGCCTTGATCCGCCCCGAAGTCACTGCGGCGACCAGAGCCTTGTAGTCGCGCTCAGTCTGGTCGGCGTAAGCGGAGGCGAACTGCGCGATGGACCGGTCGAACACGTCTGAGCTGCCGAGGTAGGCGGAGATAGCGATCCGGTCGCCGGAGCGCGCATGAGCGCGCGCCAGGGTCCACCCGCACATCTCGCCGTACGGACGCATCTCGTCGGGTGCCATCGTCTCGATGTCAAGGGAGTATTTCCAATCCCGCAACTGGCGCACGTAGAAGTCGCGAGGCTGGCCGTCGAGGCCCGCCTCAGTTCGCTGCCAGCCGAGGAAGATGTCGCTGGATGCCTGCATCAGCCGCTGGCCGGCGACCACCCGCTGGCCTTGCCTGGCGTACTCGCTGGCGCCCGCGAAACGGCTGAGTACGGACTCCTCTGCTTCTTTGACCTGCAGGAACAGTGGGTCGGAGGCGTCGCGGCCGAGCATCAGGATGATCCAGCAGCGCATGCCGACGCTACCGACCCCGACCACCTTGCGGGCCATGTCAGCGAACTCGAACTGCTCCAGCAGGTACCGGCGTTCGGTTTCCAGCGTGCGACGATACCCGGCGATGAGGCCGCTCAGCTGCTGCCTGAGACCTCGGCGGTCGCCTTCCTCCGCTATCAGCTCGTCGACCGGTACGAGCAAGGGCGGGTCGGAGACGATCCGCGGGCGCCCGCCGGCGATGCGGGTCAGCTTGGCCAGTTCCCGCGTGCTGTCGCTGGTCCGGGCCTTGACCAGATCCTTGTCCACCTTCTTGCGTTGCCGCGCCTTCAGCCGGGACGCGAACTGTGCGCGCAACTGGTCCACGTCGGCCCGTGCGTACCACACGTCCAGGTTGGCCATCCCGGCGAACTCGCGCATCGCCTGCCGGTAGCGGGTGACCGCGGCCGTGACGATCTCACTGCGCTGCCGTCCCGGGAATCCGTTGTCCCGCGCCGCCACCTCCAGGCTGGCGGCAAGTCGCTTGACGTCCCACTCCCACGGGCCGGGCAGCGTCTCGTCGAAGTCGTTGATGTCGAACAGCAGGCGGCGCTCAGCCGAGCCGAAGATGCCGAAGTTGGACAGGTGCGCGTCGCCGCACGCTTGCACTATCAGCCCCGACACGGGCGTCCTGGCAAGATCGGCGGCCATCGGCAGCGCCGCGCCACGGAAGTAGGCAAACGGGGACGTGATCATCCGCCCGTACCGCACCGGGACCAGCTCCGGTACGCGCGTCCTGACTTGCTCCTCCAGCAGGGGCAGCGGGTCCGACCGTCCCGCGCCGGCGTCGAACCGCGCATGGCTGTCGCGGGGCACCTCAGCCCGCGCGGCCTTCCCCCGGGCCATCCGCTCGTCAGGCGTCAGTCGTCCGGCCGCCGAATCAAGCCGGGACCTGCCCGCCCGCGCCGGCGGCGCCTCCGTCGTTGCCACCCGGGGCACCCTCCTCTCGCCCCAGGCTAGTCACATCGGTACGGATTGCGGAACACCAGTTCACTGTCGCGTTCAGGGGGCTGTGACGCTGGCTTGGCGATGGCGGCCGCGGGCTCCTCGTCGAGCGGTCCGCCGGGTGCGGAGGCCTGCCAGAGTTCCTTGGTGATCACCTGGATGGCGCCGGCGACTGGAATAGAAAGCAGTGCCGCCACGAAGCTGCCGGAGAACCCGCCGGTCCAACTGCCGATCGAGGCGCCGACCAGGACGGACACCAGGAGCAGCAATGGGTTGACCTTGACCGTGCGGCTCATCGTGGCCAGGTGATGCCTCGCGCCCCGGCCATGGCCAGCAGGCGTGCCTGCCGCGTGCGCGCCGTGGCCGCGGCGCCGGCCGGTACGGCGCTCATGCGGTCCTCCAGCTGCCCGATCTCAGGTAGGCCGTGCCTGGTGGATCTTCGGCGGCCTAGCGGCAAGTACAGCCGCAAGCTGGAGTCCACTGCTAAGACGTAATACCAATAGGTGCATAGCCGCGGCATGGCCCGCGTCCTCATTCGCCGGACCCGCCAGGCCGACCTGGCGGAGCCGTGGCGCTGGGCCGCGGAGTCCCGATGCGTACCGGATGCCAGCGGATGCCCAGCGTGCCCGTCGCCGCCTCGGTTCCGCTCAGCCCGCCGCCCGGGCCGCGCAGGACGTAGGCGATGCCCACCGCGATGAGCGCCCCGGCCAGGGGCCCGGCCAGGTAGGCCCACCACGACGCCCAGTCGCCTAGCACCAGGGCGGATCCCAGCGACCTGGCGGGGTTCATGGACGCACCACTGACCGGCGTGGCCCACAGCCCGGCGAGCGCGAGATAGCTGCCGACTCCGATCGCGGCCAGCGGCCCGAGCTGCTGCGCACCGGAAGCGGTGCCCAAGATCACGCTCACCAGCCCGGTGGTCAGGATCAGCTCCCACAGCATGGCGACAACGGTGGAGATCCCCCGGCCAGGCAGGGTCAGCCCCGCGCTGCCGTGCTTACCGAGCAGCGCCCACAGCAGGCCCGCGGCCACGATGGCGCCCGCGGCCTGAGCCACGATGTAGGCGGGTACCCGTTTCCACGGGAAGTCGCCGCGCAGGGCGAAGGCGACGCTGACCGCTGGGTTGAGATGCGCTCCAGACACCGCCCCCATGAACAGGATGACCGCCATCACCATCAGCGCCGGCGCGACCACTCGCGCCCCATAGGGGACGGCGTGGCCGCCAAAACGGGCGTTGACCATCCCCCCGCCCGCGGCGACAAGAACCAGCAAGAAGGTCCCGAACAACTCGGCGAACAGGCGCCGTCCCTCGTACCTGTCATCCCAGAAATCGAACTCCCGGGCGATCGCATTCGGCAGCCTCACCGCGCGCCACTCGACTTCGGCGGGGGATAGTGAACTAGGCGGCCCGGCCGATTCTCCGGACGGCCCCGGCGTCACTGGCTGGCTGCTCATCAAGGCGCTCCTCGCCTGGCGCCGCGGCTCCCGCCCGCGGCGCCCGTGCGGCCGTCGAGAGCCGGGTCAGAACATGATGCTGTCGGCGGTATCGAAGAGTACCCGCTGCAGCTGGCGCGGCAGGTCGACACTCCACGCCAGGACCGCCGTGGCAGTGAAGGGGTGCCCTTCGGAGTGGACGCGGACCATACCAGCGCGGCCGGCCGCCGGATCTGGCTGGGCTGGATCTGACCGGGCTGGATCTGACCGGGCCGGATCTGCCGGATCTGACTGGGCCGGATCTGACCGGGCCGGCCCGGGCCAGTCCCCGGTGCGATGCTGCGGGCCGCCCGGCATCATCCGGCCTGGCGCAGCCCCTGTTCGGCGTATTCGGCGATGAGATCGCTCAGCGAGATGCCCCGGCGTCCGGCCTCGGCCGCGAGCCGCCCGGCAAGATCACCCGGAAGCACGATCGTGCGGCGCACGCTGTCGTCGCGCTCCCAGCCTTCGTCGCTGAATTCAGGCATGCTCTCTCCTCTCCGGCGCCAGGGCCGCGGCACCTTCGGTCGCGACGTAGCGGCGAAGGATGCGGTCGCTCAGCAGGCCGAGGCAGCTGAGGTTCGGAAACCCCGGCCCCTGCGCAAGCCCCGCCATGACCGGCAGGTGCAGCGGCGGCGTCAGGCCGGCCACGGACAGGTCGATGTCGATGCGGCGCTCGAGCTCGCCGCCGGCCGCTTGCTGGTACCGAGCGCTCGCGTTGTCGCCCAGGATTGCCTCGAACCACCGCCCATCGAAGCCGATAGCCACCACCACGACGTCATACGCGACGCGTTCGCGTTCCTCGCCATAGGCGATGGTCACGATCACGTCCTGCTCGCGCGCCTCGATCGCGGCCGCCCGCCCGGCCAGCGTGCGGAAGCCGCGCGCCTGGTTGAGTGTCGCCTCGGCTTGCAACGAGAAGACCCCGCGATCGGTGCGCTCGAGGAACTCACGCCGGTGCGCCTCAGCCAGGCGCGGCCAGTCTCCGGGGTCGGAGTAGAACCGGTTCTCGTCGTAGCTCTCCCCGCGCGAGTACAGGACACCCCGGGTGGTCAGCACGTCGATCGTCGAGTGCTTGGGAAACCGTTTCAACAGATCGATGACCACTGAGGCGGCAGTCTCGCCATGGCCGACCACGCAGACGTTCAGCGCGCGTCCGGCGTGCGGCTGGTGTGCCGCCAGCCAGTAGGTCTGGCCGTCCAGGACACCGCAGTGACCGCGCGGCTGGCCCGGCACGGTGATGGCCGGGCCCGCGCCGGTCATGACCACGCCGTCGGCGGCGATCGTGTCGCCCGCCTCCAGCGTGACCTCCCAGCGGTCACCGCCGGCAACGTCCAGGCGGGTCACGGCACCGCGGACAATCTCCGCCTCCGCCGCCTTGGCGACTTCACTCAGGTAGGTGCTCCACTGGCGGTGCGTCGGCGGCATCCGGCCGCGGTCGACCCAGTCGCTGTAGACGCCGCGTGCGATCAGGTGGCGCTGCCAGCTGTAGTCCGCCATCGCCGCAACCACGTCGGCCGATGCAGCGCCCCAGCTGGCAGCGTACGGGTATCCGACGTCCTTCTCCGGTGGCGTCCCCAGTGGCAGCAGGCCGCTGGTATATCCCTGGCGCCCGCTCCAGTTCCCCGCGACCTCGCCGCGGTCGACCAGCACCACTCGCGGCGCCGGCAATCCGGCAGCGGCCAGCGCGCGGGCCTTGGCGGCGATCGCGATACCCTTCGGCCCCGCGCCCACAACGACAAGCATTGGCACCTGGCGAGGATAACCACTCAAACCCCCGTCGTGACGGTGCACACCCTCCCTCGCCCGGCTGAAGCGCCGCCCGGCGCCGCGCCGGCCTCACCCGCCTCGCCCTGAACGCCGGCGCACCTCGACGGCACCCGGGGGCGGAGCGATGGAGCTGCAACTGGCGACGGCGAGCACGACGCCCGCGGCGGCCAGCGCGCTGGCCAGAGCCGGCAGCGTGCGCGGCGGGCGCGGGAATGGCATGTCCTGGGTCCTCCTAGGCGGCCATCGTGCCCGGATATGGCGGGGCGGGGGTGGCTGCCTGGGCGCGGGCGGCGGCGGGGCGTCGCGGTGGAATGCGGCCATGGCCACGACCAGGGCAAGATTGAACAGGACCCACCAGGCCCACGGCCCAAATGGCGCCGGCATGATGCCGGTGAGCTGGGCCTGCAGCAAAGCAACCAGGCCGGGGACGATGGCCAGCGCCGTGAGAACCCGGGCCGTGCGGTAGTGCCCGAGGGCCAGCGTCACGAAGATCACGATCCAGGCGACGTTGACCATGTGACAGGCCGTGGGCCAGACGCCGCCGGGCGAGGCGACCACCAGGCTCGCCGGCGGCGCGGGGAGCCCAAACAGGCGCCAGTAGGCAGGCGCCGTTCCTGTTATGAAGTGGCGGAGCCGGCGATGCGGTATCCCACACCCGGAGTGGTGGAGATGACGGGCGGATCGCCGAGCTTGCGGCGCAGCCGCCCGACGGTGACCGTGACCGTGTTGGTGAACGGGTCGGCGTGCTCGTCCCAGACGCGCTCCAGCAGATCCTCGGCCCTGAGGTAGGCGGGCGCGGCCTGGAGCAGCGCCTCCAGCACCCCGAACTCCTTGACCGACAGGTCGAGCTGGCGCCCGTCCCTGCTGACGGTCCGCCGCACCGGGTCGAGCTCTATCCCTGCCGCCCGCAAAGTGCGTGCGCGCGCCACCGGCTGCCTGCGGGCCAGCGCGCGCACGCGCAGCACGAGCTCGGGGAAGTGGACCGGCTTGCCCAGGTAGTCATCCGCGCCGAGGCTGAGGCCGGCCACCCGGTCGCCAGGTTCTCCGGCCGCGGTGAGCATCAGGACCATCGCCCGGTGATCGCGGTCGGTGATCATCTGACACAGCGCGTCGCCGTGGATACCGGGCAGGTCCCGGTCGAGCACCACGACGTCATACGGACTGAGGTCGAGCTTCGCGGCTGCCTCCAGCCCGTCGCGGGCTATGTCCACCGCCATGCCCTGATCGCGCAGGCCCTCGGCCAGGACCTCGGCGAGCGACCTGGAGTCCTCGACTACCAGCACTCTCATCCGGGCACCCCGGCCTCCGCCGCCGAGGAGCGGACAGCGGATGGCAGCTCGACACAGACGCGCAGCCCGCCGCCGTCCCTGGCCTGAAGGTCCAGCGTCCCGCCGTGCGCTTCGACGATAGCTGCGACGATCGACAAGCCGAGGCCCGAGCCGTTGTCCGAGCCGGTCCGGTCCGCGCCCAGCCGCCGGAACGGCTGGGCCAGCTCGTCTACCTGCCGCTGATCGAGGACCTGGCCGCCGTTCTCCACGACCAGCTTGACCCAGCGGCCGTCGGTCTGCGTCGTGATCCGGATCCAGCCGCCGTCGGCGTTGTGACAAACGGCGTTGCCGATCACGTTTTCCACCAGGCGGGACAGCAGCGCCTGACTGCCGGTCACCCAGCCGCCGCCAGGTCCGCTGGTGTCCTGCACCGTCAGGTTCCTGGCCTGGATGGCGGCAGTCTGGCCGGTCAGGGCGGCCGCGACAACGTAGTCCAACGGCAGCGTGACATAGCCGGGCAGGTGCCGGTGCTGGGCCTGGGCCAGCACCAGGAACGCCTCCAGCAGGGCGTCGACCCGGTCCAGCTCGGCGCGCAGCCGCGCGGCGAGGGCGACGGTCTGCGGCGGGGGCGGCTCCGGTTTGGCCAGTGCCACGTCGAGGGAGGCCCGCATCGTGGTCAGCGGGGTACGCAGCTCGTGGGAAGCGTTGGCGACGAACCGTCGTTGCGCGGCGAACGCGCCCTCCAGCCGCGCCAGCAGCCCGTCGATGGTGTCGCCGAGCTCCTTGAGCTCATCTCGGGGACCGGCCACGGCCAGGCGCTCGTGCAGGTTGTCTTCGGATATGCGCTGCGCGGCGGCAGTCATCTGACTGACGGGACGCAGCGCCCGGCCGGCGATTACCCAGCCGAGCGCCGCCGACACAATCGTCATGATGGCCAGCGCGATCAGCGACGCCATGAACAGGACATGGCTGAGCTGGTGCTGGCCGGGCTGGCTGGCCACCTGGGACTGCAGCGCGGCAACCTGGGACTGCAGCGCGGCGACCTGGGACTGCAGCATATGGATATGGGCGCTGGCCTGGCCTGCCCGCAGGGGCGGCCCGCCGCTGAAGCGGGGGCTGGACACGTGCGCTGAGCTGTTGACCGTGATGCCGCTGGCGATAGCGAGCAACAGCGCACCGGAGACCAGGAACAGGAGCGCGTACAGGACGGTCAGCCGGACCCGTACCGTGCGGCCCGGCAGCCGCACCCGGTTCGGCAGCTTCATCCGCGTCTCCCTTGCATCGCCACCGGGTCTGAACAGGGGCGCCGCCTGCATTCAGGATGGCTCGGCCGACCTAACAACGGGATAACAGCGTCCGTGCGGCCCATGTTATGGCCACCTCAGTAGAACGGGTGGCGGCAAGTTCCGCGGCGATCACAAAGGAAGGGACCGATGCAAGCCACGATCGAAGTAAACGGACTGCGCAAACGGTTCGGGCCGACGCTGGCGCTGGACGGCATGTCGTTCACCGTCGAGCCCGGCCAGGTCACCGGCTTCGTCGGCCCAAACGGGGCCGGCAAGTCCACCACCATGCGGGTCGTACTCGGCCTGGACGCGGCCGACGAGGGCCAGGCCCTGATCGGCGGCAAGCCGTACGCGAGCCTGCGGCAGCCGATGCGGGTCCTCGGCTCGCTGCTGGACGCGGGTGCGCTCCAGCCGTCCCGGAGCGCCCGCAACCACCTGCTCTGGCTGGCACACTCGCAGGGCCTGGCCACCAGGCGAGTGGACGAGGTGATCGAGCAGGCGGGCCTGGAGAGCGTGGCCAGGCGGCGGGCGGGCGGCTACTCACTCGGCATGCGGCAGCGGCTGGGGATCGCCGTGGCCATGCTGGGCAACCCGGCGGCGATCATGCTGGACGAGCCGTTCAATGGGATGGACCCCGAGGGCATCGTGTGGATGCGCGGGTTCCTGCGGTCGCTGGCCGCCGAGGGCCGGGCGGTGCTGGTGTCCAGCCACCTGATGAGCGAGCTTGAGGACACCGCGGATCATCTGGTCGTCGTCGGGCGTGGCCAGGTCATCGCGGACACGACGGTGGCGAGCCTGCTCGCGGCAGCCTCCGGTGACCGGGTGACGTTGCGCACGTCGACCCGGCCGGAGGCGATGACGGTGCTCGAGCGCGCGGGGGCCACCGTCGTCGCGTCCGGCCAGGACGTGCTCACGATCTCGGGACTGGAGCCGGAGCGCGTCGTCGTGCTGCTCGGTGAGAAGGCGGTGCCGTTCTCCGAGGTCTCCGCCCATCGGGCCACCCTGGAGCAGGCCTACATGGAGCTGACCAGGCAGGCCGTCGAGTTCCGCCCGGCCGGATTTGACGCGGTAACGCGGCAGGAGGTGCCGCGGTGACGACCCGGGCGATCTCGGTGCCACGGCCAGACGCCGGGCTCGGTGGCGGATCACGCGGTGGCTTCGGAGCCGTGCTGCGCGCCGAGTGGACCAAGTTCCGCAGCGTGCGCGGCTGGGTGATCGGGATGATCCTGGCCGCGCTGCTGACGATGTTCATCGGCGTGTTCGTGGCCGCGAACGTGCACACCGGCTGCCAGATCAACGGCGGTCCGCTGAAAACCGGCAAGGCCTGCCTGCCCTACGTCCCGCACGGGCCGGGCGGTGAGGTGGTCACCGACAGCTTCTCCTTCGTGCGCCAGCCGCTGACCGGGAACGGCAGCCTGACCGTGCGCGTCACGGCGCTGACGGGCGAGCACGCGAATCTCAGCGCGGGACCCCAGCAGGCCGGCAACGGCAGCATGGTGCCGGGCCTCGCGCCGTGGTCCAAGGCAGGGATCATCATCAAGCAGAGCACCCACCAGGGTTCGGCCTACGCGGCGATGATGGTGACCGGCAGCAACGGCGTCCGCATGCAGTACAACTACACCGGGGACACCGCAGGGCTGCCCGGCAGCGTGTCGGCGGTGCACCCGCGCTGGCTGCGGCTGACGCGCTCCGGCAACATGATCACGGGCTACGACTCCGCTGACGGCACGCACTGGACCCGGGCCGGCACGGTCCAGCTCGCCGGGCTGCCGGCGACCGTGCAGGCCGGCCTGTTCGCGACCTCGCCGTCCTATACGGTGACCCAGAACTCGTTCGGCGGTGGCGGCTTCAACAGCGGGCCCTCCCAGGCCACCGGCGTCTTCGATCACGTCAGCCTGACGGGCGTATCGCGCGGCACCTGGACCAGCACCACGGTCGGCGGCGGAGGCCCGCTCAACGGACCGGGGCCAGGCGGCGGCCCGGGCCCGGCCCCGTACACCCGCAGCGGCGGCACGTTCAAGGTGACCGGGTCCGGCGACATCGCACCGGTGACGCCAGGGCCCGGCGGCGGGCTGCCGACGGTGACGATAGGGCAGACCCTGACCGGCGCGTTCCTGGGCCTGATCGCGATCGTGACCGTGGCGGCGATGTTCTTCAGCAGCGAGTACCGGCGTGGTCTGATCCGCACCACGCTGGCCGCCACCCCGCGCCGGGGCGCGGTACTGGCGGCCAAGGCGGTCGTGATCGGCGCGGTGGCGTTCGTCGCCGGACTGGTCGCCGCGGTGGTCTCGATAGCCGTCGGTGTCCCGAAGACGGAGAACGGAGGCCAGGTGCTGCTGACCGTGCCCGTGCTGACCGAGGTCCGGGTCATCGCCGGCACGGCGGCCATGCTGGCCCTGGCCGCGGTCTTCGCCGTCGCCCTGGGTGCCATCCTGCGGCGCAGCGCGGCCGCGATCACGGTCGCCGTGCTGGTCGTCGTCATGCCGTTCCTGCTCTACGCGACGAATATCGTGCCCGCCGGGGCCGGCGACTGGCTGCTGCGGCTCACCCCGGCCGCGGGCCTGGCGATCGAGCAGAGCATCCCGCGGTACCCGCAGGTCACCAGCGTCACCTCGCTGGTGCAGGGCTACTATCCGCTGTCGCCCTACGCCGGGTTGGCGGTGTTGTGCCTGTGGACGGCCGCGGCCCTGGCCCTGGCGCTGTTCATGCTCCGGCGGCGAGACGCATGAGCGCCGCCGTGCGGGCTCGCCCAGCGGTGTCCCTTGCCCCGCCGGCAGCGCGCGGGGCGGGCCTGCGCGACGCGCTGCACGCCGAGTGGACCAAGCTGCGCACGGTGCCCGGGCCCGCCTGGCTGCTCCTCGGGGCCGTGGTGCTGACCATCGCGGTCAGCGCCGCGGCCATTGGGGCCACTCACTGCCCGCAGAATCTGAGCTGCCCGGTCGACACCACCAAGCTCAGCCTGACCGGGGTTCAGTTCGGGCAAGCCGTGGTCGCGATCCTGGCCGTGCTGATGATCAGCAACGAGTACAGCTCGGGCATGATCCACACCACGCTGTCGGCGATGCCGAACCGGCTGGCGGTGCTGGCGGCCAAGGCGGTCCTGCTGGCCGCGCTGGTGCTGGTGGCCGGCGCGGTGGCGGTGTTCGGCTCGGTGCTGGCCGGGCACCTGATCCTGCCCGGCCACGGCTTCACCGCCGCGCGCGGCTTCCACCCGGTGTGGCTGAGCTACGGGCCGGCACTGCGCGCCGCCTGCGGCTCGGTCCTGTACCTGGGACTGATCGCGCTGATGAGCCTCGGCGTCACCGTGATCGTGCGGGACTCGGCGGTGTCCATCGGCGTGGCGCTGGCGCTGCTGTACCTGTTCCCGATCGTCCTCGCGTTCGTCGGAAACGCGCACTGGCAGCACCGGCTCGAACGGTGGACTCCCACGGTCGCGGGGCTGGCCATCCAGGCCACCACCGGGCTGCGCAGCCTGGCGATCAGCCCATGGGCCGGCCTCGGCGTGCTCGGCATCTGGGCGGCGGCGGCCCTGGTCCTCGGCGCGCTCGCGCTCCGGCTGCGTGATGCCTAGCAGGCTCCCAGCGGCTGTCGGCGTTGGTGACCGGGACATCCGAAGTCTTGCGCATCGAGGGATCAGTTGCGAGAATCATCTCTCGCAACAGACCAGGGGATCTTCGGGAGCGGACCCGAGCACCTCAGCTCTCCGGGGCTCTCATTCGTGACCATGGTCTGCCCTCGGATCTGCGTATCCGTTCGCCGTCCTTCGACGACCGTCGTAAACGACGGCAGACCTACGGAGGAAACGCGATGAACGGACCAAGATGGCGACGGCCCCTCGTGCTTACCGCGGCGGGCGGTGTAGTGACAGCGCTCTCGATCGTGGTGCCGATGAGCCAGGCAGCAGGCGCGGCACACACGCCCGCGGACGCGGCCGCGGGTGCCCTGGTGACCGTGGGGAGCCCGACGGACAGTGCTCCACGGAACGCCCAGAACGAGCCTGCGCTGGCGGTGGATCCCACCTCACCGAACATCCTGGCTGCGGGCGCGAACGACCTGGTGGACACGCAGGCCTGCTCCGAGCAGGCCGCCACCACGGCCGGGGCTTGTTCGTTCCCGCTAGGAACCTACAATCTCGGAATCGGCCTGATGGGGGTCTACTTCTCCTTCGACAGCGGCCACAGCTGGATCCAGCCCCCCTACCAGGGTCTCACCGCCGCCGGCTGCGACCCGACGGTCGAGCCGTGCACGCCGCACGTGGGGACGATCCGTACGATCCCGAACTTCTACGAGAACGGCCTCCGGTCCCGGAGTGACCCCGGCGTGGCCTTCGGCCCGGTGCTCCAGAACGGCAGTTTCTCCTACGCCAACGGCACCCGGCTGTACTACGCCACGCTGGCCACGAACCTGACCGACACCAAGATCACTCAGGGTGGCATCAACTCGACCGAAGCCATTACCGTCTCCCACATCGACAACCTGACGCCGGCCCGCGTCGCCGACCAGTCGAACTGGTCGAAGCCGTACTTCGTGCCAGCGCACATCGCCACCTCGGCGGGCCTGGACAAGGAGCAGATCTGGGCGGACAACGCCGCCAGCAGTCCATTCTTCGGCCGCGTATACGTGTGCTACACCGACTTCCACAGCTTCAGCCGGGGCCACAATTTCTCCCAGTTCCCGTCGATAGCCGTGTCCACCGATGGCGGCCTGACCTGGACGGCACACCACGTGGCCCCGCCCACCACCGCCAAGGCAGTCCTCCAAGGGTGCACCGTCCGCACCGACAGCCACGGGAACGTGTACGACTTCATCACGCACTTCCCCAACGGCTCGATCAACGGCTCGCAGACCCTGGTG
>DASZAD010000144.1:0-5743 GCA_035945415.1 Streptosporangiaceae bacterium
CTGCTCGACCACGGCGGCAAAGTGGTGTGGGCTTTGCTGGGGTCGTGAGCTCATCGGGTCAGTGAGTGACAGGCGATCGCGGCGGCCGCGACCACGTTGAGTGAGTCCACGCCCGCGGCCAGCGCGCCTTCGTCCATGGGAATACACACTGTCTCGTCGGCCTCGTGCGACCAGCGGGACGACAGCCCGTCGCCCTCGGTGCCCAGCATGAGCGCCACGCGCCCGGCCGCCGGGATCTTGTCGATGGGCGCAGCCGACTGGTCCGGGGTCAGCGCCAGCAGCCGGAAACCCGCCGCCCGCAGCTCAGCCAGCCCGCCGTACCAGTCCGTCATCCGTGCGTACGGGACGGCGAACACCGCGCCCATCGAGACCTTGACCGCGCGCCGATAGAGCGGATCCGCGCACCGGGGTGACAAGATCACCCCGTCCACGCCGAGAGCTGCCGCACAGCGGAACAGCCCACCCACGTTTCCATGATCAACAATGTCTTCAAGGACCAGGATCCGGCGCGCGGGCTTAGTGTGTCTTATGCTGCTGCCCACGTTGCCGTGGTCGACCATGTCCTCCAGGACCAGGATCCGGCGGGCGCCGGCGACCACCTCGCTGACCAGGCGGCCAGATAGCCGCTCCATCGAGGCCAGCACGCCGCGATGCACGGGGAAGCCGGTCAGCCGTTCGGCCACCTGATCGGGCACCACGTATGCCGGTGCCGCGCAGGCGTCGAGCAGATCCGCCAGAGCGGCCAGCCTGCGCGCGGTGATCAGGACCGATCTCGGTGGATAGCCCGCGGCCAGCGCGCGGCGGATGACCTTCTCCCCCTCGGCCACGAACAGCCCGTGCGCGGCCTCCAGGCTCTTACGCAGGTTCATGTCGGTCAGCCGGACGTAGTCGGCGAGCCTGGGGTCTCCCGCGTCCGTCACGAGGACGATCTCGGCCACAAGCCCAGTGTCTCCTGCCCGGAATGGTGCTGGTCACAGACCCGGAACCGGCGTTGCGCACTTAGTGCGACATTCGCCGAAAAACTCCCTGAAAAATGCTCGTACCTTGTGAACCCTCCGCCTGCGCCGAGCGTCCTTCACATGTGAGGTCCGGCGAGAGCGGGGCGCCGGGCCTCATACAGACTCGTACAGACTTGAGGGCCCGGCAAGAGCGGGGTGCCGGGCCCTCAACTCAAGCCAGTGGCTTGAGGCCCGGCAAAGCGGGGTGCCGGGCCTCATGCAGGCACTTGGGGCCGGGCGAGAGCGGGGCGCCCGGCCCCAAGTATGTCCGCGTCCGGTCCGTCGTGTAGGTAGTCCCCCACGCCCATCACCGTTTACTTCAGTCTGACGCCACCGGGCTCGACCACCGGGCTCGACCACCGGGCTCGACAACCGGGCTCGACAACCGGGCTCGACCAAGATCGATGGGGAGTTTTATGTACTACACCCATAGAAAGTCCCCATCGATCTTGGAGCACTGCGGCATCCTGCCGCTCAACTACATGGCGTCGCCGTGCTCCGGAGCGCTGCGGCCGCTACCAGGCCGCCGGTCACAGCGCTGGTGAGTCGAGCAGGCGATGCGCGCGCCTGATCAGCACGGGCACCGCGGGGCCTTCGCGCTCGAACCCCTCCCCCACCGTCTTGTGCTGCAGGAACCTGGCGTTGATCCCTTCGAGCACGACCGCCAGCTTGAAGCAGCCGAAGGCCATGTAGTACCCGATGCTGGACAGATCCCGGCCGGTCAGCGCCGCATAGCTGGCGGCGAACTCCGCCCGGCTGCCGAACCCGGGTCCGGATGTGGCGGTCGCGCCGACCGCGAGGTCGAGCCACTCCTCGTCGTCCGGGTCGGCCCAGTAGATCAGCGTCAGCCCGAGGTCTGCGAGCGGGTCGCCCAGCGTGGACATCTCCCAGTCCACCACGGCGGCGATTCGCGGCTCCTCACTGACCGCGACGAGCACGTTGTCCAGCCGGAAGTCACCGTGCACCAGCGTTCCCTCGCCGCCCTGCGGCATCCCGGCCGCGAGCCGGCTGACCAGTTCGTCGTAGCCGGGCACCTCGCGCGAGGCGGACAGCTCCCACTGCCGCTGCCATCGGGTGAACTGCCGCCGCAGATACCCTTCTGGCCGCCCGAAATCAGCCAGCCCGACAGCCGCCACGTCCACCCCGTGGATGGCGGCCAGCATCTCGGCCAGCCGCTGCGAGATGATCCGGGCCTGCGGCGGCGTGATTGCGGCGGCCTGTTCCCTGGTCCGCAGCACCAGGCCGTCGACGTGCCCCATCACATAGAACGGGGCGCCGATGACCTCGGGATCGGCACAGAGGGCGATCGGCCTGGCCACCGGGATGCTGGTGTTGTGCAGCGCCGAAATCACGCGGAACTCGCGACCCATGTCGTGGGCGGTGGGCAGCACGTGACCCAGCGGGGGACGGCGCAGCACCACCGGGGAGGTCCCGTCTGGACCGGTGAAGGTCAGCCGGTAAGTCAGGTTGGACCGGCCGCCCCGGATCAGCTCGATGGACGGCAGCTCGGTCGCGGCGGCGGGCACGCCGTTCGCGCTCAGCCAGCGGGCCAGCCGGGAGACGTCTTCGATCCCTGGAACCGTGACTTCAGCCGTCATCCTGTCTCCCCGCTTCCCGCGATACCTGGCCAGGGGTGCGGCCCGGGTGGCCTGATGAGGAGGCTGGGCGGCGCGACACCACCCTAACCAACCACGAATACGTCCCACCAGCCAAGAACCCACGCTGAGCCTATGGACTAATGCGCCGCCCTGACGTAGGCAGGTGGGGAGGGAATAAGGCCCGAAGGTCTAGACCGCTGTGAAGGAGTGCCGTGGGCGAGGCGTGGTTGCCAGGTGCCGGGTGCGCTCGGTCGTCGATCGACGGCGGCCGGATGAAGGGAGGGGCTCCTCGTGCGGTCTGGCTGACGCTGGGTGCGGATCCCGAGCAGATCTCGGCACTGTCGGCGGCGGAACGGCTGAACCAACTCGGCCGGCCACCTCATCTGGTCTGGAATCCGGTCACCGGCGAGGTCGTCCAGCTCATCCCCATCGTCCGGGCGGCCTGCTCGCTGGGCCCTTACGGTGACGCCTGCCATGAGGGCCGGGCCGGACTCGCCGCCGGCCTGCACACCTCAGGTCCGCTGGCCGTCGCGCCACGGCCTGGTGAGGCCGCCAGCATAAACACCGAGGGCAGGCTGTGCGTGCAGGTGGGGGTGGTGGCGTTCGGGTGGGATCCGTTCACCTCCGGGCCGGTGCGGGGGCTGCCCGCGATCCTGGACTGGATCGACTCCTGGGGGGTCGAACGTCGCTGGCCGGCGGGCCGCCCGCCGGCGTTCGCTCACGCGCACAACGCCCCGCGCAGCCGCAAGCTGTGGGCGCGCGGCGGGCACTACGGCGCGTCCCAGGTGCCGGACTGCGTGACCGGCGGACCCGGCGCGATAGATGTGGACCTGATGACGGGACAGCCTCTGCCCGATGTCGCGGCCGCGACACCGCGACCGCGGCTCGCCGGGACTCTGACCGCCATGGAGGTACGCGCCGAGGACGCCCTGGCCCGCGCGGGCTGACCGCCGGAACTCAGTCTGGACAGCAGAAGACTCCTGCCGTCCTGGAGGCGTCGCTGGATCTCATGTTGATGACGCCGTGGTCGCCGGCAGGCAGCGCGCGAACGCGGGATCCGGCATAACCGTCCGGGGTGAGGTAGGCGTCCCACACCGCCGACCAGTGTTCCATCGCGCCGGTCACCGGGTTGACCACTGGCTCGCGCCTGGGGATCACCCTTCGCTGCACGACGTAACCGCCCTCGCGGCTGGCCTGCAGCAACGCGTCCTTCCATTCGCGCTCAGAAGCCTTCCAGCCGGCGATGATGCCGGCGCCGCCATGACCGCCAGACGGCTTCAGTATCAGGGCATCGCGGTTGTCCCGGCACTGCCCGATGAGGCCGGGGTGATCGCGGTCGTCCCGGACCAGAGCACGCGTCCAGGGCAGGATGCCGTCGATGAGATCCCGTTCCTGCGGCGAGAAGGCCTCTCGTGACTGTGCGCTGGACAGCAACGCCAGGCAGCCCTTGCTGAAGACCTGCCAGCTCCGCAACGTGGTCCACAGGGCCACCTTCCCCTCCTCGTAGGCGCGGAACACCGGCTCGACCGCATCCTCGCCGTAGGCGGACGCGGTGATGTCGTCGATGCCGAAGTAACGGAGCACTACGTCGAGGCGCTTGCCGTGCAGGAACAGCCGCCCCGATTTGCTGCGGACCTGACCTATCTCACCTATCACGACATCGAGTCCGAGCCGCTTCATCATCTCCTGGAAGGAAAGCACCAAGTGCATGTACCTGGGCACCAGGCCGCCGTCCCATTCGAGGTAGCCGACAACCGGAGCGTCTCCCCCGCTCACCGGCTCGGCGGCCTCGCGCAGGACCCGGGCCAGCCGCTCGCCGGTATGCGTGTACCAGAGTCCGTGCTCGTCAGCGAAGCGGCGGAAGGCGTCCACATCCAGGAGCAACCGCGAGATCTCGGCACGTTCCGTGCCGCCTACGACGCTGTCGATGTTGAACTCGAGAATCTTCAAGGACTGGCCGTCGTGATACATGTCGGCCCGCCCGTACAGTGCCGGGCCACCCTGGAACCGCTTTATCAGCGCGGCTTTCCTCGGATCGATTCCGACAGCCTGGCAATAACGGCTGAAGTCGCCATCGAACAAGCGATCAGGAAGAGATACCAGCAGATGGAACAGCTGGATCAGCGCGCTGGCGCAACCTAGCATCTCGGACTGGCCGATAAACATCGGCCGCGGGAGCAGTTGCGCTCCGCAGGAGGCCGCTAATGCCTCGGGGAAACGAGCGCGGGCGTGCGTCATGACGTCGAGCAGGCCGCGGTCGCCCGCCCGGCACCGGTCAATGTAATTCCTGGTCAGCGGGTCTGTCATAGGGACGAGCCTTTCCTGTCAACGCCGGCGGTCGTGGTCGGCCCGGTTGAGCCGGGCGCGGACTTGATCGGCTTCGGGAGCGCCAAGGCGGGTGTAGAGCGCGGCGGCATGCTGCTGGTGACGGCGGGCGTTTCCGGCGTCACCGGTGGCGTGGTAGGTGGCGGCCAGGCCGTCATGGGCGCGGGCTTGCTCGTAGATCTCACCCATCTGGGTGGCCAGGCTGAGTGCCGTGGCGTGCTGGCTGCGCGCGTCGCCAGGCCGGCCGGCGGCGAGGAGGGCCGCGCCGAGGCCGTTGCGCGCTTCGGCCTCACTCGATCGCTCGCCAAGCTGACGGCACAGGGCCAGCGCCTGCCGTAACCGGCTGATCGCCCGCTGATGGCGCCCCAGTCGCAGGTCGACCAGGCCGAGGTTGGTCAGGCTGTACGCCTCGTTCAGTGGCATGCCGATCCGCCGGCTCAGCTCCAGCGCTTCGCCTAGCCGGCCTGCCGCCTGCTCGTAGTCGCCCTCGCGCAGGTGCACCACCCCGACATTGGCCAGGCAGGCGGTCTCGTTGGCCGTATCCCCCACCTGCCGGTGCAACGCCAGGGCCTGGCCGAAGCACTCGGCCGCTCGCAGATAGCGACCCTGGCGCAATTGGATCAGGCCCAGGTTGTTCAGCGCCCGCCCCTCGCCGAACCCGTCCCCTGACTCCCGGTAGAGGACCAGGGCCCGGCGCAGGCTGGCCGCCGCCTGCCGGTAGCGGCCCTGCTGCAAGCCGACGATGCCCAGATTGGCCAGGACCCGCGCCTGCCCGGTGGCATCCCCCGCCCGCTGCCACAGCGCAAGCGCCTGGCGCATCCG
>DASZAD010000145.1:0-4754 GCA_035945415.1 Streptosporangiaceae bacterium
GAGGTGCCGCGCAGCCTCGGCGAGGTGGACGTGGTGCTGCCGCTGCTGCACGGCGCCTACGGCGAAGACGGCACCATCCAGGGCCTGTTGGAGATGGCGGGGACCTGCTACGCCGGCGCGGGTGTGCTGGCCAGCGCGGCCGGCCTGGACAAGGAGTACATGAAGCTGATCTTCGCCGCGCGCGGCCTGCCCCTCGGCCGCTACGTAGTGGTGCGCGACCGCGACTGGCGGGACCGGCCGGGCGCCGCTGGCGACCCCGCCGAGCGCAAGCGAGTGCTGGACGAGATCGGCGAGCTGGGCTGGCCGGTCTTCGTCAAGCCCGCCCGCGGCGGCTCCAGCATCGGCACCTCGCGCGCCAGCGACCAGGCCGGGCTCACCGAGGCCATCGAGACCGCCCGCGCGCACGACCCCAAGGTGCTGGTCGAGGCGGCGGTGGAGGGCATGGAGATCGAGTGTGCGGTGCTCGAGGGCCTGGACGGGGGGCCACCGGAGGCGAGCATCCCCGCACAGGTGATCATCGGCGGCACCGCCGGCTTCTACGACTTCCAGGCCAAGTACCTGGAGTCCGGCACCGGGGTGGCCATCCCGCCGCCCATCCCCGGCGAGCACATCGAGCAGATCCGCCAGCTCGCCTGTGCTGCCTTCGACGCGGTCTCCTGTGAGGGGCTGGCCCGGGTGGACTTCTTCTACACCCCGGACGGCCAGATCCTGCTCAACGAGATCAACACGATGCCCGGCATGACCGCCATGTCCGCGTTCCCCGCCATGTGGGCGGCGACCGGGCTCCCACTGCCCCAGCTGGTCGACCGCATCATCCAGACCGCCCTGCGCAAGCGCCCGGGCCTGCGCTGAGCGGCGCGCCAGCCACACATCCGCAGCGGGGCCCTCAGCCGGTCACCGGTAGCCACGAAGGCCGGCGCCCCTCGAAAGCGGTGATGTCGCTGACGTGCCGGAGGGTCAGACCGATGTCGTCCAGTCCCTCCATGAGCCGCCACCGTGTGTAGTCGTCGATTTCGAACGAGTCGCCGTCCGGCCGGGCGGCGGACCGGACCTCCCGGCCTGCCAGATCCACGGTGATCTCGGTGTTTGGGTCCGCTTCCACCGCGTCCTGGAGCGCGGACACGGTCCTGTCGTCCAGCCGGACCGGCAGCAGGCCCGCCTTGGTCGCGTTGCCGCGGAAGATGTCGCCGAACCGCGGCGCGATCACCACCCGGAACCCGTAGTCGGCCAGTGCCCACACCGCGTGCTCACGGGACGAGCCGATCCCGAAATCGGTGCCCGCGAGCAGGATGGTCGCGCCAAAGTACGCCGGCTGGTTGAGCACGAACCCGGGGTCCTCGCGCCAGGTGGCGAACAGGGCGTCGCCGAAGCCGGTGCGGCGCACGCTCTTGAGGTACTCGGCCGGGATGATCTGGTCGGTGTCGACGTTGCAGCGCCGCAGCGGCACAGCCCGCCCGGTGTGACTGACGAACGGCTCCATGACGGCTCCTGACTGGCTCATCTGGCCTGCTCCCTCGGGGTGCGTCGCGTCGGAGGCGCGCCGACCGCGCACCGCGCCGGAGACGCGCCGACCATGCACCGCGCCGGAGGCGCGCCGGTGGCATCGCGGGAGGCCGGGTTCATAGGTCGGCGGGGGAGGTCAGGCGGCCGGTGACGGCGGTGGCGGCCGCCACCGGCGGCGAGACCAGGTGCGTGCGCCCGCCCCGGCCCTGGCGGCCCTCGAAGTTGCGGTTCGAGGTGGACGCGCTGCGCTGGCCCGGGGCCAGCCGGTCCGGGTTCATCCCCAGGCACATGGAACAGCCGGCCGAGCGCCACTGCGCGCCCGCCGCGGTGAACACCGCGTCCAGGCCCTCGCGCTCGGCCTGTGCCCTGACCGCCATCGAGCCCGGCACGACCAGCATCCGGACGCCGTCGGCCACCTTGCGGCCGCGCAGCACCTCGGCCGCCGCGCGCAGGTCCTCCATCCGGCCGTTGGTGCAGGAGCCGACGAAGACGGTGTCCACGCCGATGCCGGTGAGCGGCGTGCCGGGGGTGAGGTCCATGTAGGCGAGCGCACGCTCGGCCGCGGCTCGCTCCGCCGGGTCGGCCAGCGAAGCGGGATCGGGCACCGTGGAGGCCAGCGGCGCCGCCTGCCCCGGGTTGGTCCCCCAGGTCACGTACGGGGTGAGCAGGCCGGCATCGAGCACCACCTCGCGGGCGAACGAGGCGTCGTCGTCGGTCCGCAACGACCGCCAATGATCGAGCGCGGCTTCCCAGGCGGCTCCCCGTGGCGCAGCGGTGCGCCCCTCCAGATAGCCGAACGTGGTGTCGTCGGGCGCGACCAGGCCCGCCCGCGCGCCCGCCTCGATGGACATGTTGCAGACGGTCAGCCGCCCCTCCATCGACAGCGCCGTGACGGCCTCGCCCCGGTACTCGATCACGTAGCCCTGGCCGCCGCCGGTGCCGATCCTGGTCACGATGGCGAGGATCAGGTCCTTGGCGGTAACGCCGTAGGGCAGCCGGCCCGTCACCGTGACCGCCATCATCCGCGGTCGCTGCTGCGGCAGCGTCTGGGTGGCGAGGACGTGCTCGACCTCGCTGGTGCCGATGCCGAAGGCCAGCGCGCCCACCGCCCCGTGGGTGCTGGTGTGCGAGTCGCCGCACACGATCGTCATGCCCGGCTGGCTCAGCCCGAGCTGGGGACCTATGACGTGGACGATCCCCTGCTCGGCGTCGCCCATCGGGTAGAGCCTGACGCCGAACCCGGCGCAGTTCTTGCGGAGCGTCTCCACCTGGGTGCGCGACACCGGCTCTGTGATCGGGCTGCCCGGGCCGTCGAGCGGCAGGCCGGGACCGGTGATCCCGGTGGTCGGGACGTTGTGGTCCTCGGTGGCGAGCGTCAGGTCTGGTCGCCGGACCTTCCGCCCGGCCACCCGTAGGCCGTCGAACGCCTGCGGGCTGGTCACCTCGTGCACCAGGTGCAGGTCGATGTAGAGCAGGTCGGGCTCGTCCGCCGCGCTGCGCACGACGTGGGACTCCCAGATCTTCTCGGCCAGCGTCCTGCCCAGCGCGAGCTGTGGTCCCATGATCACGTCCTCCCACCGGCTTGCGTCTCGTATAGCGAGACGGCAGTATCGGTACATGGACAACTCTAGCGGAGTCGGCGTTCTGGACAAGACGGTTTCTGTGCTGAACGCGCTGGAGTCGGGGCCCGCGTCGCTTGCTCAGCTCGTGACGGCCACCGGCCTGGCCCGGCCGACCGCACACCGGATCGCCGTGGCGCTTGAGCGGCACCGGCTGCTCAGCCGGGACGCCAGGGGCCGGTTCATCCTGGGCCCGAGGATCGCCGAGCTGGCGGCGGCGGCCGGCGAGGACCGGCTGCTCGCCGTGGCCCAGCCGGTGCTGAACCAGCTCAGGGACCTGACCGGGGAAAGCGCCCAGCTGTATCGCAGGCAGGCCGACACCAGGGTGTGCGTGGCCGCCGCCGAGCGGGCCATCGGGCTGCGCGACACGGTGCCGGTCGGCGCCACGCTGCCGATGACCGCGGGCTCAGCCGCGCAGGTGCTGCTGGCCTGGGAGGACCCCGAGCGCGCCCGGCGCGGCCTGCACGGCGCCAAGTTCACCGCAGCCACACTGGCCCAGGTGCGGCGCCGGGGCTGGGCGGCCAGCGTGGCCGAGCGCGAGGCCGGCGTGGCCTCGGTGTCCGCACCCGTGCGCGGTTCCGGCGGCCGGGTGGTCGCCGCGGTGTCGGTGTCCGGTCCGATCGAGCGGCTCACCCGCTCCCCCGGCCGTCTGCACGCCCCGGTGGTCGCGCGGGCAGGCGACAAGATCACCGAACTGCTCCGCCGCCCCGGTTAGGCCGTGTCCGGTGGGTCTTGGTGCCAGTGCTGGCCAGCGCGCCTCCGGCGCGACGGGCGGCGTCCAGGCGGCGTCCGGCCAGGCGGAGGAGGAGCCAACAGCGGAGCTATCGGCGACGACCCCGGTGCCCCCGGCGAAAACGCGCCAGCGTTTTCGCCGGGGTGGGCGTCCCTGTGCTGGCCTCAACGGGGGCCGGTCGTCGTCTGGGCGCCGATCCGCGCCGCTGAAGATCCACGGGACACGACCTGGCCCGGACGCGCTGGGGTCAGGGCGTGGGTGTGCACGGCGGGAACCCGTCGTGGATCGCGGACAGATCGTCAGCGCTGGCCAGGGGGCCATGCAGGCCGGGGCCTGACTTCAGTACCGACGGGCTGAGCTCGAGGAAGTAGTAGTCACCCGGCAGGACGACCCACCCGGGCCCGGTCAGGCTGGCGATACCGCGGGCGTCGCTCACCCCGCTGGCCCAGAAGCGGTAGCCGGCGTTGGTCAAGCAGTCGCTTCCGACGAGGTGGTACAGGGTGTGCGGACGGCCGCCGCTGATCCGCGCGGTCAGCACGACCCGGGCAGACGCCAGCGACTGGGTGAAGAAGACGGTCACCTCACCGGTGAGTGACCCGTCCGGGGGCAGTGGATAGACGGCGGTGGACACATGCGGCACCACGATGAGGGCAGGCCGCGGTCTGGCGGCCGCCTGCAACTGCCGGCGAAGCGCTGCCACCTCGCCGTGGTACTGAACCACAGCCAGGACGGCCACGGCCAGTGCGACGAGGACCGCCCCGGTGCTGATCATCCGGGCGGCCCGGCCGGAGATCCACCGGGGGCCCGAGGAGATCAGATCGGATGATTCTGGCTTCACCCAGCCATTAGAGGGCTCGGCGTGACGGCTGGTCAATCACAGGGCCGCCTCGCCGGATCCG
>DASZAD010000146.1:0-8579 GCA_035945415.1 Streptosporangiaceae bacterium
GTCCCGCACCGCCAGCGCCATCGAGCAGCCTTCGTACGCGAATCCGCGAAATGCTGGCTCTATCGTTTCGAGCGATTCCTCTATTCCGGTTGTCCCGCGGCCGGTCATTCCGTAGCCGAAGCCTTTCAGGAACATCAGGCCAACCATTTCGAGATTGGCCTGCTGCTCACCTCCCGGAGCCTGGAATCCACGCTTTTCGAATGTGACTTCCCGCGGATCCGGGGCAAGGATCCGGTTACGCAGGGTGCCGAGGAGTGTCGGCCGCGGTGCCAGCCTGGATCCCTCGCGGGTGGCGCGTGTCATCGCTCCAGCTCCTTGTGATCGCAGTCGTCAGGCCCTCAGCGCCGCCGTCAGCGGGAGAGTCCCGGGGGTCAGGGAGCAGGCGGGGCACCCCCCTGACATTGGCGCTAACCAATCCTCTCTTCCCCCGCTTGAACGAGATTCGAGGGCGACTGGAGCAATCTACGATATGACAGCGCGCCCTTCGTGATTATCTGCTGGTATTGGCGACAATTATCCGGAAGGCGACTCCCGCGCTGATCCGACGGTGCTGCGCGCGGGACGCGCCTGATGTGAGTTTCTCATATGGCGAGTCATGACGCGGTAACTAGACACCCAGGTCTTCTGGACAGATGCTCAAGTCGCGGGACCTGCTGACAGGGCTGGTGGAGGCGACGAATGAGCACTGTACCGACTGACATGCAGATCGAGTTGCTCGGCCCATTCTCGGTGCGTATCAACCAGCTGCCTGTCATGCCGGACGCCGCCAAGCCATCCGCGGTCCTCGCTCTGCTCGCCCTGAACGCCGGGAGTGTGGTCACCGTGGTCTCCCTGATGGAGGAGCTCTGGGGGGAGACTCCGCCGCCCAGCGCTCTCACCACGTTGCAGACCTACATCCTCGAATCGCGCAAGCGGATCGCCGCGGCCATCGGGCCCGGCCAGGACCCGAAGTGGGTCTTGCAAACCCGGCAGAACGGCTACCTGCTCGACGCGCCCGGCGCTCGGATCGACGTCGAGGAGTTCCGTGAGCTCGCCCATGCCGGCCGGGCGGCCTCCGAGGGCGGCGATCATCGCGCGGCGGCCGAATTGCTTGGCCGTGCCCTGGCCATATGGCGCGGGCCGGCTCTCATTGACGTCCGCAAGGGCCGGGTCCTCGAACTGGAAGTCACGGCGCTGGAGGAGAGCCGCCTGGCGGTGCTCGGCCGCCGTCTCGACGCGGATCTGGCCCTCGGCCGGCACGCGGACATCATCAGTGAGCTGACCGCACTGGTTGCCAGCCATCCGTTAAACGAGAACTTCGCCGCGCAACTGATAACGGCCCTGTACCGGACGGGACGGATTAGCCGCGCCCTCCAGGTCTTCCAGCGGCTGCGCAACTCGCTGGTGGACGAACTCGGCGTCGAGCCTTCTGCCCAATTGCAGCGGCTACAGCACGCGATCCTGTCGCGGGACCCCTCTCTGGATGCCGCCTGAGAACCCAAATGTCGTGATATCTGACGACACGCCGGTGAAAAGTACGAAAAGACGGATCGTTCCTACCTATCCTGCTGAGGATCACGGCGGGTCGCAGTCCCACCGCTGCACTCCACGATCCGGGCGCGCGCGGGCCGGCGTCTACGCGTCCACGGCAGCTCCCTGGCCGACGGCTCGCCATCGGCCGGGCAGAAGCTCAAGCAAGAGATGAAGGCGAAGCGAACTTCCGAGAAGCCCCCCCATGCTGAAGATCCTTGTGGCCCAAGACGTCGCGCTCATCCGTGGCGCGATCGCTGCGCTCATCGGGCAAGAGCCCGACATGAAGGTCGTGGCCGAGGTTGGCCGCGACGAGGAGATCCTGGCGACCGCGATGCTGCACCGGCCCGACGTAGCGGTCATCGACATCGACTGGCCGGGGCATGACCGGCTTCCGGCCGTGGCGCAGCTTCAAACCCAGCTGCCGTCGTGCCGGACGCTGGTCCTGATGAGTCTGGGCCACCCGGGGATGATCCGTGCGGTATTAGCTTCCGGAGTGGCTGGCTTCATCCTCAAGGATGCGCCCGCCGCACAACTCGCCAGGACCGTACGCAATGTCGCGGCGGGACGCCGCATGGTGGGCCCGGAGCTGGCCGCGGCCACGTGGGACTATAACGGGATGCCGCTGTCGCGGCGTGAGTTCACCGTGCTGCGCCTGGCCGGTGAAGGCGCCGAGCCCGCCGAGATCGCGGCCACTCTGGAGCTGTCGGTGGGCACTGTGCGCAATTACCTGACCACCATCGTGACCAAGTTGCACGCGCGAAACCGGGTGGACGCGGTCCGCAAGGCCTACAACGCCGGCTGGCTGCCCTAGCTCGCTAGGACGTGTCCCCAACCGCGGCCGGCCGGACCAGCATGGGCAGACCGCCCTGGACGCGCAACGAGAGCATCGCCTCGCCCTTCACCGCGCGCCCCGGCACGAGCCGGAGGCGGAACCTGCGGGCGACCATCGCCGCCACGAACGTGGCTTCCATCATCCCGAGGTGGCTGCCGACACAGACCCTCGGGCCAGCGCCAAAGGGAATATAGGCGTAGCGATGCACCGTCGTGCGCGCCGGGTCGAATCGCTGGGGATCGAACCGCTGCGGGTCGGGCCAGTAATCCGGATGCCGGTGCAGCGTATAGGGAGAGATCATGACGTCGGCCCCCGCCGGGACGTGATATCCCCCGATCTCGTCGGCCTCGACAGCGCGGCGGGTCAGCGCCCATACCGGCGGATACAGGCGCATGGTCTCCTCGATGACCATGGTCGTGTACCGCAGGTCAGGCAAGTCGGCATAACTGGGAGTGCGGTCGCCGAGCACTCGCACGGCCTCTTCCCGCATGCGCTCGGCCGCCTCGGGGTGGGCGTCGATCAGGTACCACATCCAGGAGAGCGTGCTGGCCGTGGTCTCGTGGCCGGCCAGCAGCAGGGTGAGCAACTCGTCCCGCAGCCTCCTGCGTCGCAGCGCCTCATCAGGCTGGTCCCGGTACGCCGCCAGCAGCCGCGTGATGACGTCACCGCTGCCGTTCTCGCCCCCGCTCTCGCCCCCGCTCTTACCGTCGTGCTCGCGCTCGGCTACCAGCCTGGCGGCCACCTGTTCGAGGTGAGCGAGCGCGGCATGGAAGCGGCGGTGGCGGGGCAGCGGCAGCCAGATCGGCAACATCCGCAGGCTCACCATCTCGAACATGGCCTGGTCCTGGACCACCTCGAACGCGTCACGCAGCCCGGTGAACCGGGTCAGATCGGCACCGAGCAGCGCCCGGCCGAGCACGGCGATCGTCAGCTGGGTCATCTCCTCCAGCACGTCGACCGGTCCCTCGCCCGACTTCGCGTCCAGCCTGGTGACGAGAGCGTCGGCCTCGCTGACAATGAGCCCGGCGAAGTCAGCGAGGCGGTCGCGCCTGAAGGCGGGCCCGATCGTCCCGCGCTGCTGTCGCCATAGCGCTCCTTCGCTGGTCAGCAGGCCATCCCCGAGCACGCGCCTGGCTTCGGACAGGCCCATCCCCTTGTGATAGTTGGCCGGGTTGTCGGCCAGTACATGCTTGGCGTGGTCCGGGTGGTTGAAGTAGTAGATGGTCTTGGGGCCCATCCGGAACCGGACCGCATCGCCGAACTCGTCCGCGGCGTCCGCGAGCAGGCTCAGCCGGTCGCGCCAGAGCTGTCCCAGCAGCTTCGGCAGCGCCCGCATCGGCGGCCCGGGCATCTTGTTCCCGCAGGTCCGGCGCCGTACCAGTTGCGTGGTCACGGAAGGCTCGCCAGGTCGGCGGTCACGAAAGTCTCCGGCGGGCTCAACGGCGGGCAGTGAAAGCGTCCCCCGAAGAAGACCAGGGCGTCGCAGGCGGGTCCGTGCCTGCTGGCCAGCACCGACCCGAGAAAGATGGAGTGATCACCGCCCTCGTGGACCTCCGCGAGCGCGCACTCTATCCAGGCGAGCGTGCCGTCAATGACCGGTGCGCCAGTGTTCGGCCCGGGTGTCCAGCCGACGTAGTCGAACTCCCCCCGCCCGCGCGGCCTGGAATGATCGGCGAAATAACGAGCCACATGGGCCTGGCGCGCGGACAGTACGGATACCGCGAACGAGCCGGACTCCAGCACGGCCTGGTGAATGGCGGCATCGTGCTTCACGCAGACCAGCACCAGCGGCGGCGACAGGGACACCGACGTGAACGCGTTGGCGGTCATTCCGCAGGGCGTGTCCCGGCCGGCGGAGAGCACGGTCACCCCGGTCGCGAAACATCTGAGTGCCTCGCGCAGCCCGTTTCGTTTCTGGCCATCTCGTTTCTGGCCATCTCGTTTCTGGCCATCTCGTATCTGGCCGCTGCCCGTGCTTATCGCCGTGCTCATGCCCGTCCCCCTCCGCGGGCAGGGGCCAGCCCGTTGGTCGCGCCGTAGCCCTGCGTCCAGATGGAATATCCTTCCAGCGCCCGGCGCAGGGATTCGGGCACGCGGGCCGGCTTGGTCCTGCCGTTCGGGCCCCGCATGCAGGCGACCCGCTGCTTCCCCCTCGCGACCAGGAATTCAGCGCCTTCGCGCACATGCACGTAGTCGAAGGCGAAGGCGATCTGGGTCTGCGTCAGCTCCTCGAGACGCATTCTTATCGACAGCTCGTCGAAAGCCGAAATTTCGGCCAGGTACTCACACTCGGATCTCAGCGTGAACAGCTTGAGATCACCGCGCAGCTCGTCCAGCACGTCGGGCGCTCGCTCAAGGAGGAACATTTCCCTGCACCGGCCCTGCCAGCGAAGATAGTTGACGTAGTACACATTGCCAACGAGGTTGGTCTCCTCGAAGCTGACGATGTGCCGGTATTCGTAATAAGGTTCCACCCTAGCTGCCACCTTCCGTCAAAAACGTGAAGACCACTGGCGCCGCCTCATCACGCAGGTAAGTCACGAACGTTGCTATCCGCGCATCCGCGGCATTGAGCAGAACCCAGTTGTCAGGCTTTCCGGCCTGGCCGGGCGTCCCGGCACGCGCCTCGGCCAGCGTGACCGGTCCGGCCACGACCCGCCCCGCCTTGCGCAGGCACTCAACCGCCCCCCAGACGCGGGTCGCCGACACCGGCAGTTCCTCACCCCGCTCGCGCCCGATCAGCTCCGCGAGCGCGAACTGCTCCTCAGTCAGCAGGAGCCGCCAGTCCTCCGGCCCACGCCCTGGCACCGCCTGCACGTCACAGCCGGCCGGACCCGGGTACGTGACCGCGAGCGTTATCCCCGCGCCGTGCGACACGGAGACGTTGATCCCGCCGGCCACCTCTGGCTTGCCGTCACGGCGGTAGCGGACGGCGGCGTCGGGACCGGCCATCCGGCGCACCGCCAAGGCGGTCTGCCTGCGCGACGCGGCCCTGCTGCTGGCACCTTCCTGACCGTCAGGCTCGACCACGCACCGCAGCCCGCCCGGCAACAGCCCGGCCAGCTGGCGTTCGAGGTACGGTCCGAGCAGGACGGGTACCCAGGGCCCGCTGCCGTCCAGCTTGCGCACAGCCTGCAGCCGCAAGCCCTCCCAGCGCTCGGCGAGCCTGCCGCCGCTGTCCCAGACGTCCAGGTCGTAAACGAAGGTGTCGCCGTCGCAGTGGCGCTCGGTGGCCGCCAGCACCAGCGGCCCGGCACTCTGACCCGCCGGGTTCAGGTAGATCCGCGTCACCCCGGCCGGCAGCAGCGTCGCGTTGGGCACGCAACACTGAATCGCGTGCATGAACGCGTCCCTGGCGCCCGGATCGCCGGATACCAGGCCAGCCGGGAAGAACGCGCTGAACCAGCTCTCCGCGGGCCCAGTCGATATCTCCGTCGATATCTCCGTCGATATCTCCGTCGATATCTCCACGACGCACGACGTGGCGGCCAGGCTCCGGTAGGCCAGGACGCGCTGGAAGCGCCTGCCCTGGAACAGGACGTCACCGTAGAGGTCTCGTCCCGGGTCCAGCGGGATGCGGGGCCAGGTGGCCGCGGCCGGAGGCGCCGACGCCGGCCCGCCGCGCGGGGCGGCCTCCTCCCAGCGCAGCGTCGCGCGGAAATGGTCGGCCTGGAAGCCGGTGTCGCCGCTGCGGATCGTGACATCGACGCTGCCACCGCGATTGAGCGCGGCCAGCCTGATCGTGACGGAGCCGTCGGCTGAGGCCACGATGGGACGGTAGAACTCGACGTTCTCGATCACCGCCGTGCTCGCGGGCGGGACGAGCGCCGACGCGACCTGGGTCATCGCCTCCAGGCCGAGCACGGCCGGGAACAGCAGCTCGCCGTCCAGCACGTGATCAGGCAAGTAAGGATCGCTGTCCGCCGACAGCTCCGCCTCCGCCACCAGCTCGACTCCCGGGTAGTAAACCCGCGGCCGGTCGAGGAAACGGCCCAGCGGCAGCTCGCGCGGTTCCAGGGTGATCGTGGGCAGGTCACCGGCCCGGCTCATGACCACGACCGGAACCGGAAGGTCCGGCCGGGCGGCCAGCTCGCAGAGCATCGCGATGCCCTGATCCACCGAGATGGCGCTGATGCCTTCCCTGGCCAGCGACTCCACGACACCCAGCCGCTCCCCCATGCCGGCTCCCGCCCACACCGACCACTCCAGTGACAGGCAGCGGCACCGCGGATGCTCATCGGCGAACCGGTGGGTCAACTCGGTCAGCCAGTCGTTGGCTGTGGCGTAGTCCGCCTGACCGCGCAGCCCGGCCCGGCCGATGATGCTGCTGAAGGCGATCAGCAGCTTCAGGGAGGCCGGATCGACGGCGGCCAGCACCGCCTCCAGGCCGGTAATCTTGGGAGCCAGGGTCTCACGGAAAGCCGGCTCATCCAGCTTGACCAGCGGCACCGGCCGGTTACGGCCGGCGCCGTGCAGCACCGCCGTCACCGGGCCCAGCTCCGAGGCGATCCGCCGCACGGCCGCCTGGACCTGATCCGCGGCGGTGACATCGGCGCGAACGTAGCGACAGATGACACCGGCGGCTCTCATCCGGTCCAGGTTGGCCCGGAGGTCAGCGTCAGCGTCCGGATCGGAGCGGCCGAGCAATCCGACCGCCGCGCCGGTCCGCGTGGCGAGGGCGAGCGCGCACTCGGCGGTGATGCCCTTCCCCCCGCCGGTGACCAGGAGCACGTCGCCGGCCCCCAGCGGCGGTTCGCCCGGGTCGCCGGCGTCGGGTACCAGCCGGAGCTCCGGTACCAGGCGGGTGCCGTCCTGGTCGTAGCGGACTTCGCTGAACTGGGTGGTCGCGGCCACGTCGGCCACCACGCGGTGGACGGCGTCCGCCACCGCCCCGGCCGGCATGCCGGGAGGCATCGGGAGGCTGATGATGGAGGTGGCGATGGCCGGCGCTTCCAGGTGCAGGGTCTTGGCCAGGCCCGCGGCCCCTCGACGGTCCTGCACGACCACGAACCGGCACGGCGTGGCGCGCGCCAGCGCGGCATGGGCCGCGTCGAGCATCAGCCCGGCATGCCGTTCATCACAGTCTGCCGGGAGGCACAGCGCCACCCCGTCGCCCAGCCTGGCGGCGCGCAGCGCGCGGGCGAGCTCCGGGGCGAGCGGATGCCCGGGCGAGGCGAAGATCTGCCAGTCGCCCGCGACACCCGCGTTCGGCCGCGGACGGGCGGCCTGCGGTACCAGCTCCACCGAGAAGGCCCGGACCCACTGCTCGACGCCCTCCGGCGGATGGCCGTCCGCGTCGTCCGGGCGGGCGGTGCTGGTCAGCTCGTCCAGCATCTGGGCGAGGTCGGCCATCGTCGCCGTGGCCAGGCTGGCCGAGGTCAACGGCACCGACACGCCGAGTTCCCTGGCCGCCTGGTTCACGATCTGGCCGACCGTGATCGAGCTGAGGTGGAGCTCGTCCAGCGGGCGGCTCCCGGCGGGCACAGCGTCAAGGGGCAGCTCGGCTCGCTGCGCCGTCAGCCGCCGCAGGACCTCAAGGCTCCGGTTCGCTGAGCCGGCCGGATGTTCCCCGTCAGGCAGGCCGGCCGGCTGAGCCGGGGGGGCGGGCGCCGTCGTCACGACGGCTTCGGCGGGCGGGCCGGACTGGTCGCCGGGCGCCAGCTCGCACGGGTTGACCAGGAACCGGAACTCCTTGTCCAGCGGCAGCGGCTTGCTGAATCGCTCGCGGAACAACTGATCGTGTCGTACCGGCGCGCCCAGGACGTAGGCGGCGGCGATCGCGGAAAGTACGCCGGCCAGTGAAGCGTTGTCAGCGTCGAGCGAGACCACGGGGATGCCGGCCGCGATGTCGTCCGCCAGGCCCGCGAGCACCCGGCCCGGCCCGACCTCCAGGAACAGATCCACGTCCGCCGCCATGGTCCGCACAGCGTCGCCGAAGCGGACCGGCTCAAGGACCTGCCGGACCAGCAGGTCCCGAAGGTCCTGGCCGGCCGGCAGCTCCCCGCCCGTGACACTGGATATCATCCGGCGCGCGACCGGCTGGAACTCGAATCCGGCCAGGACGGCGGCGAACTCCGTCGCGGCCGGCGCGACCGCTGGTGAGTGAAACGCGTGCGAGACCGCGATCCGCGTGGTCACCAGGCCCCGATCGCTGGCGATGCGGCACACCTGGTCGACCGCGCCGGCCGGGCCGGATACGACGGTCTGCCGCGGGCCGTTGTAGCCGGCGATGACG
>DASZAD010000147.1:0-12366 GCA_035945415.1 Streptosporangiaceae bacterium
GCCGGGCCGGGCGTACGGGCTGATGATGACCAGCGGAGTGCGCGGGCCCTGCCAGGTTCCGTCGGGGTTACGCCGGGGTACCGCCTGGTCGTAGAAGCAGCCGCAGTCGTCGTAGGTGATGAAGACCGCGGTCGATGACCAGCTGGGGCCGTGCATGATGGCACTGACCAGGTGGCCGGTCCAGTTGTCCCCGGCGATCATCGAGGTGCCATTGTGCTGGCTGTATTCTTCGTCGATGTTTCCCGGGATGATGATCGAGAAATCGGGCAGGGTGCCGGCGGCGGCATCCGCGCGGAACTGCGACATGCTGGTCATGCGCTGCGCCTGGGAGGTATACCAGCAGTCAGCCAGGGAGGGGCAGATCGCCCAGCCGTCGGTGGCGGGCTGATGGCCACCGTCGTAGATCTTCCAGCTCAGCCCCGCGGCGTCGAGCCGGTCGAGAATGGACGGCTCCCACTTCGCGGGCGTCGCCTCGAACGCCCCGCCATAGGGGTACCGTGCGCGGTTAAGAGCGTAGTCAGGGACACAGCTTGGTATCAGCTTTGTCGCTCCCGCCGGGGAGACCCATTGCGTAACCAGATGGCTGTTGCAGCCCAAGCCACGGGCTGGGGCCCCTGGTCCCGGGATATTCCCGAGGAAGCCGTCCAGGCTGCCCAGAACCGCGTACAAGTGACCTCCCCACGACGGTGAGTCGCTCATGGAGAACGTGTTGTCGCTGATCGCGAAATCGCTGGCGAGCGTGGTCAGATTCGGGATCTGGCCGGGCTGGTACCCGCTGATGCACCGGTAGCTGGCCGCAGCATCACAACTGCCGCCCGTACTGCTGACCACGTTCTGCCACCCGTTCATCTGCGGCACCCCGGCCACGATATGCATCGCGGCCAGTTGCGCGCCGACGCTGTGGGCCACCAGCGGCACGGTGTCGGGGTCCACGCCCGGCGTCACCACCGCACCGTCCGAGAGCCGCACCCGGGCCGGCATACCCCCCTCCGGGCAGCGGCCCCGGTGCTCGCCACACCAGTAGCCCAACACGTTGTCGAACGAGTGGTTCTCCAGGTAGATCACCACAACATGCCGGACCGGAGTGCGGGTGACCTGAACGCCGGCATTCCCGGTCCGCGGCCCGCCATCGGCGGCGAAGACGCTGGTGGTAGCCGGGCCCGTGCCGGCCGCGTTCACATGGCCTCCAGCACCGGCCAAGGCACACACGGCGGCCACCGCAGATAAAGCCGTCGGTAGGCGCCACCGAAATTCAACGGGCACAGCAATCTTCATCGATCTCCCCTCCCCGTCGCTCCTCTTCCCCGTCGCTGCAGCCATTATGCGCCGCGCAAGCGCCGTGCCAGAAGACCTCGGGTCCTGCCGAGCGGCAGGTGCTGCGGATTCTTGTCGCACGTCCCGGGATCGGTGTCCTGGCGCCTCGCAAGCAATCGAGAATAAGCACGATCCTGCCGGCGCGCCGATAATTGATCTGCCTGGGACTATAACAGGCCACATACTACTACCCGGTGGGCTGGATGTGCGAGCAAGAGGATTCTCGGCACGGTACAAGTCGCCGTTGCCTCGGCGGGCATGGCATGTACTCGCCGCGATGGCGGGCGCATGAGGCCCGGCCTTATCGAGTGACCGTGTGCTATAGGTTTGCGCAGCGTATTACTCGAATGCCGGGCGAGGCTCGCCGCGTGAGCGCCGATATGTGGCTAGTTCCCGCCTGCCTGTAGTCGGGGCGACGAGCCTGGCGTGCGCTCGAAGGCTGCTTACATCTCTTCCGGAGGGTACCTGATGCTCGATGTCTCTGCGCGTGATGAGGTCAGATCGGCTCGGTTCCCGCACCCGGCCGCGTTCTGGCTCGGGGCCGCGGCATGCGTGATCGGCGTAGCGCTGCATTTCCCGATCTATTACAGCGCACGTGCGATGGGATACCGCATGGCCGGCATGCGGCCAGATCCCGCGATGATTGCTGGTATGGCTCTGATCGTGGCTGGGCTGGCCGCGTGTTCTTACGGATTGATTCCCACCGGCGCGAACGCGGTCAAGAAAAAGGCGGCGGCAATCAAGATCGGCGTCCTGGACGACGCGCCGCTGCGGTGGCAGCATATTGCCCTTCTCCTGGTCATGGCCATAGCGATCACGATCGACGTCATGAAGCCCACAACGCTCTCGTTCGTGGCACCCGGCATGGCGAAGGAGTACGGGCTCAAAAGCGCCACCAACCCGCACGGGCACCTGCCCGTGTCGTGGCTGCCGCTCGCTGGGATCTCCGGCACGGTGCTCGGGTCATTCGTGTGGGGCTGGCTCGGGGATCGCATCGGCCGGCGAGCATCCATCATCCTCGCTGGCCTGCTGTTCACGACCACTGGAATCTGTGGCGCCATGCCGGGATTCAGCTGGAACCTGCTCATGTGCTTTTTGATGGGCATCGGAGTGGGGGGCCTGCTGCCGATCGCTTTCACGCTGATGGCGGAGACGATCCCGGCGCGCCACCGCGGCTGGCTGCTGGTCCTGATCGGCGGCGACGTGGCGGGAGCATATGTGATCACGAGCTGGCTCGCTGGAGCGCTCATCCCGCACTACAGCTGGCGGATCATGTGGCTGATCGGCGTGCCGACCGGCCTGGTCGTCATCGCGCTCAGCCAGTGGATTCCGGACTCGCCCCGGTACCTGCTCGCCATTGGCCGACGGGCCGCCGCTGAGCAGATCATGAAACGCTACGGCGCCGCGATCATCAGCGATGAGCACAGGGAACTCCCGCCGGCCGAGGACCGCATCCACGATAGTTTCCGTCAGATACTCGCCCGTCCATTCCTCGGATCGAGCATCGCGATCACGGCCCTGGCGATCGGCGCCGGGCTCGTGACCTTCGGCTTCCAGCTATGGATTCCGACCAATCTGCAGCACCTCGGGTTCACCGCGGTGCACTCCGCCTACATCGTGCGTAACGCTGCGCTTATCGGCCTTCCGGTGACCGTCGTGGTCGCGTGCCTGTACGGTTTCTGGAGTGCTAAGAAGACGATAGTCCTGCTCTCAGCCCTGACCGCACTCGCGCTTTCCGTGTTCGTCATCGGTGGAAATGCGCTGTCGCACAACCATCTGCTTCTGGGGTTCTTGCTCGTGCTTCCCCTGTCCGGGATCAGCTCGCTGGTCGCAGTTCTTTCAGCTTACGCTTCCGAGATTTACCCGACCCGGGTCCGCTCCCGAGGATCTGGTTTTGCCGCCGGGATGACCAAGGCCGGAGGCGTGCTCATCATCGCGGTGGTCGTCGCGGCGGCCACGATCCCCTCGATCGCGCTCACCGCGCTGATCGGCGCGATCCCGTTGCTGCTCGGGCTGGTCATCTTCTGGCGGACCGGGCTGGAGACCCGCCAGCGCCGGCTCGAGGAAATCACGCGTTACGAACTGGGCACCAGCACTCCGGTCTCATGAAGCCTGAACCTCGTCTCCCTGGTCACATGGTCCCCATCGGAGTCCGGTGTTCACCGCTGACGGCGACGGTGACCGGCCAGACGCCAGCACACCGCCGCCAGCCGGGACACTTACCCGGCGTTCTCGCTGGCGGGCGCGGGGTGGCATCCGCCGATATCATCGCCATATGGCGATGCAAGCCTGTGTGGCCACAGCGTCCCGGGCCGGGCTGGGCCCGGCGGCGGCGCTGTTCCGGTCGCTGGGGGATCCGGCCCGGCTAGCGATCGTCCGGCGGCTGGCTGGTGGTGAGGCCCGGGTGACCGATCTGACCGGCGAGCTGGGCCTGGCGCAGTCGACGGTGTCTAAGCACCTGGCCTGCCTGCACGCCTGCGCGCTGGTTAACGTGCGGGCGGTGGGCCGGGCGTCGGTGTACTCACTGACCCAGCCCGCACTACTGGACCTGCTGGCCGCGGCTGAACAGGTGCTGGCCGCGACCGGGAACGCGGTCGCGCTGTGCCCGGCCTACGAGCAGCCAGAGTGACCGCCACCGCGGCCAGCCTGGCCCGGCTGCGGCGCCGGGGGTTCTGGCTGGAATATGCCTCTATGGCCTGGATGATCGTCGAGGCCGCGGTCGCCATCACCGCTGGGGTTCTGGCGTCGTCGGTCGCGCTCACCGGGTTCGGGCTGGACTCGGTGATCGAGGTCTTCGCTGCCGCCATCGTGGTCTGGCAGCTACGCGGAGAGATTGTGGGCCAGGAGCGGGAGATGAAGGCGGTGCGGCTGATCGGGGTGACGTTCTTCGCTCTCGCCGCCTACCTGGCCGTCGAGGGCATCCGTAACCTGGTCACCGGCGCACGGCCCCAGGTGTCGGTACCTGGGCTCGCCATCGCCGCCGCGGCGCTGCTGGTCATGCCGGGACTGGCGGCGGCCAAGCGCGCCACCGGGCGGGCACTGGGCAACCGGACCCTGGTGGCCGACTCCGCCGAGACCGCGTTTTGCGCCGCGACCTCCGCGGCCACCCTGGCCGGTGTCGGCCTCAACGCGTGGGCCGGCTGGTGGCAGGCCGACCCGATCGCCGCCCTGGTGATCGCCGCTCTGGCGGTCAAGGAAGGCCTTGAAGCCTTCCAAGAGGACGACTAACCTCCCTGGTTCCCGGCAGGCCTGGCTCTTCACACCCACGGGGGGAGCCGCCCCGGCGGCTCCCCCCGTGGGTGGTGCCGGGAGCGCCGAGGGGAACTGTCCCAGCGCGACGTGATTGCCGGCCACACTGTACGCATGGGACAGTTCGTGCGCGCTTATTGGCGTGTCCTCGCGCTGGCCGGCGCGGGGGCGCTGGTCCTGGGGCTGCTGGCGGCGTGGAACATGGCGCAGGCCCGCCCGGTGGAGCGGGTCAGCGGCGGGCCGATGGGAACCTATCTGGTGCCGGACGGCGTCCACAAGATCAAGCACGTGATCGTCGTGATGCAGGAGAACCGTTCGTTCGACAGCTACTTCGGCACCTACCCGGGGGCTGACGGCATCCCGATGAGCAATGGGATCCCCACGGTCTGCGTGCCCGACGGGAAGGCGAGCTGTATCCGCCCGTATCACGACCGGCAGGACTGGAACGGCGGCGGACCGCACGGCTTCATCAACGCCGTCGCCGACATCAACGGTGGCCAGATGAACGGGTTCATCCAGCAGGCTGCCCTCGCCCGGAAGACGTGCACGAACCCCGACGACCCAGCGTGCCGCCACAGCAAGACCCCCGACGTGATGGGCTATCACACGGCCGCGGAGATCCCGAACTACTGGACCTACGCTCACGACTTCGTCCTGCAGGACCACATGTTCGAACCGGTCAGGTCCTGGTCGGAGCCTGAGCACAACTACCTGGTGTCCGGCTGGTCGGCCAGCTGCGTCAGCAGTTCGCCCCGCAGCTGCACCAACAACTCTATAGGGCCATACCGGGCCGGGGTGTTCGATGACGCGGTGGCCCAGGAGCTGGCCACCGGCCAGATGCCGATCGAGCAGGCCTGGACCGACATCACCTGGCTGCTGCACCGCCACCACGTGAGCTGGGCCTACTACATCCAGGACGGCACCCAGCCGGACTGCGCGGACGCCTCGGCCGAGACCTGTACCCCGGTCCGGCAGGCCCCCCTGACCCCCGGGATCTGGAACCCGCTGCCGCTGTTCACCGACGTGCACGCCGACCGCCAGCTGTCCGACATCCAGGACCTGAGCCACTACTACGCGGCGGCCCGGGCCGGGCGGCTGCCCGCCGTCAGCTGGGTCACCCCGTCCGGAGGCAACAGCGAGCATCCGCCCGCCAGCGTCCATCAGGGCCAGGCCTACGTCACCTCGGTGATCAACGCCGCCATGAAGAGCCCGGACTGGAAGTCCACCGCGATCTTCCTGGCGTGGGACGACTGGGGTGGCTTCTACGACCACGTGACCCCGCCCGGGGTGGACCGCAACGGTTACGGCCTGCGGGTGCCCGCCCTGGTCATCTCGCCCTACGCGCGCCGCGGGTTCATCGACCACCAGACGCTGAGCAGTGATGCGTATCTGAAGTTCATCGAGGATGATTTCCTGGGCGGCGCCCGGCTGAACCCCCGCACCGACGGCCGCCCCGACCCCCGGCCCGACGTGCGGGAAAACGAGCCGATCCTGGGCAACCTGATCTCGGACTTCAACTTCAGCCAGCGGCCGCGCGAGCCGGTACTGCTCCCGACCAACCCGCCGACGGACTCGCCGCATATCCCCGCCTTCTACGTCACGGCACCGCCGTGCCTGGGCTGTACCGCGCCGCCGGTCACGACCTCGCGCCGGCCCCCGGTGCTGACCGGCCACCAGCCCGCGGCGCGGCCGCGCTAGATCCGGCCGGGCCGGGACCGCTGGCGATCGCGGGCCTCGGAGCCAGGCTCGCACGTTCCGTTACGACAGGGCTGAGCTGACAGTCAGGGCAATGACTACCCCGGGTGTTGAGACCTTCAGATCGTGAGTAGCTTTGTTAGCGATATCGCAGGGCCGCGGCCGGCCAGCCAGCCGATTGATCCCCGGTCCGGCGGGTGCGGCACCGCCTACCCCCCCGGCGCGTTGCCCCCCGCCGGATCGGGCCCGACCCGGCCCGCTCCGCAGTCACCGGTCCTCCGGCGGGCCCATCTCCACTGGGTGACTCGTCGTATTCGCGTGTCCGGGCGGATGTGACGGGTGAGGGGGCGACGCAGGGCGATTGCCGCCAGGGTGGTGGCGGCGCCGGCCAGGGCCATGGCGGGGCCGGCGCCGAGGACTAGCCGGCTGCTCGGCCCGGCCCGTGCCGCCATCTTGCACGCCCTGGACGAACCCGCCTCCACCACCCAGCTCGCCGCCACCCTCGGCCAGTCGCTCAGCGCCGTCGGCGATCACCTCGCCATACTCCGCAAGGCCGGCCTGCTCGTCAAAGCACCCTCCGGACGATCCATGCTCTACCGCCGCACCGCCGTAGCCGACGCCTTGGTCGCAGCCTCCGGAGCCGGCGCCGGCCACGCTCTTCTACTCCTGGTGGTGCGTGTCACTGCCCGTTGGCTGGCTGTATCAGCTCGACTTCGATGATCTCGGTCCTGGCGATGACCCTGTCCCGCTTGCCGGCGAGCGACTGGCGACGCCGGTCAGTCAGGAACGCCTCCAGCGCGTCCGCAGAGGGGAAGTCCAGAATCTGGATCTCCAGGGGCTGGCCGCCGGTTCCCCCGCTCCGGGCGCGCTGGAGGATCCGGCCGCCGTAGTCCGCGGCGATGCTAAGCACCTGGTCCTCATAGCTGGTCAGGCCATCCTCGGCGCCCGGCCGCGCCCACAACAGCACGCACAGCGTGACGCTCATAGCGCGGACCGAACCAGTGCTGACTCCCGCACACGTTCAGGATGGCCGCGCCGGGCAGCCGGCGTGCGGTTATCACGACAGGCCACGCCATGACGGTCGATGGAACGGCACTCCTCTGCCGGGGCAAGGCCGATCCGCGGCGGCGCTGGGACCTCAGCGGATGAGCGTCTCCTTCGGGCGTACTACGCAGAACTCGTTGCCCTCCGGGTCGGCCAGCACGATCCAGGACTCCGTGCCCGTCTGCCCGATGTCGACCCGGCGCGCCCCGAGCGCCAGCAAGCGCTCGATCTCCCGGTCGCGGTCCCCGGCGGCGCTGGTGAGGTCGAGATGCACCCGGTTCTTGACCGTCTTCGTATCGGTGACCGGCATGAAGCACATTCCGATGGGCGCGTTCTCATCGGTCCCGATGACGATCTCACGCTCCCGCTCGGACAAGATCTTCCAGCCCAGCGCTTGCGCCCAGAACCGGGCCAGCCGGGGCAGGTCGTGAGCATCAACCACGATGTGGTGCAGGCGAACAGGCATGCCACCAGTATGCGCGGGCACGCCCGGCCCCCTGGTGCACACACCCGCTACTGCCGCTGCGGGCGCGTTGCGGTTGGACAGAACCTCAGCGCAGGGGCGCTGACGACCGGAACCAGCTTGCGCCATGGCGGCAGGTCCTGGAAGTCCTGGAACTCGTGATCGTCCAGTGCCATCTACTCACTGCAAGCCAAGAACCCGCAGATCAGCGCGACGGGACGTACAACAACCCCATGATCGTGAGCCAAGTCGTAGTGTCGAACCCGTTACCGAGGAGGACTTCTGATGCGCAGCGTGACCTATTCGATGGGCGTCTCACTTGACGGCTACATCGTCGGGCCGGACGGCAGCTTCAACTGGACGGCGCCCGACGAGGAGGTCTTTCGCTTCGTCACCGACGAAATACGAGAGGTCGGAGTCCACCTGTTGGGACGACGGCTGTACGAGACGATGCTGTACTGGGAGACCGCCGACCAGGATCCATCGCTCGACGACTCAGAGCTCGAATGGGCCGCGGTCTGGAAGCCGCTCCCCAAGGTGGTGTTCTCCACCACGCTGCCGGCGGTGCAGGGCAATGCCCGCCTGACCTCTGGCGGCCTGGCGGAGGAGATCGAGCGGTTGCGATCCGAGCCGGCGGAGGGCGACATCGCGATCGGCGGCGCGACTCTCGCCGCCGAGGCGGCCGCGCTGGGTCTGATCGACGAGTACCGGCCCAGGGTCTACCCGGTGCTGGTTGGCGGGGGCATTCCGTTCTTTCCCCAGCGCGAGCGCCGGGTGGATCTCGAACTCGTCGAGACCCGCACCTTCAGCTCGAAAGTCGTCAGCCTCCGCTACCGCGTGGCGCGCTAGCAACAGGACATACGCTGCCGGTGACGGCACGAACAAGGGCACTAGCTGCCGCCGAAGATGCTGCCCACGACCAAGCCGATCGTCACCATGGCGAACAGGCCATGGATGACGACGAGCGGCAACGGGAAGTTCCGCTCCGGCGGCAGCGTAAATTCCCGGCGGCCTCGACTCTTTCCCGTCCTGGCCGCGGTTCTCGCCGCCACCACGGCCCGCCGCACCGGGATCCAGCGCACCGCCATGACCAGGCCCAGCAGGACCACCACGCCGAGGATGACGACGGCGGCCAGGGCCAGTCCGGATGCGTCGGTGATCAGATACGCCGCCCACACGGCCAACCCGGTGACCGCCAGCAGGGCGTGTGAAGAGATCACCGGCACCGGCAGGCGGGTGGCAGCGTCGCGCTGGAACTCGCGGTCGTATTCGATCAGCCAGATGACGAGCAGGGTCAAGCCCAGGCCCACGGTGCAGAACCAGGTGATCAGCGCGACAACACTCATCGTTGTCCGTTCTGGGGGATCGGGTCGAGGCCACCAGTGGAACGGATCAACGCTGCTGACGGTTCAACCCGGGTTCTGCGCTTGGTGAACCGGCGGGTGGGCCCACCGGCTCAGAACCTTCCGGCGAGCATCACCACTGCGATCCCGCCCAGCGCGAGCAGGGCGAGCCCGTCCGCCCGGCGCCAGTACATCGACTTCAGCACCGACTGCAGATACTCGGTGACGCTGACCTGCCGGGTATCGCGCAACAGCGCGAGCGCCCGGCCGGCGCCGTGGCAGGCCCCGATCGCCGCGCCCGTGATGAGCCCGGCCCGGGCGTCGCCCAGCGCGGCGAGCAGGAGCGGGAGTAGCCCGAACCCCGCATACGGGTTGCGGGTCACGAACCCCGGCCCGAGGATCGCCCCCCAGACCAGAATCCGGCGCCGCCGCGAGGCACCGAGGACGAGGGACTGCGGGACCTGCCAGCCAGTGGACGGCGGCCGGAGGCCGCCAACGGCATCGGACCACTCGGCCAGCCCGAAGTAGCCGCAGTAGACCGGGATCACCAGCAGCGCAGCCGTGCTGAGCGGGAGCACGGTCAGCACCAGGCCGAGCCCGGCCCAGGCCAGCGCGGCCGGCGCCGCATACGCGGCGAGTAGCGCGGAGGCTCGGCGGAACCTCCCGACCGGGAGGTCAGCGGCCAGCGAGGCCGCCGCGTTCGCCCCTCAAGGCGAGTACGCCTTGGCGTACCCGTTCGCGGCGGCGAGCCCGATCGCCAGCACGGCCAGCGTCACGGCCGGCGAGCCGGCCCGCCAGCCCACCACCAGCCCGGTAACGGCCGCGCCGACGGCCAGCAGGACTTTCAGAACGCGGCCAGGTCGCGCTGCACCTGCTGGTGCTCGGCGCGTACGTCAGCCGGCGTGGTGCAATTACAGCACTGGCAACTGCTCAGGCAGGTGCACCAGTAGGCGCACTCGCGGGCCGGGCCCAGGCAGTCGGAGCAGACCTTGAAGCCGTGGCCGCTGCCGAGCCCGGAGCAGGCGATCCACGAGCCGGCCGCCCATTCGCAGCAGTAGCCCTGCTGGTTGTAATGCCCCTGGTCGCACGAGCAGTAGGCGGATGAGCTGTTCTTGCACAGAATGTAACCGCTGGGACAGCCCGGTCGGCTGGGGCATGTGTGGCGATAGTAGCTGCAGTGGTAAGTGGGGCCGCAGTAGCAGTAAACGGCGAAGGCTGGCTTCTGGCCGAGCACCAGCGTGGCCACTCCCGTCGCGCCGCCGACGACCGCGGTGCGCAGCGCGTCCCGGCGGCTGATCCGGCGGGTGATCTTCTCGGCCATCGAACCGACGCGAGCGTCGAGCGCCTCGCCCATCCGTGCCCAGGACATGACGCGATCCACCTCTCTATTCGTTTCCCGGGGCGGGCCCGGAAGCCGGGGCCGCCACCGGGGGTGTGCCGGGTGCTGCCCGTCGCCGGGCAGCACCGGCAGGGCGGCGGCCGGCCCGCCGGCCCGGCACGCCCGGGCGAACGCGCGCACTTCGGTGAGCTGGCGTACCGATCCGGCCGCCCGGACCACTCCAGTGCGGTCGATCGCGACCAGCAGCGGGGTCGCGATCGCGTTATAGGCCTCGCGGACGCCATGCGAGGTCACCTGGCCGGTCTCCAGCCGAGTGGCCCGGAAGGCCTCGGAGATCTCCAGGTAGCTCGGCGGGTCAGAGATGAGCAGCAGCGGCCGCAGCCCGGTCAGCTCGCCAGCCTCCAGTGCGACGCCGAGGTTACCGACAAGCTGCTCACACGCCGGACAGGTCGGGTCCGCGAACGCGATGAGCAGCGGCTGCCCGACGCCGGGGATGACCTCGTGCCTGGTGCCGTCGGCCGCCCTGGCGTACTCGAACCCGGCCGCCTTCGCGCCGACCGCGGGCCCGAGGCCTTCGGCTGCCTTGCTCTGGCCGAGCACCCGGCCGAGCTGCCGGTACATGACGATGACAAGCAGCCCGAGCGCGAGCAGCAGCGCCCACTGGGCGACGGCGAGAAACAGCGGGATCTTCATCGCGGCGCCAGCCTGGGCTGGGCGTCGCGGCTGGCCGCCAGTGCCCTGGCCGCGGCGTACGAGGCGGCGGCGAGCAGCACGGACGCCACGAGCAGCAGCACGCGCGCGGCGCCACCGAGTGCCACAGCGGGCGGCGTCACCCGCGCTGTGGCCAGCACCGCGGTCGCCACGATCACCAGGCTGCGGAGGATGCCAGCCAGGTCGAACCGGCGCCGGGACAAGGCCCCGAAGCAGCGGCAGGACCGCCCCCGGTGGAACGTGTACCCAACGGCCGCTACTGCCGTGAACCCGCAGCCAGCCGCCAGCACCGCCTGGTTCAGCCACGCCGCTGCCGGCCAGGACAGGCTGGCCGCACCGAGTGCCAGTTCCACCACGGCCACGCCGCGGGCCACGCCCAACTGCGCAGGCCTGACCCGGCGGGGCAGGAACAGCCTCGCGGTAACGGCGAAGCCGGGCAGGTCGGCGAGCTTCGCGCCGCCGGCCACCAGCAGCATGACCGCCAGCGCAGCCTTCGCCCCAAGCGCGGCTAGCTGCACGGCTACACCCCCGCCGCGCTGGCCCGGCGCCGGAGCAGGCCGCGTTCCGCCGGCCGGCCGGGCCCAGCCAGCGGGATCCGGGCGAGCCGGTGCAGCTTGTGGATCTGCCAGTCGTAGTTGACCAGGCTGGAGGCGCGGACCAGGCCCGCCGAGTCGACCAGGATGGCGAACGGCGTGACCCGGACGTTGTACCGCCCGTACAGCGACGGCGACCCGGTCACCACCGGAGCGCCCGCCAAGCCGAGCCGGTGCAGCACCGGCTCGGCGACCTCGCTGCGGTTGCGCAGCAGGATGAGTATGTCCGGCGCGCCTGATCCAGCCATGAGCTCGCGCACCCCGGTCGCCACCGAGGGGAACCACTTCAGCGAGTGATCGGTGAACAGGATGAGCTGGAGCGGCCGTTCGGGCGGGGAGCGGCGCTGCTGGCCGGTCGAATCCGGCAGCGACCACACGGGCGCCCGAGTGCCACGGTACAGCCCGTCGCGCTCGACCGCTGCCGAGCCGGACATCGCGACGTGCGTGATCGCCAGCACGGCGCCCACGGCCAGTACGCACAGGACGACGGCCACCAAGACGAACACGCTCGCCGAGATCATCATGGCCATCTCCGTGCGCGGACCTGCGGGCAGCGGGGTCCCGATGGCGCCACCGGGATTCTTACGTAGTCAAACCGCTCCGCCCGGCCGCCGT
>DASZAD010000148.1:0-5901 GCA_035945415.1 Streptosporangiaceae bacterium
CAAGCAGTTCCTCGACACCTGCCGGTGGCACGTCCGCCGCGCCGGGTCGGTGCTCATCGAAAAGCACGACCCGGCGTTGTTCGCCGCGCCGCTGACCCGCCGGCGCGGCGACCGGAAGTTCGTGGTCAGGGACATCATCCACCGGGACGGGTTCATCAGCGCGACGATCGAAACCCACGTGGGCGAGACGGCGTGGACGCAGCGGATCACCGTGGAGAATCTCAGCCATTCCGAGCTCCTGCGGTGCCTGGCCTCCTCGTCGCTGGCGTTCGACACCTACCTCACCGAAGACCGGACCTGGCTGCGGGTGGTACGCGCGGCCCCCGCAGGGTGAAGGACGGTCATGTACACGCCTGCCTTCGAGGAGCTGGCCGGCGGTGACGACTTCTTCTCCGCCCATTTCGGCCGGGCGCCGCTGTACCGTCCGGCCGCCCTGACCGGCGACCCCCGGCAGATCCTGTCCATCGCGGATCTGGACGACATCGTGCACTCCGAGGCGATCCGCCCGCCCTACATCCGGGTCATGAAGGATGGCGTGATGGTGCCGCATGTGGCCTTCACCGAACTGCTGCGGGCGCAGGATGCCGACGTCACCGACACCGTCGTCCCGCAGACCGTGTACGAGTTGCTGCGCACCGGGGCCACGATCACCTGGCCGGCTCTGAACCACCTCCGGCCGAACGTGCGGGCGCTGACCCGGATGCTGGCCGCGAAGTTCGCCACGGAGGTCAACGCCACCGCTTTCCTCACCCCGGCGGGTGGCCGCGGGATCAACCCGCAGCACGCGTACTTCGACGTGTTCGTGCTCCAGCTCGAAGGGACCACCGCCTGGACGCTTTGGCCGCAGCCGCCGGTCCGCCGCGACGACCTGCGGAACTACCGTGAGTCCGAGCTCGGCGAGCCGACGGGCGAGGTGGCCCTGCGGCCGGGTGACGTGCTGTACCTGCCCTGGGGCACCCCGAACGTGGTGGCCGGCGGGGCGGGGGTCTCGCTGCACCTGTCGGTGATGATGCGGGTCCGGCTGTGGAGCCACCTGCTGCTGCTGACGGTCGAGCGACTGGTGGCGGACGAGCCGTTCTGGCAGGCGCCGTACCTGAACGACGCCACGGCCAGCCGCCAGGCCGGCCTGCTGGCCGCCCGGGCCGCCCTGCTCGCCGGCCGGCTGCGGGAGATCGACCTGGACGGCGAGCTGCGCCGGCTGATCACCCTGGGCCAGCCGTCGCTGGGCAGCGCGCAGGGCGGCTTCCGGGCCATGGTGGGCACCAGATCTGGGGCCGCATGATGGTGGGCGTACTGCGTGACCGCCGGCTGCGGGTGCTGTTCATCGGGCTCACCCTGTCGCTGTTCGGCGACTCCGCCTTGCTGGTCGTCCTCGGCGTGGCCGCCAAAGACCTCTCCGGCAGCTACGCGGCGGGCGGGCTCGCCTACGTCGGGGTGGTGCTGCCGGGCGTGCTGTCCCCCGTGGCCGGCGCCGCCATCGACCGGCTGCCCCGGCGGACGTTCCTGATCTGGGCCTGCCTGATCTCGGCGGTGGTGATCCTGCCCCTGCTGGCGGCCGACTCGGCTGGCCGCGTGTGGATCATCTATGTCACCTCGCTGCTGTACGGCGCGTCCCTGTACGTCATCGAGGCGACGCTGTCCGGCCTGTTCAAGGTCATGGTCGAACCGGAGCGGCTGGCCGAGGTCAACGGGCTGATCACCACGGTCAGGCAGGGCTTCAGGATCGCCGGGCCGGTCGTCGGGGTGATCATCTACCACTTCGGCGGGCTGGCCAGCGTGACCCTGCTCGACGCCGCGAGCTACGTGGCTGCCGCGGTCGCCGCCATGATCATCAAAGTCAGAGAGCCCCGCCCCCGGCACGAGCCGTTCCGGCTGGCCGGCTTCCTGGCCGGAGCCAGGCATCTGGTCGCCGACCGGCCGCTCCGGCTGGCGGTGGGCGGCGCCGCCGCGTCGTTCCTGTTCGTCGGGTTCGGCTCCACCACGATCTACGCGGTGGTGAACCAGGGCCTCGGCCGCGGCACCGCCTTCGTCGGCGTGCTGAGATCCGCCCAGGGAGTCGGGGCCGTGCTCGGCGGGATCACATCCTCGGCCGCGATCAAGCGGCTGGGCGAGCTGCGGGTGATGGGCATCGGATACCTGGCGTTCGCCGCGGGCCAGCTCGGCCTGCTCACCGGGTCGATCCCGGTCGCCCTGGCCGCGATGGGGATCGGCTACCTGGGACTCATCTGGACGTTCGTGGCCTGCGACACCTTCGTCCAGCGACGGACCCCCGCCACCCTGATCGGGCGAACGGCCACCGCCTCCAGCGCGTTCATCGCGCTCCCCCAGGCGTTGTCGATCGCCGCCGGGGCCTTCCTGATCCAGTACGCCGGCTACCGCTTGCTGCAGGTGGTGATGGTGACGGCGGTGACGGCGGCCGGCCTGTTCCTGGCCGGCCAGCGAGCGGCCCTCGTTCCGTCCCCAGCCCAGCCGGTACCCAGTACGGCCGGGCGCGCCCGTCGCTGACGGCGACCCCGCCGAAGCTTGCAGAATCCCGGCCACGATCCGAGATCAAGCTACTGGCAGTAGCAGCGGACAACAGCGCCGCCAATCACTCGAACACAGTCTTTGGCTGGACCTCATATCGAGCAGCGAGGCGACCGGCGAACCGTGGCCGGCGCCCAGTAAGTAACTTGCTCTGGTCAAAAAAGTCGTTGACTTTGTCAGTAATCGACGCCACGATGGAACGGTGACGAGTCAGGCGATCATGACCGCGGCGGACCGCGACGCCGGCGCGGTGGCGGCGATGCGCGAGTTCAACCGGTTCTACACCAACGTGATCGGCCTGCTGCGTGGCGGCCACCTGGACAGCCCGTACTCCCTGACCGAGGTCAGGGTGCTGTTCGAGCTGGCCAGGCGGGACGCCACCGAGGTGACGACGCTGCGCCGCGCGCTGGACATCGACGCCGGCTACCTGAGCCGCATCCTGACCCGGTTCGACGCGGACAAGCTGATCAGCAGGCAGCGCTGCGAGCGCGACGGCCGTCGCCAGGTGATCAGCCTGACCGGCGCGGGCCAGGCTGTCTTCGCCGGCCTGGACGCACGGCAGGACGAGCAGACCGCCGGCCTGCTGGCCGGCCTGTCCGGCGGCGACAAAGAGAAGCTGCTGGCGGCGATGGCCGTCATCCGCCAGGTGCTCGACCGCTCCGGCCCGCCGGGCCGTCCCCGGTCCTACCTGCTGCGGCCGCCCCGCGCCGGTGACCTGGGCTGGGTGGTTCAGCGGCACGGCGCGGTGTACGCCGAGGAGTACGGCTGGGACGAGACCTTCGAGCACCTGGTGGCCCGCATCGTCGCGGACTTCGCCAGCGGGCACGACCCGGAGCTGGAGGCGGCCTGGATCGCCGAGGTCGCCGGCGAGCCGGCCGGCTGCGTGTTCTGTGTGCGCCAGGCCGACGGCACCTCCCGAGGTGCCATCTCGCGCGCCTCCGGCACGACCAGGCACAGCGCCCGCGAGGGAGAAATTCCAACCGCGCAGCTCCGCCTGCTGCTGGTCGAGCCCTGGGCCCGCGGCCTGGGCATCGGCGCCCGGCTCGTCGAGGAGTGCCTGAGCTTTGCCCGTAGCGCGGGATACCAGCGGATGACGCTGTGGACCCAGGACTGCCTCGTCGACGCCCGCCGCATCTACCAGCGGGCCGGTTTCCGGCTGGCTGCCGAGGGCAGACACCACAGCTTCGGCCACGATCTGGTCGAGCAGACCTGGACCCGCGAGCTGTAACGGAAGATCAAGCGGACAGTTCCCGCTCCGGGCGAGGACAGCAACCCGGGTGGCCGGGCGTGGGTGGTTGTGACGGAAGGTCAGCCGGACAGTTCCCGCTCCAGCGGCGTGCGGAAGCGCGGCGTCACCCGGGTTCCCGCCAGCCACTCCCCCAGCCGCTCAGCCTCCGCCGCGATGGCCTCGCGAGCGTCCGCGCCGGCGTCCTCGAGCAGCCGGAACACGACCTCGCCGGTCTCGCGCTGCGCCCAGCCGCCCACGATCCGGCCGTCCCACCAGACGGTCGGGCCGATGTTCCCGGACCGGTCGAACAGCACGTTCTTGTGCTCCCCGAGGAACCAGCCGCGCTCCCGCCAGCCCATGGCGGTCGGGTCGAGCGCGGGCAGCAGAGCCGCCCACGGCTCGCTGCCAGGCCCGGGCGCGTCGTCCCCGGCGAGCAGGATGCCGGGCACGCCGTCGAGGTCCGCCTCGGTGATGCTCAGCCCGGCCAGCGCGGCCTTCGCCTGCCCCGCCGTCCACCCGGTCCACCACTGCAGATCGGACACTGGAGCCGGGCCGAACGTGAGCAGCCACCGGCGGGCCAGCTCGGTCCGCGCCGCACCCGGCGACGGGTAGGCATCTTCGGGCCGGCCCGGCCGCCAGGTGCCGGGGAGCTGCCACTGGTACTGGCTGGAGGTCCAGCCGCCGAGCGGACGGCCGCGGACGATCCGCCCTTCGGCGGACAGCAGCATGAGCACCTGGGTGGCGATGCTCACCAGGCCGCCGTAACTCTTACCCTCGGCCACCACGATCTGGGTGCGCAGCCGCGGTACGTCCCTGGAGAGCTCCGCGCCGGTCGCCGCGCCACGGACGGTGAGCGCCTGGACGGTGGCGTCGCCCGCCTCCGTGAGCCAGCCGGCCGCGTCGTCCGCGATCCCGGCCTCCTGCAGCCGCTTGACCAGCAGGCGCCGCAGCCGCTGCGCGATCTCGTCCGTGCACGCCGCCTGGATCACGGGCGCGGAACCGGCGGGCACGACGAACATGGTGCGGCGCATGCCGAGCATCCGGATCAGCGCCCGCTCCTGGTAGAGCGTGTGGCTGATCATCGCGGCGTCCACCCCCGCGGTGCGGGTCCAGACGGCCAGGTACACCGACGCCGGGTCGGTGCCGTGCAGCGCGACCAGATCCCGGGCCACGTCCTCGGCCGTGCTCGCGCGAGCCGGCGGCGCCAGCCGGTGCCTGACGGCCAGCCGCGCCCGCCGCTGCGCGGCGCTGATCCGCCTGATGCCCGATGCGGTCACCGGGAAATTATCGCGCCAGGGTCAGACAGCGGGCCCCGCCTCGGCCGACGGCTTGAATTTCTCCCTCGCGGGCACTGCGCTGGCATCGGGAGGCTTGGATTTCTCCCTCGCGGGCGCTGCGCTGGCTTCGGGAGGATGGTCGGCTAGCCGCACGGCGTTGCGCCCGGCCCGCTTGGCCCGGTAGAGCGCCGTGTCGGCGGCGGCCAGCAGGTCGGTCAGGTCACTGACGCCCGTTGTGAGCGCGGCCACGCCGATGGACACGGTGATGTGCGGCGGGTCCTCACCTGTCTGGAAGCCGGCCGGGATCGGGATCTGGCCGAGGATCTCCCTCAGCCGCTCGGCGATGTGAAGTGCTTCATCGGCATCGGCGTGCGGCATCAGCAGGCTGAACTCCTCGCCGCCGAACCGGCCGGCTATGTCGTACTCGCGCATGCCTCCGGTCAGGGCGGCGGCCACTCCGGCTAGCACCGCGTCGCCGACCAGGTGGCCGTAGGTGTCGTTCACCTGTTTGAAGTGGTCGATGTCGACCATCGCGACCGCGAGCGGCGTGCGGGTCCTGATGGCACGGGTCACCTCGACAGCGGCCTCGCGCTGCCAGGTCGCGGCGCTGAGCAACCCGGTCTTGGCGTCGACGCGGGAAGCCTGGACGAGCTGGGAGTGCCGGGCCGAGCGCTGCAGCAGCGCACCGCAGGGCAGCGCCACGAGCAGCAGGAGCGGGCTGGCCGCGGCGGCGAAGGCGACGAGCGCGCCCACGCACGCCTCGGCCACGTCGTTGTAGAGGCCGTCCTTGCCTCCTACCATGTCGAGGACGCGGGCAGTCGGATCATCTAGCCGGACCGCCGAAACGACCAGTGCGGTGTTGAGCACCCA